>JAHEYJ010000036.1 GCA_023251675.1 Bacteroidota bacterium
ATCGGCGGGCATTTCGATCATATCGGTATGGGAATGGATAAAAATTCGCTGGATGCAAACTCGGAAGGAAAAGTGCACAACGGCGCCGATGATAATGCTTCCGGCACGGCCGGCGTGATCGAACTGGCAAGGTATTTTTCCCAAAACAACCGTACCGAAAAATTTAATTTTCTGTTCATCTGTTTCTCCGGCGAAGAGCTGGGATTATACGGATCAAAAAAGTTCTGCGAAAACCCGACGATCGATCTCTCAAAGGTCAATTACATGATCAACATGGATATGATCGGACGGCTGGCAGATTCAACAAACAAATTGATGGTCCTCGGCGTGGGGACCGCACCCGACTGGGTTCCTTTGCTCGATAAAACGGTTTCTGATTTCAGAATAATAAAAGACAGTGCCGGCATCGGTCCGAGCGATCAAACCTCCTTTTACCTGAAAAATATTCCCGTGATCCACTTTTTTACCGGGCAGCATGCGGATTATCACAAGCCTACCGATGATTTTGAAAAAATAAATTTCCCCGGCGAGAAAAAAGTGCTTGAGTACATCATTAAACTGATCAAAGAAACAGAAGCGCTTCCGAAGATGAAATTCCTTACTACCAAAAATCCGGATACCGGAAAGTCCTCATTTAAAGTTACCCTTGGCATTATGCCCGATTATACATTTGAAGGAAAAGGTCTCCGGGTGGATGGGGTTACAAAAGAAAAGCCGGCAGACAGAGCAGGACTTTTACAGGGAGATGTCATCATTCAGCTGGGAGACATCCAAGTGAACAACATGAATGATTACATGAAAGCATTGTCGAAATTCAATAAAGGCGATACAACAGAAGTACTGATTTCCAGGAAAGGAAATGAACTGAAAAAGAAAGTGACTTTCTGATGGGAAAAATTCTCATTACCAATGCCCACATCGTCAATGAAGGAAAAACGTTCCGGGGAAATGTTCTTATTGATAATGAGATCATCTCCAAAATTTCCGAAATGGAAATTAAAGTCACCGCGGGAAGAACAATCGATGCAAAAGGAAAATACCTTCTTCCCGGCATCATCGACGACCAGGTTCATTTCCGCGAACCGGGGCTGATCCATAAAGCAGATATATATACGGAGTCGCGTGCTGCGGTTGCCGGCGGAGTCACTTCCTATATGGAAATGCCCAACACCGTTCCGAACACACTCACACAGGAATTGCTTGAAGCGAAATACAACCGGGCCTCGGTGGCGTCTCTTGCCAACTATTCTTTTTTCATGGGCGCTTCCAACGATAACATTGATGAAGTGCTGAAAACAGATCCGCGAAAAGTCTGCGGCATAAAAGTGTTCATGGGTTCCTCTACCGGCAACATGCTGGTTGACAACAAAACTACGCTTGAAACGATTTTTTCCAAATGTAAACTGCTGATCGCCACGCATTGCGAAGACGAAGCGACTATCCGGGCGAACATGGAGAAGTACAAAGCCATGTACGGAGAAAATATTCCAATAGAATGCCATCCGCTGATCCGGGATGCAGAAGCGTGTTATAAATCATCAGCACTTGCCGTCGGCCTCGCAAAAAAATACAACACACGATTGCATATCCTGCATCTTTCAACAGCAAAAGAGATGGAGTTGTTCAATGGAAAAATTCCATTGAAAGAAAAAAGGATCACCGCGGAAGTGTGCGTACACCATCTTTGGTTTTCGGATGAAGATTACAAAACAAAAGGCAATTTCATTAAATGGAATCCTGCGGTGAAATCAAGAACAGACCGCGATGCGTTACTGAAAGGAGTTTGGGAGAACAAAATCGATGTCATCTGCACCGATCATTCCCCGCATACGCTGGAAGAAAAAAGACAACCCTACTTAAAAGCGCCGTCCGGCGGACCACTCATCCAGCATTCATTACTGGTCATGCTTGAGTTTGTATATCAACAGAAAATGACCATTGAAAAAGTTGCCGAAAAGATGTCGCACGCGCTTGCTGATTGTTTTAAAATAGAAAAGCGCGGTTATATCCGGGAAGGTTATTTTGCCGACCTGGTCCTGGTGGATCTGAACGCGCCCTGGACGGTTGATCGCTCCACACTTTTTTATAAATGCGGCTGGTCGCCGTTTGAAGGCCAGACATTTCATTCAACGGTCACGCATACTTTTGTGAATGGACACCTTGCTTATATGGAAGGAAAAATAGACGAAAGCCTGAAAGGAAAACGGCTGCTTTTTTCAAGATAAGACATTCTCCCTGAATTTTATTCGTAAAAGTGATAAAGTATCCTGCAATCGGATAAACATCCGGCTTTGTGTGCATTTATTTTGCACTAAGTCACAATATTGTGATGAAACAAATAAAATATCACGCCATGAAAAAAAACATCAAGCAAACAATCCGGTACTTCTCTGCCCTTGCAGCCATTGCACTGATTACGCAGGGATGCGCCAAAGAAAATGTTTCCCCGGCAAACAACGTCAATCCCGGGAATTACGCCTACAACCCTGCTTCTCTCCAATCCATTGTTGATGCCGTGAACAGAAAATACGGAACAACCATTGATACCTCTGATCTTAGGGAAGATTACGTCAGGGGAATCGTTGATCCTTATAATCCGGGCATTACCTGCTATAAAGCAAATTGGTTCTGTGAAATAGTGATCTGGGGAAAAGTTGCAGGAAAATCAAATAATCATATTGAAGGTTCTACCGCAGATATTATTGCATGTACACCCTCTACTCCAACACTTTATAAAAATGTTACCATAACCAAGCATGTTGTAACCGAAAATGGATCCCAGACGCTTTTTGAAAAACAATAGTTTCCTTCTTCTTCTCTTTTTATTGCCGGCAGCCTCCTGCCGGCACATAAGAGAAGTAGAGATCATTTCCTCTGCTTTAGGAACTGCCGAAGAAAAGACTACGGTCATTAATACGATGCAGCGCAACATGACATTTATAAACGACAGTGCAGTACTGCTGATCGCTAATGCCGGTGAATTGATTCGCTATAATATTTATTCCGGAAAAGAAACAGGGTATTTTTATCCTGACACTTCCTATAATACCCTTCTTGCAGACGAAATGGATCAGGATCCTGCCTTGAAAAAAACAATCACTCCCATACGATCTTACCTGGCAAACACGAAAAATTCAAACCACATCCCTACGGCTTCACTTTATACTTTCTTTGTTGAAGGAGAACAAATTTACGCTCCTTATTATTTGCTTCGCATTTATGATACAACCACACTTTACCAGGGCAAAGAAAAAAAAGCAAAGATATTTGACCGCGATCCTTTATTGTTTTTCCTTGACAAGGAACTTCATTCCACACGCACCTTATTTATAAATGATCCGGACCGGAACTGCTTTAATTTTGGTTTTGCCGTTCAACAAAATAACATTTATGCCACTAACCTTATTCCCGTTTCAGAATCAAAGCTTCCTGTATTTTCAAAATACACCGCGACGAATAAGGCATTGAATTTTTTGGGAGAATCAACTATTGCGTTTTCTCCGAATGCCTATAGAGGCAGGCCCTTGACCTTTGTGAATACTTCTTTTTCTGTTCATCCCCTCACAGGCAAAATGCTGTTTTGCGATACACGCAGGATTGCGGAAGTGGAAACGGAAAAAGTAGTGTTTGATACTATTTTCCCGGCTTCCGATACGTCAGAATTTATTATGCGGTTTGATTTCAGCCCCCGGGATATAAATACATTGCATTTTATTATTGACCGGATGGACAGTGCATGGGTTCATCATTATATGATTGCTCTTTACAACGTTGCAGAAAAACGGATAACATTCCGGCAAGAGCTTGGAATAGATGAAAAAATTAAAGCCTTTGCCCTGCGAAATGACAGGGTTGTAACACTGGAGCTGGAAGGTGAAAATTATATATTCAAAAAATATGAAATTGTACCATAAACCAAGTGGAGTCATATTGCTCGTGCTGTTCAGTTTCTCCTGCGCTCATCGGGAAAACCAAACTTCCATCGAAAAATTACTTTCCACACCTGCTATTGAACCGGGAAAGCCTGTCCTGTTCCTGGTGCTGTACCCGGATGATTGCCTGAATTGCTTCGGCAACGTTGAACGCCATCTGAATTACCTGGCATCGGAAGAAAACTTCCCACAGTCAAATCTTTTTATCGTCATACCGGACATGAGAAAAAAAGTAAAAGACAATTTTTTTAAAAATATAATCCCTTTTGATACCCTTCAGCATAGAATTATTGAAAGCAGTTCCCTTGCAGATGAATTGTCAAAAAAACTGCCATCGGAAAAATCCCGCAGCAGCCTCCTCTCCGTGTATTCTCGTGGCAAACAATTTATACGCGCTCAAAACCTGAAAATGATATCCTCGCAAGCGGAATTGTTAATTATGATAAAATAAGCTGCATCTTTCAAAATAGTATTTTTGTGCTTCAACACACTTGATGCAAGCGATCGCTTTTTATTTGGCACTTCCTTTTATTTACCTGGTATCGGCATTGCCGTTCCCATTACTCTATTTATTGTCCGATCTTTCTTATTTCATTCTTTATTATGTGATTGGCTACAGGAAGAAAGTGGTGCTGCAGAACCTGAAAAATTCCTTTCCCGAAAAGACGGAAGATGAAATCCTCGCATTACAAAAAAAATTCTTTCGCTACTTCTGCGACTTGTTCCTTGAAACACTGAAAACGTTTTCCATCAGCAAACGATCCATGCTAAAACATTGCAGCATGGAAGAAGGATCGCTTCATTTGATGAAAAAATTATTTGAAGAAAAGAAAAGCGTCATTCTCGTGCTGGGCCACCAGGGAAACTGGGAATGGGGCGGCCATTCTTTCAGCCTGCTTTGCAAACACCCGTTGTATGTGATTTACCATCCGCTTGAAAATAAATACTTCGATCGGCTGGTCATTCGCATGCGCACGCGTTTCGGAACAAAACTGATCGAGATGAAAAATACCTACCGCGATATGGTGAAAATGAAGCACGAGACCAATGCTACTGCTTTCATTGCCGACCAAACCCCTTCTCCTGAAAATGCGTACTGGACAAAGTTCATGAATCAAGACACGCCCGTATTTAAAGGGACTGAAGTCATTGCACGCAAACTAAATTACCCCGTTGTATTTGTATCAGTAGAAAAGATAAAGCGGGGCAGGTACCAGTTGCGTGCAGAGATTCTCTGTGCCAACCCATCCGCTGCAGCCGATGGGGAGATCTCCGATTTACACACAAAAAAATTAGAAGCAGAAATTTGTAGAAATCCTGAAAATTGGCTGTGGTCTCACCGGCGCTGGAAACACAAACGCTGATCGGTAGTGGGTCAGTTTCATTCTCCGCGCCCTCTGCGAGTTACTTCTTTGCGGTCTCTGCGGTAAAAGACTGTAAAAAAATACAGAAACCGCGGAGAACACAGAGAAAATACAACGCAAAGAACGCAGAGAAATACAAACTGAGCCACTATCCGCTGATCTGCATCATTTTATAATTCAGGAATATTTTTATCTTTGTCAACGTTTAATTCTCTATGAGAACCGGTAAAGATCTAATTCTCGCAACGAAACCCTATGCCGCTGAAATCAGGTGGAAGAGCTGGTATTACTCGCTGTCCACTTTGCTTTTACTGATCCTGTTTACAATAGGAGATTTTATGCATTTTCACCCATTGCTCCGGATCGCTTCCGGCATCATGACCGGGTTTCTGCTCTCACGGATGTTTGTGATCTACCACGATTACGCACACCATGCCATATTATATAAATCCATTCCTGCGAAAATCATTTTCACTCTTTTCGGATTATTCATGCTCGCTCCCATCAGCATCTGGAAACGGTCGCACGATTATCACCACGGAAATAATTCAAAGCTTTTCAGCGCCAGCATCGGGTCGTACCCGATCTTCTCCAAGCAAAAATTTATGAGCGCATCAAAAAGCGAACGAAGGGAATACCTGGCCGTTCGGCATCCGCTCAATATGATCTTTGGCTATTTCACCCTTTTCAGTTACGGCATGTGCATTCTTTCTTTCGCGTCTAGCCCCAGAAGGCATTATGATTCATTAGTAGCACTCCTACTTCATGTATCGTACTGCGTTGCCGTAATTTATTTTTTCGGATGGATCACGTGGCTGATCGCTATTGTAATTCCATTCTTCATTGCCTGCGGATTCGGCGCGTATCTTTTTTATGCACAGCATAATTTTCCGGGCGTTACTTTTAAAAATAACATTGAATGGAGCTATGAACATGCCGCGCTGGAATCTTCCAGTTACATGAAGATGAACCCATTCTGGCAGTGGGTAACCGCCAATATCGGGTTCCATCATATCCATCACATGAATGCACGAATTCCTTTTTACCGCCTTCCCGAAGTGATGAAAGCGGTTCCCGAACTTCAAACGGCGAAGATCACCACCCTCTGGCCTTCCGACATCATTAAATGCCTCCGTCTTAAAATATGGGACCCGGACAAGAACCAGATGGTTCCCCTCTCTTCGGTTTCTTAGTTCTCCTTCCTGAAATTTATTTTAGATTTGATAAAATAAATTTTTACTTCCATGAGCCACATTACCTCTTTTGAGCAATACCTTTCCGAATACAAAAAAAGTGTAGATGACCCTGAAGAATTCTGGGCGGAAAAGGCTGAAAGTTTTCTTTGGAAAAAAAAATGGGATAAAGTCCTCGAATGGAATTTTACAGAGCCGAATATAAAATGGTTTATCGGCGGAAAGCTCAACATCACCGAGAACTGCCTGGACCGCCATCTTGCCGAACGCGGAGACCAGACTGCCATTATCTGGGAACCGAACAACCCGGTTGAAGCGGGAAGAAAACTAACCTACAAAGAACTGCATGCTGAAGTTTGCCGGTTTGCGAATGTTCTGAAAAACAACGGGGCAGCAAAAGGCGACCGCATCTGCATTTATATGCCGATGGTTCCTGAGCTCGCTATCGCTGTACTTGCCTGTGCGCGGATCGGCGCCATTCATTCGGTAGTGTTCGGAGGATTTTCAGCATCCGCTTTGTCAGGAAGGATCCAGGACAGCGATTGTAAAATTGTGGTAACAACCGATGGCGCATACCGCGGAGCAAAAGACATTCCGATGAAAGATGTGGTGGACGAAGCATTGGAAATTTGTCCTTCCGTTGAAAGTGTAATTGTTTTAGAGCACACACAAACGAACATCCGAATAATTGAAGGCCGCGATAAAATATGGAAAGATGAAATGACGAAAGTAAAAGATCACTGTCCGGCCGAGCCGATGGATTCGGAGGACATGTTGTTCATTCTTTATACATCAGGTTCCACCGGGAAACCAAAAGGCGTTGTGCATACCTGCGGCGGATACATGGTGTATACACATTATACTTTTGAAAATGTATTCCAATATAACTCTCCCCTCTCCTGTGGGAGAGGGGCCGGGGGTGAGGTCTATTGGTGCACTGCCGATATCGGCTGGATCACGGGACATTCGTACATTGTTTATGCTCCGCTGCTGGCTGGCGCAACTTCCCTGATGTTTGAAGGCGTTCCTACCTATCCGGATGCGGGAAGATTCTGGAAAGTGATCGACAAACACAAGGTGAATATTTTTTATACAGCTCCGACGGCGATCCGTGCACTGCAGGCCGCCGGGTTGGATTTTGTAAAACCCTACAAACTGGATTCGCTGCGTGTGTTGGGCAGCGTGGGCGAACCGATCAACGAAGAAGCGTGGCAATGGTATCATCAGAACATAGGAAAAGGAAAATGTCCGATCGTGGATACCTGGTGGCAGACGGAAACAGGCGGCATTATGATCTCACCGCTTGCAGGGATCACAAGAACAAAACCGGGCTTTGCTACGCTGCCATTGCCCGGAGTTCAGCCGCTGCTGGTGGATGAGAAAGGAAAGGAAATTCATGGAAACGGGGTGGAAGGAAATCTCTGCATCCGCTTCCCCTGGCCTTCCATGATCCGTACCACTTACGGCGATCATGAACGGTGCAAGCTGAATTATTTTTCTACCTATCCGAATTTATATTTTACCGGCGACGGCTGCCGGCGCGATGAGGACGGTTACTACCGGATCACCGGGCGAGTGGACGATGTGATGAATGTCAGCGGGCACCGGATCGGCACCGCGGAAGTGGAAAGCGCCATCAACATGCACGCCGATATTGTTGAATCGGCTGTGGTGGGATATCCGCACGATATTAAAGGACAAGGGATCTATGCCTATGTGATCTGCACCAATCACGATAAAAATCCGGAATCATTACGAAAAGAAATTCTCGCAGAAGTAGTAAAAGTGATCGGGCCGATCGCAAAGCCGGATAAAATTCAAATTGTAAAAGGACTGCCGAAAACACGATCCGGAAAAATAATGCGGCGTATCCTTCGCAAGGTCGCTGAAGGTGATGTTTCAAATCTCGGAGACACTTCTACCCTGCTCGATCCGAATGTGGTTGAAGAAATTAAAACCGGAAGGATCAGTTGACGTCACTTCGAGTTTTCGTTCGCTCCGGAACGAAAGTATCGAGAAGCGACAGAAGAGAAACATCTCTCTTTCTTTTCCGCTTCGCACCCGTTCTCGAACTGCCTGCCGGCAAGGCAGGTACGCTACGCAAAGCCTTCGCTACTCGAACTGACAGATGTCAGTTGTATTGCATTTCAAATTTCTTGTTAAAGAAATTAAAAGCACTTCGTTCTAATTCTTCCTGATGCGAAGGATGTGCGATCTTTATAAGTTCTTTTGCACGCTTCTTCAGATCCTGTCCATATAGGTTAGCAACGCCGTATTCTGTAACTATATAATGCACATGCGAACGTGTAGTCACTACACCGGCGCCTTGTTTCAAGAACGGAACGATTTTCGACTTTCCATTTCCGGTCACAGAAGGAAGTGCGATGATCGGTTTCCCGCCTTTCGACAATGAAGCGCCTCGCATAAAATCCATCTGCCCGCCCACACCGGAATATAATTTTCCGCCTATGGAATCCGCGCAAACCTGCCCGGTAAGATCGACTTCAATTGCACTGTTGATGGCAACCACTTTTGGATTTTTCCGGATGATGTGTGTATCGTTCACGAACGCGCTGTCCATCATCTTCACCAGCGGATTATCATCCACGAAATCATACAGATTGCGGGTTCCCATCACAAAAGAAGAAACAATTTCGCCGGTAAAATGCTTTTTGAACTTCCCGGTGATCACTCCTTTTTCCACCAGCGGGATCACCCCGTCTGAAAACATTTCTGTGTGAATTCCTAAATCTTTATGCGTAGTCAGGCTCGCTAAAACAGCATTGGGTATTGCGCCGATCCCCATTTGCAGGGTTGACTTATCTTCAATCAGTTCGGCAATGTTGCGCCCGATGGCCATTTCATCGGGTGATAAGATATGATCCGCTACTTCAGGAAGCGGCTCATCAAATTCTACCACATGATTCAGTTTGCTGATATGGATCAATCCGTCGCCGTGCGTACGCGGCATGAATTTATTAACCTGCGCTATAACAATTTTCGCTGCTTCCACCGCAGCCAGTGAAGTATCGACCGAAACACCGAGAGAACAATAGCCGTGGCGGTCGGGAGGAGAGACCGTTACCAAAGCAACATCGATCGGGATGATTCTTTTTTTAAACAACGAAGGGATCTCACTGAGAAAAACCGGGATATAATTAGCCCGGCCTTCCTGCACCGCCTCCCGAACATTATGCCCGATGAATAATGCATTCGCCGTAAAACTTTCGGAAAATTCTTTTTTTGTGTACTCCGCTTTGCCTTCGGTATGAAGATGAAAGATATTGACGTTTCTTAATTCGCCCGATCTGCGAACCAGCGCCTGGATAAGTTCTTGTGGGGCGGCCGCAACGCTATGGATAAAAACATTGTCATCTGACTTTACAACTTTCAATGCTTCGTAAGAGGTTTGCTTGATCATGGTTGTTCCATTAGAGGATCACAAATATAACAATGTATTATAAGATTATTACCTTGCTTTTCGCATGAAGATTATGCAGTTTTTCAGTCTGCTCTCTGGTTTACAAAGCCATCGTTTTTTCTACATTTGTTTGGTCTTGTCTAAATTCTAATATCTATATTCCAAAATCCATTCCCATGCTCGGCAACTTCAAAGAACATCTCCGGAAAGAATTAAAGTCCATCGACGAAAGCGGACTTTTCAAACGCGAACGCATCATCACCACCAAACAAGGTGCAACGGTCAAGGTGAATGGCAAAGAGGTCATCATCTTCTGCGCGAACAATTACCTCGGACTTTCTTCGCATCCGAAAGTGGTGGAAGCCGCTCACAAAACGCTGGACACGCACGGTTACGGAATGAGCTCGGTGCGTTTCATCTGCGGAACGCAGGACATCCATAAAAAACTGGAGGAGAAAATTTCGAAGTTCGTCGGACAGGAAGACACTATTTTATATGCCGCGTGCTTTGATGCCAACGGCGGAATTTTTGAACCGCTGCTCGGCGAAGAAGACGCGATTATTTCGGATGAATTGAATCACGCTTCGATCATTGACGGCGTGCGTTTGTGTAAGGCGCAGCGCTACAAATACAAGAACTGCGACATGAGCGACCTGGAAGAACAATTGAAGCAAGCACAGAAGCAGCGCTATCGCCTGGTGGTGACCGACGGCGTTTTTTCCATGGATGGATTTGTCGCGCCGCTGGATAAGATCTGCGACCTCGCTGAAAAATATAACGCCATGGTGATGGTGGATGAAAGCCACGCCAGCGGTTTCATAGGGAAAACGGGACGCGGAACCATCGAGCTGAAAAATGTCATGCACCGCGTGGATATCGTAACCGGAACGTTGGGCAAAGCACTCGGCGGAGCGATGGGAGGATTCACAGCAAGCAAAAAAGAGATCATTGATATGCTTCGCCAGCGGTCGCGGCCGTATTTGTTTTCGAATTCGCTGGCGCCTCATATTGTGGGCGCATCGATAGCAGTGTTGGGTATGCTGAGCGAGACCACCGCGCTGCGCGACAAACTGGAATGGAATATAAATTATTTCAAGGAAGGTTTGCGAAAAATAGGTTTGGAATTCAAGAACGGAGATTCAGCCATTGTGCCGGTGATGCTGTACGATGCAAAGCTCTCGCAGGTGTTTGCCGACAAACTTCTGCAGGAAGGAATTTATGTGATCGGATTTTTCTTTCCCGTAGTGCCGAAAGGACAAGCGCGCATTCGCGTTCAGCTTTCTGCCGCGCATGAAAAAGCGCATCTGGACAAAGCCATTGCCGCTTTTGAAAAAGTGGGGAAAGCACTGGGGGTGATAAAATAACTTCGAGAAGTATTGCGCCAATAACTAGTTAGCAGTCACTTTAATACGACAGTTCCATGGGACAATTTGACGATGCAAAACATTTAATTGACTACTGCAAGGGGACACTTGAGAAAATTAAAATTGCATACAATGAAAGTTTGAACGAAAAGACAATAAAACCTGCTTTGCTTATTGAAATAAAAAACTTCATGGAAAACCTACGCTCTGCTCTTGACTATACTGCTCACGGACTATATGACAAATATGGCGACCATACTCGAACAGGATTTGAAATTTATTTTCCCTACGCTTGGCAGACACTTGACGCGACAGAATTTACAAAAAAAATAAAATTGAACGATGTATTCCGGGACTTAAAATAAACCGACCAGACATTGCAACAAAAATTGAGTCTTATCAACATTTTTCAAGCCAAAATAACTCTTGGTTACCAAAATTTATGGATCTGAACAATAAAAATAAACATAAGAAATTAACTCCGCAAATAAAAATTGAAAAAAAAGAATTGACAACGACACTTCCATCGCCAGAAGGTGATACGAAAATTGTTTTTAAACCTGGCGCAGGTATCAAAGCATCAAAAATCCAATATGGAGACCAAATTATAGAAGGAGATGAAACATTTAATGCAGACAATCCGTTACCTTTCAAAGGAGCAATTCATGAATTGAAGATTTGGACTTCCTTTAATTTTTCAATTAACAATGAACCTGTTCTTCCATTACTTGACAGTGCTTTGACAGGAGTAGAAAAAATCGTGACGGAACTTTCTGCACTTTGACAATTGACACCTAGACCCCAGCTCGCGCGTCTGTGACGCGTGCGCAGTGGCAGGTCGTCTCAGACGACCAAAAGACTTGGCACGCGTGAGGCACACGCGCGCCAGCGAGAGGTTCTGCAACGGAAAACCCAGTTGAAAAAAGAATCTCTCACTCACACCGCGTTGTTAATTACTCCCCGGCCTCGTCTTACCAAACAACCGCAACATTTATTAATTTAATCCTTCCTTAATTATTCACCAACTCTACCACCCCATGCGTACACCAACAGACTGGCACAAAGAACATACGGAGAAATTAAGTTTCGGCGCACGCCTGTCCGATGGAGTTGCAAACGGAATGGGCTCGTGGAGCCCAGCTCGCGCGCGTCTGTGACGCGTGCGCAGTGGCAGGTCGTCTCAGACGACCAAAAGACTTGGCACGCGTGAAGAACACGCACGCCAGCGAGGGGTTCTGCAACGGAAAACCCTGTCGAAAAAAGAATCTCTCACGCACACCGCGTTGTTAATTACTCCCTGAATCGGTTCTACCAAACAACCGCAACATTTATTAATTTAATCCTTCCTTACCATTCACAAAACAAAACCACACCATGAACACCCCAAAAGACTGGCACAAAGAACATACGCAGAAATTAAGTTTCGGAAGCCGCCTGGCGGATTCTGTTGCAAACGGAATGGGATCGTGGCGGTTCATCATCATTCAGTCCGCGTTCGTAGTGTTGTGGATGGGATTGAATATAGTTGGATTTATTTTTCACTGGGACCCGTATCCGTATATTCTGCTGAACCTTGTCTTCTCCACGCAGGCCGCGTACGCCGCGCCCATCATCATGATGGCGCAGAACCGCCAGAACGAACGCGACCGCGCGCAAGCGCAGAATGATTACCAGACCAACGTAGATGCGAAACTCGAGATCGAAGCGCTGACCATGAAACTGAACGAACTTGAAGTCCAAAAATTAGATAAGATCATTACCATGCTGAATGAAATGAAACGGGATCAACAGAAATAATTCAAAATGAAATGGTCTTTTAATAAAATAGTCTCCTTTCTTCTTTTAATTATTGCTTTCTCCAATTCCTACTGCCAGACCATTGATGAATACAATGAACGGGCAAAAGAAAAAGTGGTGCAAAAGGATTACCTGGGCGCCATAGAAGAATTCAAGAAGATATTTACGATCGCTCCGAAGAATTCGTACACGTATCTTGACATCGGCATGATGCGAACCTATATGAACGATGCTGCCGGCGCCGTGGAAGCTTTCACCAGCGCCATTGAGATTGATTCCACCAACCCTGATTATTTTTATTTGCGCGGTCTTTCAAAAAACAAATTGAATGATCTTCCGGGCGCGATCGCTGACTACAACAAAACGCTGGAGATCGAACCGGTAAATGCCGACGCACATTTTTACAGGGGAACTGCCAAAGCTGCTTTACATGACCTTAAAGGTGCGATCACCGATTATACGCTTGCCATTGCGCTGTTTCCACGGCATTCAGAAGCGTATGGTAACCGGGGATGGGCCGAAGCCCAGCTGAACAACTATGATTCTGCCATGGCCGACTGCAACAAAGGGATCAAACTCAATCCCGGATATGTAAACACCTATTATTTCAGAGGATGGATAAAAGCGGAGCAGCATGACTTCAAAGGAGCAATAAAGGATTATGCCAAAGCCATAGAGATAGACCCCCTTTACGAGAATGAATATTTCCTGAAAGGGAAATTAAATCATAACCTGAAACAATACAAGCCCTCATTAAAAAAATATAACAGAAAAACAGTTTTCAATGCTGCAAATGACAGCGCTTATTGTAAAAGAGGAATTTTAAAATCCTACCTGCGCTATTATAAATGGGCAATAGCCGACTACAATAAAGCAATAGCGATTAATCCAAAGAATGTTCTGGCATTTTACCGCAGGGGTTTTGCAAAAGGAAAACTTCAACATTACACGGGAGCAATAGCGGATTATACCAAGGCAATAGAACTGGATCCTAAGAATGAAAATGCGATAAAGAATTTACAGATGCTTAAACAGCAAGCATCGATTGAAAAGAAAACAATAAAAAAGTAAGATGAAATTTATTTGCTGTTATACGCATTCATCGTTTTCTCCACGCCCATCAGTCCGAAATCTTTGATGGCTTCTGCGGCCAGTTCAATTCGCGGCAGGATAATTTTTAATTCTTCATTGTTCCATTTGCCAAGAACATAATTCACCTGCGCCCCTTTCGGATAATCATTGCCGATCCCGAATCGCAGCCGGGAATAATTACCTGAACTTAAAACTTCATCGATGTTCCTGAGCCCGTTGTGTCCGCCGTCGCTTCCTTTCGGACGCAACCGGATTTGCCCAGTTGGCAGCGAAACATCATCCGTGATCACCAGGAGATTGGCCAGGGGGATTTTTTCTTTCTGCAGATAATAGTTCACCGCCTTTCCGCTCAGGTTCATGAACGTAGTGGGTTTGACCAGATAAAATAGTTTGTTCTTTACTTTTCCTTCAGCTGTAAAAGCAAGGCGGGACGTTCGCCAAGGCGAATCCGTCCTTTGGCGGAATTCAAATTTAACTTTCAAAGAATCAGCAAACGAATCCAGTATTTTGAAACCGATGTTATGACGGGTGTTATCGTACTCTTCACCGGGGTTGCCAAGACCAACTATGAGAATCTTATTTGACACTACGAATTACGGATTTTCCGAATTACGAATTACGAATGGGTAACTAATTCGTAATTCGCCCTGATTCGTAATTCGCAGGGGAAGATTATTTCTTCTTCTCTGCTTTCTTTTCTTCTTTGGCCGGTGCTGCTGCTCCTGCTGCCGGTGCCGCTGCTCCTGCTGCCGGTGCCGCTCCTGCTGCTCCTGCTGCCGGTGCTCCTGCCACCGCCGCCGCCGCCGCCATTGCAGGGGTGATTTCTTCCACTACGGCACGGGTAGTTTTCACCGCAACTACGGTTACAACCGGTTCGTGAAGGAATGTGATTCCATCGTACTTCAGGTCTTTAATGCGGATATAATCTCCGATCTTTAACGACTCTACATTCAGTTCTATAGTTGCGGGAATTTTTGAGATAAGCCCTTTCACGCGGATCTTGGTCAGCTTCTTCAGCATCTGTCCGCCTTCTCTTACCCCAGCAGCCGTTCCGTTGAACTTAACCGGGATATCCATTACAACCGGCTTGTCAGGAAGTACTTCCAGGAAGTCAACATGGATAATGCTGTCGGTAACCGGGTGGAACTGGATATCCTTCAGGATCGCATCGGTTTGTTTTCCTCCCACATCCAGTTTCACGAGATGGATATCCGGAGAGTAAACGAGTTTTTTAAAATCTTTTTCAACGGCAGAAAACTGCACGTGCTCTTTCCCTCCGTATAGAACACAGGGAACTTTCCCTTCTCTGCGAAGGGCGTGGGTATCTTTTTTGCCGATGGCGTTTCTTTTTGCGCCGGAGAGTGAAAACGTTTTCATTGTGATGTATAATTACAAGTTATAAGTTGCTGTTTTTGTCATTCTGAGCTTGCCGAAGAATTATTTTGCTGATGCGAATCGCTTTGCTACTTCATCCCAGTTGACCACATTCCACCAGGCATTGATATAATCAGGCCTGCGGTTCTGGTAATTTAAATAATAGGCATGTTCCCACACATCCAGCCCCATTACAGGAATTCCTTTACATTCTGAAATGTCCATTAAAGGATTGTCCTGGTTAGGTGTTGAACAAACGGCCAGTTTGCCTCCGTTCACGCAAAGCCATGCCCACCCTGATCCGAACCGGGTAGCTGCGGCTGCATTGAACTGGGTTTTGAAATCGTTGAATGTTCCAAAAGCTGCTTTAATGGCATCTGCCAGGGCACCCGTTGGTTCTCCTCCCCCTCCCTGTTTCATGATCGTCCAGAACAAAGAGTGATTGTAATGCCCGCCTCCGTTGTTTCGGACCGGGGTTCCATACTTGGAAATATTCTTGCAGATATCTTCAATGCTGAGCTTTTCTTCGGGCTTTCCCGCTATGGCATTGTTAAGATTGGTGACATAGGCATTGTGGTGCTTGGAGTGATGTATCTCCATAGTGCGTGCATCAATGTGCGGTTCCAGCGCATTGTATGCGTACGGTAATTTGGGTAGTTCGAAGGCCATTTTATTTATGGGGGTTGGTTAAAGGGACGCAAAGATAAAAAAATCTTTTTTCGTACACTTGTCAATCAAAATTAAAATTCTATACATTTGCACCTTATTCTCATTAAAAACCAAACAATCAAATGAAAAAATTACTCGCAATCGTTACAGGCGTGGTTTTCGTTGGCTTAGTTGCCTGCGGACCTTCTGCAGCAGATCAAAAAAAGATGGAAGATGCATTGAAAGCAGCTGCTGATTCAGCAGCTAATGCGCTCCTTCAGCAAGCTTCATCAGCGGCTACTGATACTGCAGCTACAACAACTGCTCCTGCAGACACTACTAAGAAGTAATTCACTTTTTTACGTGTGATAAACACCCCGTTTTCCGACGCTGTCGGCAGACGGGGCTTTTATGTTTTATCTGGTATTGAATAGATCTGCTGCCTTCTGAATTGCTTTGTCCTCTTCATTCAGAATCGGATAAAACCCTTCATTTCTCCATATCTGGCGGGCGATGCTTGCTTTTAACAGGTTTTTGATAAGCCGCTTTGAACTTTCTGATTCCTGCGGATTCGGCTTGACTCCCATTTTATAGGACAGTTCAAATAAATCGCTGATGATCGTTTGATCTACAGTAAACGTATTTCTGAATTTCTCAAATTCCATTTTGGAGAACGCTTTCCGGTTCTTATCGGCATAATCAAAACTGAATTGATTAAGCGACCCTTTTACATAGAGGTCCGTCAGGAAGGAAGTTCTGCCGGACGTATCGAGCGGAATAAAAATATCAGGAGTGATTCCTCCCCCGCCATAAACAATCTTTCCTTTTGGTGTTTTGTATTTCAGCAGATCATTTTCGGGAATGCTGTCGGCATGAAGCAATTCTCCATGCTCATAACGATTGTATTCCTCACTGTAATAGTCCTGCAGGTCCTTTCCGTAGGGTTTCTGAATGCATCTTCCGGTTGGCGTATAGTAACGGGCTACCGTAAGGCGAATGGCAGAACTGTCAGCAAACATCGTTTCGCGCTGAACCAGCCCTTTTCCGAAAGAACGCCGGCCAACGATTGTTCCGCGGTCATTATCCTGGATCGCACCTGCTACAATTTCACTGGCAGAAGCAGAGGATTCGTCAATGAGCACAATGAGTTTTGTATCGGTAAGAATACCCCGGTTCGTGGCGGTTATGGTTTCTCTCGGATGGGATTTACCTTCTGTGTATACAATTACTTTTCCTTTTTCTAAAAATTCATCGCATATTTTTACAGCGGTGGATAGTAGTCCGCCGCCATTTCCGCGCAGGTCAAGAATAAGATTTTGCATTCCTTTTGACCGAAGATCGGTGGTATGCTCCAGGAATTCTTCATAAGTTGTTTCTGCAAACCTGCTTACTTTGATATAGCCGGTTTTTTTATCCAGCATGTAGGAAACATCCACACTGTAAATGGGAATGGTTCCCCGGGTTATAGTATAGTCGATCAGTTTCCTGGAATTTCCCCGCTGAATACTTACGTTCACTTTTGTGCCGCCTTTTCCTCTTAACTTTCCGAGAACATCTTTGTTCTTGATCTTAACTCCTGCCGCCGGCTTGCCCTCGATCTTAACAATTTTATCACCTGCCTGTATTCCCAGCGTTTCGGAAGGGCCGCCGGCGATGACAGATATCACGCGGATCGTATCTTTAATAATATTGAATTCGATCCCGATCCCTTCAAAGTTACCTTCAAGCGGTTCGCGCATTTCCTGAACTTCTTTTGCCGTGATGTATACGGAATGGGGATCCAGGTTCTGGAGGAGATCGGCAATTGCTTTTTCTTCCAGCACTGTTTTATTAACCGTATCAACGTACTCCGCTTCTATGAAATTGAGAACGGAATTGATCTTATCCGAAGACTTTTTTTCTGACTGGAGAAAACGAATGGCATGCTGGCCTGAAAAATTAAGTTTGGCGCCAATAAAAATTCCTGTGGCAAGAAGAAGCGAAAAAATTATCGGAAGAAGGATCTTGATTCGGTTGCTCATACGGTCATTTTCTTATAGCGCACAACTTCCACGCCAAACTGTTTGAGAAAGTCAACGCCTTCATCGTTCTGGATCCCTTTGTACTCAGCGTAGCTGTTGAGGTAGATCACTTTTTTAATCCCCGAAGCAAAAATAATGCGGGCGCAGCTAAGACAGGGAGAAAGCGTCACATACACACAACAGTTCTCAAGCGGGACATTATTTTTTGAAGCATAAATAATAGCGTTCTGTTCGGCATGCAGGGCGAGTGAACATCCTCCTTTGCTGTCACGCGGGCAACCGTCTTTCGGCCATTCCACATCACAGTTGTGCGTCCCGGCAGGCGGGCCGTTATAGCCCAGCGATACGATCCGTGTGTCTTTTGTTAAAACGGCTCCTACTTTTATTTTCACGCAGTGCGAACGTTCGGCTAAGTTCACTGCCAGGTCCATGTAGATATCGTCAAAGCTGGGGCGGGGCATGCAAAAATTAAAAATTAAAAGTCAAAAGTTAAAAGTCATAAGTTGAAAGACAGAATACATTTTCTTTTTTCGTATTGTTCGTATGAATTCGCTTTTCGAAGATTTTAAAACACGGTGCTTGCAACCCTGCGCACGGGCTCCGCACTTCCCATGGAATAAAAATGTAGAACAGGCGCTCCTGATTTGATCAGTTCTTTTGCCTGTTTGATGCACCATTCAATTCCCACTTCTTTTGCATCGGCATCGGTTTTGCATTTTTCCAGCGCATCCAGCAGGTCCTGTGGTATGTCAAGAAAGAAAGTTTTAGGAAGAATGGATGCCTGTGATTTTGAAGTAAGCACTTTCAGTCCGGGAATAATAGGTACGTTGATCCCCATCTCGCGGCATTTCTTTACAAAATCAAAATATTTCTGATTATCGTAGAACATTTGTGTTACCACGTAGTGAGCGCCGGCATCTATTTTTGCTTTGAGATGGCGAAGATCGGACGTGAGGTTCGGCGCTTCGAAATGTTTTTCAGGATAGCCCGCAACGCCAATACATAAATTAGTCGGTGCCACATCCAGCACATCCTCCTCATGAAGGTATTTGCCCGAATTCATCTTGACTACCTGCTTCACCAGGTCGATCGCATAGGCATTGCCGCCAGGTTCAGGAATAAAACTACGCTCGTTCTTTACCGCATCGCCGCGCAGCACAAGCACATTGTCGATCCCGAGGAAATGAAGGTCAATGAGCGCACTTTCGGTTTCTTCCTTGGTAAATCCTCCGCAGATGATATGCGGAACCGTATCGATATGGTATTTGTTCATGATGGCGGCGCAAATACCGACGGTGCCGGGACGCTTCCGCACAGAAACTTTTTCCAGGAATCCGCCTTCCCGTTTTTTGTAAACGTATTCTTCGCGGTGATACGTGACATCAATAAAGGCCGGTTTGAATTCCTGTAACGGATCAATTATGCTGTAAATGGACTGGATGCTTTTTCCCTTAAGAGGAGGAAGTATCTCAATTGAAAACAACGGGGACTTTGATTGCTTTATACGGTCAACAACTTTCATACTGCGATTTTATGGGGACAGCAAAAGTAATAAAACTTGCCTGACAGAAGCCGTTGTCACCACTTCATTCTTTTCCGGAGCGAAGTAATATGCGCGGTGTGATTTTTACTGTGCCAGGAATAAAGGTTCATCAGGAATTTAATGGACATATCCCGTTTGCTGTCCGGGTGAAAAACGGTGCGTTCATAATCTACAGGAGCAATTTTCCTCAGCATGTATACCCATCGTTCATGAAGCGATTCCAGAAGCGAGAGAGAAACTTCTACAGGAAGATTTTTCGCATCATCCAGCTCCGCCCACTTTTCTTCTTTATAAGGTTTGATCGTGGGATGCTCTTCTGTCAGCGCAAACTTAATGCGGATATAGGCATTGATATGGCTGTCGGCCAGATGGTGAACCACCTGTCGTACCGTCCAGCCGCCTTCGCGGTAAGGAGTATCGAGTTGTTTATCATTCAATCCAACGACCGCTTTCCGCAGATGAGAAGGAAGTTCTTCTATATCCGCGATCCATTGTTTGATCTCTTTTTTTCCAGCTTCGGCATTGAAAGAAAATTTCCCGATGGGGTATCGGAGTGTTTCAAGTTCTGTTTCTGTCATAATAAGTTTTCAGGAAAGGTATAAATTTCCAGTAGTGGTTCAGTTTGTATTTCTCAGCGGTTTTTGTATTTTTTTCAGTCGTTTACCGCAGAGTCCGCAAAGAAGCAACTCGCTGAGGGCGCGGAGAATGAAATTGACCCACTACGAAATTTTTAAATAATAAGGTATCACTATTTTTCAATAGACTCCTAATCTTAATATTTTCAAGAATGTAATCTAATAGATTATTATTTAACTTTGTAGCTGAACCATTTTCTTACTTCTTTCATGAATAAAAATTTACTTTTTCTTCTTACTTTATTTCTTTTCTCTTCTTTTTTAAATGCCCAGCAATGCGATGTCATTTATGTAACACCGAATGGCGCTACCAGCGGCGCGGCAGGAACAAAAGCAAATCCCGCTGATCTGAATTATGGATTATCGCTGGTGACAGTTACCGCTAATCAACTCTGGCTTGCCTCCGGAACGTATACGATCTCTACCGCTCTTTTTATTCCTTCCAATGTAACCATTGAAGGCGGATTTAATTCTGTAACCTGGGCAAAAAGCAATGGAACGCCAAGTATTATTTTTCGGGATGCAAACAATCCGGCCGGACCCCCTGCAAATGGATTGTTCGGACTCGTAGGAGTCAGTGTTTCCGGTTTTCGTTTACAGGATCTGACCATCACTACCGCCAATGCTCCCGGAAATGGAATTACGGTCTATGGAATTTATCTTGACGGATGTTCCAATTATAATATTACCCGCTGTGAAGTTTCTACCGGTACCGGTTCTGCCGGATTAACCGGAACTATCGGCAATGCAGGAACTCCCGGAGGAATCGGCGGTCCAGGAACAGCAGGCGGACCGGAAAATTTATCTTATCCCGGAGGAACCGGAGGTACGGGTGCAAACAATGGAGGCAACGGAGCAGCTACGACAGGATACGATACCCAAAATCCCGGACTTGCCGGTGCAGGAGCTTGTGGTGGTGCCGGTGGTGCCGGCGGAACGGGGCCTTCCTGTTCTTCAGGATGTTTTTTTGGTCCTCCTTCATGCAGCAGCACAACTCCGGGTCAGCCCGGTCAGCCCGGCGGCGCAGGATCGATCGGAACAACCGGAACAACCGGATCTGCAGGAGCGATCTCTGCATGTTATTTTGTTCCCGGCGGCGCGGGAGGAAACGGAGGAAACGGAACTGACGGATGCGGCGGCGGCGGCGGCGGAATGGGCGGCGGAAGACAAGAGAATGGATCCGATGATTGGGGAGGTTCCGGAGGAGGAGGAGGAGGAGGAGGTTATGGGGGAACGGGCGGAATTGGCGGAACAGGCGGCGGCGGAAGTTTTGCCGTGTTCCTTTGCAATAACGGAGTCGGAGGAATTATTACAGATTGCTTTTTAAATCCCGGCGCTGGCGGAACAGGCGGAACAGGCGGCACGGGCGGTGCCGGCGGAACAGGAGGAAATGGCGGCGCGGGCGGCGCAGCCGGAGTTTGTTCGAACGGTGTTGGCGGTGCAGGTGGTGCAGGTGGCGCAGGCGGCATAGGAGGAAACGGAGGAAGCGGTGCTGCCGGAATCAGTATGGCCCTTTCTGAAAACAGCGGAACTCCTGTTACTCAATCAAATATTATTTCTGTTCCGGGAAATCCTCCGGTGATAACTGTTTTGAATAAAGGATGTACGAATTCAGAAGTAATTTTTTCAGCATCAAGTTCTGCAGTGTGGAATTTCGGAACGGGTGCAACTCCTGCAACCGGAAACGGAGCAGGGCCGATATCGGTTTTTTATTCTTCGCTCGGCAGAAAGACCATAACTTTTTCAGGAACTAATTTCACTGACTTCATAAACCTTTGGCAGAATGGCCCGGCCGGACCGAGCATTTCTCCGGCGAATACCACGATCGCTGCAGGATGTCCTACCAACTTCAGCACTTCGATGTCAGGCGCTTATTACCAATGGTACTTTCCTTCTTCCGCAAACCCGGATTCGGTTGTAGGTGCTTCGGCAACCAACGCCAACAATATTATTTTCTTTACACCCGGAACGTATACACTTTATCTATATGTCACTACTGCCTGCTGCGGAAGAGTGCTCGACTCGACAAAAGTCACGGTACTTCCCAGCACGCTGAACGTTTCACTGACTCCTTCTCCGGCTTCACTCTGCGCCGGCGGTTCACTGACCTTCACCGCTTCGCCTGCAACATATATAGGATATAATTTTTATCTGAACGGAACTTCTGTTCAGAATGGTGCAAGCAACACGTACACTTCTTCTTCCTTTCAGAACGGAGACAGCGTGATGGTTTTTGTTTCCAACGGAAGCTGCTTCAACGGATCCACAGCGATCACTATTACGGTGCATCCGGTTCCCACTGCCACTATTACTCCGGTAACCAACATACTTTGCTTTGGAGGAAATACCGGTTCAGCAACCGTAACTACTTCGGTCGGGACTGCTCCGTTCACGTACAACTGGAGCAACACGCAGTCAACACAAACAGCAAACAATCTCATCGCGGGAAATTATTCCGTACTCATTACCGATGCGAACGGATGCACGACAACAAACAATATTACCATTACACAACCGGCCACAGCACTGACCACTTCCGTAACTTCTTCCAATATTACCTGTAACGGTGCTAATGATGGAACGGCTGCAGTGGCAGCAGCAGGAGGCAGCGGCAGTTATACTTATTCATGGACACCAAATGTGGGAAGCAGTTCTTCGGCTTCAGGTTTATCCGCCGGAAATTATCAGGTGGTTGTGTCAGATGCAAATGGCTGCACCCAGACAAATACGTTCACCATCACGCAGCCGGCAGCGCTTACCGCTTCTGTAACTTCCACTTATGTTACTTGCTTTGGATTTAATAATGGAACGGCTGCAGTCGCAGCAACAGGAGGCACCGGGAGTTTTACTTACCTGTGGACTCCCTCCGGTGGAAATTCTTCTACCGCTTCAAATCTTTCTCCGGGAAATTATACGGTTATCGTTACGGATGCCAATGGATGCACCACTTCAAATAATATAACGATCACGCAGCCGGCATCTGCACTTACCGCTTCGGTCACTTCAACAAATATTTCCTGCAACGGCGCCAATGACGGAACCGCTTCTGTGTCGGCAACAGGAGGCAGTGGAAGTTTTACTTACACATGGAATCCTGCAGCGGGAGCCGGCGCTACAGCTTCGGGTCTATCGGCAGGAAATTATTCCGTGACCGTCACCGATGCCAACGGATGTTCGAACGTAAATACTTTTTCAATTACACAGCCTTCTGCAATTGCAGTTATTACTTTTCAAAACAATGTCACCTGTAACGGGTTAAGCAACGGTTCGTCGCTGGCGTTTGCAAGCGGAGGCGCTTCGGGTTATACCTATACTTGGAGCAACGGCGCCACCACTTCTACAGCGACCGGATTAGCAGCAGGAAATTATTCTTTGATTGTTACAGACATTAACGGATGCAGCACTTCCTCTTCGGTCACGATCACGCAGCCGGTAGCGCTCACAGCATCTGTCTCTCCTCAGAACGCAGCATGCGGAATGACGAACGGAACGGCAACTCCTTCTCCTTCGGGCGGAACTCCGGCATATACCTATGCATGGAGCAACGGACAAACATCAATGACTGCAACCGGACTTGTTCCCGCAACTGTTTACTCGGTCACCATTTCTGATTCGTACGGATGTTCGATCACACAAACCGTTTCGGTCGGACAAGATCCACCGCCGATCGCATCCATCACCGGCAATACAACACTTTGCAGCGGAAGCAATGCGGTTCTCACAGCAGCGGGGGGAATTACCTATTCATGGAATACAACTTCAACGAATGCTTCCATTTCTGTTTCACCGAGCGCTTCATCAACCTATTCCGTGATCGCAACGAACGGAGCGTGTTCGGACACAGCTTCTTATTCTCTTACTGTATTTCCTTTACCTGTTGCAAGCGCCGGCTCCGACACAACCATCATGCAGTTTGAATCCACAACACTCAATGCAAGCGGAGGAATAAGTTACCAATGGGTTCCGCCACTGGACCTGTCTTGTGCCAACTGCCCGAATCCCATAGCCTCTCCGCAAACCACAACAACTTACTATGTTGTTGTTACGAATGCGAACGGATGCACCGCTGTTGATACGGTCACCATATTTGTGACTCCTGTTGAATGCAACGATCCCTACCTGCCGAATGCTTTTTCCCCGAACAACGATGGCGATAATGATGTGCTGAAAATTTACAGCAAGGTGCAGGAATGTATACAGGATATGAAACTTTCGATCTTCAACCGCTGGGGAGAGAAGGTTTACCAGACCGAAGACAAAACATTTGAATGGGACGGAACCTACAACCAGGCGATCCTCAACAATCACCTGGCAGGAACAGAAGTTTTTGTTTATCGTTTAGTGGTAACGGTCTATCCTGACAAAGTGATCCGAAAGACAGGGAATATTTCTTTGATCAGATAAAAATCTACTTCACCAAATTCACATGCCCGTTATACGAATGTGATTTGCCGGTGAAATCTTTCAGGTTGATCAGGTACACATACACATCTTCCTGCGCAATTTCGGTTCCGCCGTTGGCATGTCCGTCCCAGCCGGTATTGAAATCATTTGATTTAAAGATCTGATTTCCCCACCGGTCAAAGATCTCCATTTGAAATTCGATGATCTCCATTCCTTTTCCGTTGAACACGTCGTTGATGTGGTCGCCGTTCGGAGTGAACGTATTCGGAACATAAAACGTGAATTCAGGTTTCACTTCCACCGTTTTAACAATGGAGTCGATGCACATGCCATTATTATAGACAATAAGTTTCACCGTATAAATTCCGGTCTGCGCGTAAAGATGATGCGGATTTTCTTCCACCGAAGTTTGCCCGTCGCCGAAGTTCCAGTTCCATGTGGTTGCGTTCACCGACTCATCAAAAAACCGGAACGCCGGATTTACGATGGATGTTTCGAGCGGCGGATCGGAAGTGAATGCTGCGGTTGGTGACGGGATCACAACCGCTGTGCAAAAAGTTTGCGCGGAAGCCGAACAGCCGAAAAGTGAAGTCACGGTAACGTTCACTGCAAATGTTCCTTCCTGAATATAGCTATGCGATGGATTTGCAAGGTTCGATGATCCTCCATCGCCAAAGGTCCAGTAATAATGAGCACCTGCATTCGCTGAATTTGTATCCGAGAAATTGAGTATCACCCGATCACAGGCCGCCGCCGTTTGAGGTGAAAGATTTATCTGCGGCAACGGGTTCACCTGTACAACGGCTGTTGAAACAACAGAAGCGCCGCAAACATTGGTTACGATCACAGAATAGGTGGTTGTGGCCGCAGGAGAAACCACAAAAGGCCCGGTTCCGGGACCGAGATTGTTGCTCCAGTAAATTCCGGTGATGTTGGATCCGTTCACCGAAGCAGCAACTGTTGCATTTTGGCCTGAGCAGATAGAAGGAGTCGCATATAGAGAAGAACTGAGATTGTTTGTATAAACAATTACTGTAGCAGTTCCGGTATTCGTACATCCGTTCGCATCGGTGACGATGACTGTATATGTAGTAGTTGTCGTTGGATTCACCGCCTGTGCGCTTCCAAAGCCGACATTCGGCTGCCAGAAATAAGTGAACGGAGAAGTACCGCCCGCGGCACTCGCATGGATGATGGCATTTGTTCCGGGACATGTTGTGTCGTTGGGAGAAGTTGATATAATGATTGCGTTGGTTTGAGTGATGGCGAT
>JAHEYJ010000163.1 GCA_023251675.1 Bacteroidota bacterium
CTTTGATACTCCTTGAGTACCTTGATGATCTGTTCTTCTGTAAATCGTTTTTTCATGTCCAGTTGTGTTTTTAAAACACTAAGATACAACTGGCACTAAATTAGGGGATGCTTACCCTTTCGCCAAGGCATTTATTGTTATTAGAGTAGGATTCACTTCGCCACGCTCAATCATTCCAACCATATTTTTTGAAAGGTCAGCACGGAAATTAAGTTCTTCCTGACTAATCTTTTGCGCCTCTCGGAGATTTCGCAAATGCTTACCGAACTTCTTTAACTCTTTTTTATCCCTGTTATTAATCACAGGGCGAAAGTCCCTCTAATGCGGAAAATACACCACCCAATACATTGGGTATTGTTCAAAATTCACTATTCTTGCTGAATAATTTATACCCGATTAACATGGCAAAATTCCTAACTACAACAGCAGTTTCGTACCACTTGGAGGAACTTATCAAATCTACGAAGGAGAAACTAATATTAATAAGTCCTTATTTGCAATTCAGCGACAAGATAAAAGAACAACTTGAAAGCCTGAACATTCAGAAAAGAGATATTCGAATTATTTTCAGAGAAAATAAACTTCAATCGGAGGAACTTAACTGGCTTGAAAAACATATAGGGGTAAGGACAAGTATTTGCAAAAACCTACATGCAAAATGTTATCTGAACGAAAACGAGGCAATCATTACCTCAATGAACTTGTATGAATTCTCACAAATGAATAATAATGAAATGGGAATTCATATTTCAAAAGAAAAAGACCCCGAGCTCTATAATGCAGCATACGAAGAAGCGCAACGCTTATTAACGATCAGCGAGGAAATTAGAGTAACGGTTCAAAAAGTTATTCCTGAAAATCAGGATAAATCAGGCAAGAGAAAAACAGAGTCGTTTAATTCCAACGGCAAGTCAACCGGATATTGTATCAGGATAGGAAAGGAAATTCCCTTTAATATCTTAAAACCGATGTCCGATGAGGCATACAAAAGCTGGGTGAAATTTGGTAAGGAGGATTTTCCTGAAAAGTATTGTCATTTTTCCGGTGAACCATCACACGGAGAAACTTCTTATGCAAAACCAATCCTCAGCAAGAATTGGAAAAAAGCGAAAGAGAAATTCAATCTTTCATCTTCCAACTAATAATTCCATTTTATAGTTTTTTTTTTCATTAAAAAATTAAACCATACTTGTTAAATTATTTACTGAACCGATAGAAAAGGATTTTGCAAAATAACAGTAGGGAATCAAATCCACTCACCTGTCAATCCTTTACATACTTTCCAGCTTTTTCAAATAACAAATACCTTATTTCAGATATGCGACTGACTTATGCAGTACGGGAACTTCTGAAACGTAACATATGCAAATATACGTAAATTTTCAATACCTAAATAATCTATTAAGGTCAGGTGATGTAACGTGTTGAGATTTAACATATTAAATTACTTTTCAGCACCTCGTTATGTGGAGGGTAGGAGCGTGTTACTAGCAAGCTCCTTACCCTCTTCAACAACAAAGAAAAAGAAAAAAAATAGAAATTAAATTTATTTTTTTTGAGATTCTCTGGGACATTTCACCGATGCCTGATCTCCAATATTAGAAGTCAAAGGACAATGTCCGGTATTTTTTGATTCCATCCCATTAGCGGACTATAGACCTTTGACTTCAATACAAATGCCCCCAAAACTATTTTAAGCACTCCACTACGCGCCATGGTTCCGAAGTGGGGCTGCGTCCATTCCATGCTCAAAACAGTTTAGAGGGCAGAAACCGCAGTCTGGAATAACAGCCCCTTTTTATTTTTTCTTTTTTAATCGCCAGTTCCGAACCCCCTCTGCGTGCCTTGAAGGGGGATTCTGAACCGGCTTTTCTTTTTGAAAAAAAAATTATTTGAACAGCACAAAAAAATAACAATCAAAACAAAAAAAACATGTACGAGATCATCCAATCGGAAAATGACTGCGAGGCGGTCATAGACTGCAAAGACACAGAGGCGGAAGCTGAGGAATATGTTTCTGCATTGAACGACACTAAAAGAAATCAGGAAACACAATTTTATTATAAACCATGTAATTCATTTACCAACTATGAAAGCAATTTATTTCACGAACATTAATTCCATTGAGCAGTTAAAGAAACGCTACAAGGAACTGGCGTTAAAACATCATCCCGACCGAAAAGGCGGTGATACTGCCACCATGCAGGAGATAAATAGCGAATATGAATACTTCTGTGAGCATCCTTCTTTCGCCTTTAAACACGAGGGCGACAAGGAAGATTTATTTGTTTATCCCGAAGTCCTCGCCAAAATCATAAACTTTAAAGGAATCGTTATAGAACTAATCGGTTCATGGCTTTGGGTTTCCGGCAATACATTTGCTTACAAAAAGGAACTGAAAGAAGCCGGATTTTGGTTTGCGCCCAAAAAACTGATGTGGTATTTTCGCCCTGATGGACTAAAGAGCCGAAAACATAATCCGCTTGATATTAATACTATCCGCAGTAAATACGGCAGTGATGTAATACAACAACATGAAAGAGCATTAAATTAAACCCAACACAACAGAGGGGCAAATCACGCCCCTCTTACTTTTCTTGCAGAGGCACCCGAGCCTGCACACCCAGACCTCTCTGCAAATTTTTCATGACAAAGTAATTAACGGTATGTTAGTTGATAAAAATAAAAGTTCGATAATTTAATCTTTCACTTAAAAAAAATAACTTTGCTTATCATGGGATTATTCGACCGTCCAAAAATTAATAACAGACCAAGTTTTGTAGATGTTCTTGGCAGCTCTTTTATGCAAGAACTTCTCTATCCTTCGGATGAAATGAAACTTCTTACTATGATCCGTAGTGGAAAATATGATTCCATCGAAATTAATTTCAAAGAAAAGAAAATGAAAACCGTGTACCTTTCTAAAACTCAGGATGCAAGCAAAAAATTAAATGAACTGCTTTCTCAGGGAGATTTTCAGGACATCACGTTAAAAACCCATAAAGGGAAAGTAACTTCAATCAAGAATACGATTAAAATAAATTTTGATTAAAATGCTGGTGCATTTTTATATACTACCTGTTACAAACAGGATATTCCAAATGGCAGAGCCACTGAACTACAATTCAGACCTGTGTCTCATTTGTAATTTCCATGTCAAAAGATTTAAAACGACTGACAGTTGAAGAACTCAAAACTTATCCCGGATTAGAAAACTTAACAGATGAACAGGCAAAGGAAGCGATTGATACCATCGAGACCTTTTCTATTATCATGTTTCACATTCACAACAATCAAAAATTAAAACAAGATGGAACAGCAAAGGCAGCTTAAAGTATTTGCCAAAGGCAAATCCTCTTTAGAACTAAGCAGGGGAAACAATGCAGTGATTTATACCCGTGTTTCTTCCAAAGAACAGGCAGACACAAATCACAGTTTGGAGACGCAGAAAAAATACTGCAACGACTACTGCACAAAAAATAATTTTAATGTGCTTGGTTATTTTGGCGGAACGTATGAAAGCGCCATGACAGACGAGCGGGAAGAATTCAACCGCATGATTAAATTTGTAAAAAATAAAAATGAAAAAGTTTCTTTCATTCTTGTTTATACATTGGACAGGTTCAGCCGTTCGGGAGAGAACGCTATTTATATTTCTTCTCAGCTAAAAGCATTGGGCATTTCCATTGTTGCGGTAACTCAGCCGATAGATGTTACTACCTATGCAGGACAACTGCAACAAAACATCCAATTCGTCTTTAGCAAATACGATAATGACCTCAGAAGAAAAAAATGTATTGACGGCATGAGAGAAAAATTACTGAAAGGAGAGTGGATGGGTCATACACCAATAGGATATTCATTTGACCGCTCGCAGGGTAAAGAGCAAAAAATTATACTCAATGAAAAGGCGGAGCTAATCAAAAAAATATTTTTATGGAAAGCAAATGAAAATATGTCTTTGCCTATGATCTTGGGGAAATTAAAAACGCTCGGATTGAAACTTCATATTCAATCGCTTGCAAAAATAGTACACAACCCGTTTTATTGCGGATGGGTTTCTCATAATCTTTTGCAGGGTGAAATGATTCAAGGAAAACATCCGGCTTTAATTTCCCAAGAACTATTTTTAAAAGCAAATGAACAGCGCAAGACAAGCGGATTCAAACAAACGAAGGAAAATGATTTTCTTCCTCTTAAACAGTTTGTGAAATGCGGAGAATGCGGAACAACTTTTACGGGTTACTTGGTAAAGAAAAAAGGAATCTATTATTACAAATGCAATAAAAGGGGATGCAAATGCAACCGCAGCGCAACATCAATGCACACGGCATTTGAAAACCTTTTAAGCGGTTTCACAGCGGAAAGTAAGTTCCTTGCGCCTATTAAAAAACAATTGGAATATACTTACTATAACCTGACCGAATCCAATACCGTCAATCAGAAAGCCCTTGAAATGAGAGCAAGCGAGTTAAATGAGAAACTTGAAAAAGTGCAGGAACGTTTTGCTTTGGGAGAAATAGAAAAACCGATTTATGAAAAGGTTTTCGATAAATTAAAAGAGGAAAAAACACAAATAGAACAGGAATTGAAAAAAACACGAATAAAATTATCGAACCCAAATGAATTGATGGACTTTACGGTAAATTTATCCTCAAAGCTCTATGAGATTTGGCATAAAGGCGACTTTACACAGAAACAAAACTTTCAAAAAATGTTGTTTCCCGATGGTATTCAGTATGACCGACAAAATCATACTTATCGAACCACCAATACAAATTCTGTGTTCGTTGCAATCGCTGAAATGTCAAGAAGTTATGAGGAAAATAAAAAAGGGAGTTCCGATTTTTTTCTCGATAACTCCCCTTCTGTACCCGGAGGGGGACTTGAACCCCCACACCTTGCGGCATACGCCCCTCAAACGTACTTGTCTACCAATTCCAACATCCGGGCATTATTTCATTAGTCAAAAAGAGGGCAATACTATTTATATTAAATAAAGAACCAATTCATTTCAAACGTTGATGTCTACCATCCCGATAGCTATCGGGACCAACATCCGGGCATTATTTCATTAGTCAAAAAGAGGGCAATACTATTTATATTAAATAAAGAACCAATTCATTTCAAACGTTGTTGTCTACCATCCCGATAGCTATCGGGACCAACATCCGGGCATTAAAGAAAAAACACTAATATAGGGGACGCCCGCCCGGCCTAATGCTTGGGCCGTACGGGCGGGCAAAAATAAGGATTTCTCTATATGTACAGCAACCCAAATTCTGTTTCGAGAAATATTGCACTTGCTCTTATTCTGTTGCTTTCCTTTGTTCTTTCCATCCGGCAAATCTATGGTGAAGACATCGGCTTTCACCTGAATGCGGCACGCTGGATGATTGAGAATCATTCATTCCCCGATCTGGATACGTTCACGTATACTGCCAATGCAAACAAATACATCGATCTCAACTGGCTTTATCAGCTGATCCTATATGCAGTTTATGCACTAGCCGGCAGCACCGGGCTGATCTTATTTAATTCGCTGCTGATCATTGGCTGTATTATAATTATTTTCAAACGGGTTAACACCTCCTCTGCCCTGCTTCCATGGCTGTTCCTGCTGAGTATCCTTACGCTTTCCACTTCATTCGAACTACGGCCACATTCGGTTTCATGGCTTATGCTCAGCATAACACTTTACCTGCTTCAGGAATATTACCAGGGAAATAAAAAAATGATCCGCTGGCTTCCGCTGGTAATGCTTTTTTGGGTGAACATGCATTCCCTTTTCATACTGGGAATTGCAGTGATCGGCTGTTACGGAATTTCCATTTACTTCAGCAAGAATAATTTGTTCAGAAAATTTCTGATCTACGGAGGAAGTTCAATCTTCATTTGCCTTCTGAATCCATATGGATGGAAAGGATTCACGCTTCCACTAGAGCAATTGTTCACCATTCAGGCAGGAAATATTTTCAAGGAAAATATTCGCGAGCTCAAGTCGCCGTTTTCAATCACAAATTACGACATAAGCAAAGTTTTCAGCACCTGGCATTTCTTTGATCTGTTCCTGATCTTTGCTGTGATCTTACTGTTAATCAACAGAAAGAAGTTAAAGCTTCATGAATGGGCGATCGTTCTCCTCTTTTTTTATTTTGCCTGTTCTGCAATTAAAAATGTAGGGTATTTTGTGTTTGCTGTTTTGCCCGTCATTTCAGGTTTTCCAAAAGAAGAAATAAAACCTAAAAGGAAGAATACCCGAGTTCCATTTGCTGAGAAATACCGAAAACAGATCAGCATTGGTTTTATCATGGTTTGTTCTTTATTGATCTTGTCGGTCGCTACGAATGCCTTTTATATTCATTACCGGGCTATCTACCGGTTTGGCTTCGGATGGAGCAATTCCACCCTGCCTGTTAAAGCCGTTGATTTTATTCAGAAAAAAAATATACGTGGAAAGATCCTCAACCAGCTTGATTATGGAGGATACCTGGAATTTTTCACCGCGCAAAAAACAGCTATTGACGGGCGGCTGGATGTGATGGGAAGCGAGAATTTTTCAGAACAGATCCTTTCGGTAAAGGAAGAACAAAAAGCTTCCCTGGTCGAAAAATACAAACCGGATATCATCATCTTCTCTTACTTTTTAACGCCTGACTGGATATCGTATTTGCAGAAACGTGCTGACTGGCGGCTGGTGTATGCCGATGAAACGGCCGCTATCTATCTTCGAAATGATTTCGATCCTTCCCTTCCGGCATTTACTGAGAATGATATTATGCCCTCGCTTAAACGATATTCCAATGAAGAAATAGACAAAATGGTTAAGGAAGGAAAAAATCCTTTCCTTCTATCCTCTTTCTTTAAACCCCAATATTATCCCGAAGGAGAATTCAACTTTACTGTCTTTTGCATGTATTACGGCTGGATGAATGCGGCGAAACAGTTAACCGCCGGCGCTTTTGACCGGGCCACAAAAGATTATCCTGAATTGTATCAGAACTTTGGCACTATCTATTTTCAGGAACGGAATGCGCCTATGTCACTTTTCTGCTATGAGAAATACCTCTCAAAGGTTAAAAATCCTCAACTGGAAGAAAGGGTAAAGTTTCTGAGAACCGTACATTAAAAAAAAGGGAAACTGAGCGGGAAACGGGACTTGAACCCGCGGCCTTCAGTTTGGGAAACTGATGCTCTACCAACTGAGCTATTCCCGCTTGG
>JAHEYJ010000037.1:0-16676 GCA_023251675.1 Bacteroidota bacterium
ACCCGGCGGGGGCGGGGTAACATAGTTCTCGATCTGGTTGCCTGTGCCGCCCATGATGATTCCGTACTGCGCGATGGGCAGGATGCTGTTGTTTGTTCCTCCCCCGACAAATGAATAATCGGCCTGTGCGCTGTTGCCGCTTTGATTGTTTATGGCAGAATACTGCCCTGTGCCCGGAACAAATACCTGCGGTGAAGGAGGAATAACAATAGCCGCCAGCTGGCTGTCTACATATTGTTTGTCTACCAGGCTTCTGGCTGTAAAAGCTGCGGAATAATCGCCGGAATAATTTGCGACATCATCAAACACAATATGCTTCCAGTCTATGGCATGATGCAGCTTGTATGTTATCGTGCTGTCCACATATCCTTTGTCGACTAAACTTCTGTTTGTATAGTTTGAAGAATAATCAGCATCATAATCCCACTGGCCGATTCCAAATATTCTGTTTTGCCAGTTAAGCGAGGTTTGTCCGTGCGTGTTACACAAAATGCGCGTTCCCCAGTTCAGCGAAGGGGCAAGCCCGTCAAAACCTATCAGCTCCCTGGTTATCCATTTCAGTGAGATTACACTTCCGGAGGAATAGTTGTATAAATAACCCTGCTCCCAGTCCACTTTTACGGCTCCCGATGAGTTATAAAGCCTCCGTGCGATCCAGTCAATGGAAAGTCCTGAAGCCGGAGGTGGATTATTGTTTGAGTTCCAGAGCTGGCCGTTCTCCCAATCTATTTTCAACTGCCCCCTGCTGTTAAATACTTTCCTTGCGTTAAAATCAATAGCGTTTACTCCGGCGGTATCCTTTACGGTTCCCGTTGCGTCCGCGTTTCTTCCGGCTAATAATACAGCTGCAAAAGATGGCGGTGTTGGTGTTGGAAATACAATCGCTGAAATTGAACTGTCTACATAGGATTTTTTTACATCGGATGCCGATGATTGAACCGAACCATCCGGAAATCTGAATCCACCGACAGTGCTCCTGATCATGCCTGACACTTCGAATTTTTCAGAAGGAGAAATAATTCCTATGCCCACCCTACCCGTTTCGGTAATGCGCATTTTTTCCGTTCCGTTTGTTTTTATCACCAGCGGAAAGTTATTGCTGCTTCCCAGCGCATCGGTTCCGCTGAGGGAATTCAGCCCCGTTGCAAATTTTTGCCCGCTTTGACCGTACACCGTAGTGTTAATGAAAAGAATAAGGAGCACCCCCCCCCCCTCTAAGTAGTTTGTTAAAGTTAAATGAAAAACCAAACAAGCGGAAGGTGGTAAGTTTTTTCATGAGCGGTAAGATTAATGCCTCCATTGCCAGCGGCCCGGAAGGCTAAAGAATTTTGAAGAGCAACTGGCGGATTCAACGATGTTGAAACAAGGAAGGTTTCATCGGGAGGTATATTTTTTTGTAGGAGATTTGAGATCATCTGAGTCCTGAGGCAGAGACGTTGCTGTAGGGACAGGCAAAAAGGTGGGTACGCTCGTTAAGTTCTGATCACTTCCCGAACAACTCTTTCACATTGACATTTTTCCTTTCTTCAGCAACGGTTTCAAAAACAGGTTTGCGCTGCAAACCCATCAACCCCGCTACAAAATTAGCGGGAAACATTTCAATGCCGTTGTTGTATTCGGTGACGATTCCGTTATATCCGATCCGTGATCCGGCGATCTGGTCCTCAAGGTCATTCAGCGTTCTCTGCAGGTCGGTGAAATTGGAATTGGCTTTTAGCTCCGGATAATTCTCGGAGGTCACCATAATATTCCGGAGCAGCGGGGTCATTTGGTTTGATAAATTTGTTTTTTCTTCCGTGGAAATATTTCCAGCTACCGCTTTTGAACGCAGCTCAGTGATCTTTACCAGTGTATCCTTTTCATAGTTCATGTATTGCTGAACGGTGGCAATAATGTTCGGGATGAGATCATAACGTTTTTTCAGCAAGGCATCCATGGTGCCGAACGCATTTTCAACGGCATTTTTCTTGGCGATTAGGCCGTTGTAGGTAAATACAAAAACCAACGCTCCGATCAGGACAATAGCAAGCAGAATAATCATATTTTTTGAAATTATTTTTAAGCGAAGATAATCTTTATCTTAATAATTCGTAAATCCCGTATATGGAATTTTCTTTTGTTCGTTTTTATTTTACTTTTGTGCTTCATGATAAACCCGATAAAATATTTAATTTTAATTTCAATTTTCGGAATGAGTTCATCGGTTTTCTCCCAGATAACCAATTACTCATTAGGCCACGGCGACAGCCTGATCCAATCGAAATACACCATTGACTCAAAGGCGGATGCAAAAGATGCGGTTGAAGATATCGTACGCTACACAGGTTTGACGGAGAACTTTGAAATTGTTGAGAACCCCAATATTTCTACAGCCATCGCGTACATTAAAAAAGGAAAAAGATACATCGCCTATAATCCTGCGTTCATGCTGCGCGTAAAGGACCGGACCAAATCGGACTGGGGCGCCGTCAGCGTGCTGGCGCATGAGATCGGCCACCATCTGTCCGGACACACCCTGATCAAACATAAACGCGATCCGCAGGAAGAACTGGATGCCGATCGTTTCTCGGGATTTATTCTTTATAAAATGGGGGCATCGCTCGATGAGGCAAAATCATGCATCAACCTCGTGGAACTGAACAGCAACCCGCAGACACATCCTATGAAAAATGCGCGGCTGGTCGCGATTACCATCGGATGGCTGGATGCCAATAAACTGGAAGAGGGCGTGTTCGTTGCCGACACAACATCAAAGAATTTTTCAACCATGCCCCTCACCGACTCAACAGAAAAGAAAAAAACTCCGTATGTATATAAATGTGTTATTTACGGAGATAAAAATTATTATTTTGTAGATAAAAAAAATCAAATTATTTCCATCGATAATTATGGCGAACCCTATGTGGTAGGCTATAAAGTAAAGTCGCTGGATGTCGGGTTTGACTGGATCTTTTCGGTTCAGAGCTTAACTTACGGAGTTGATTCGCACGGAAAACTCTGGAGCAAAACCTATGCAGGCGACATGTTCGTCGTAGGCAAAGTTTATAACATCAAGCAGTAGTTTCAGCGAATTCCTACCTTCACTGCGTATTTCTAAAAATTATGTCAAAAAAGAAAAAAGAAAAAAAGATTCATTTATTTGAAGAGGTCCTGCAATTATTGAAGGACGTTAAGAAGCCGCTTAATTACAAACAGATCTCCGCGCGGCTGGGAGTCGATGACCAGGCGCAGCGAACCCTGGTTAGTTTTCTGCTCCGCGATATGGAGAAGAAAAAAGTGATCAAAGAAGCAGGAAAAGGCCAATATGTTTTTGCCGGATTTCGTCAGCGAACGGAAGAGCAGCCACAGAAAAGATCATCCGGAACAGGAGATTATATAGAAGGAAGAGTGGATATGACCACAACGGGCGCCGCGTATGTGGTGGTGGAAGGAAAGGATCAGGATATTTACATCGCGCAGCGGAACACGCTCAACGCGATGGATAAGGATAAAGTGAAGGTTCGGCTGATACAGGACCGAAGAGGAAAAAAGCCGGAAGGTGTCATCGAAGAGATCGTTCAGCGGGCGAAATCGGAATTTGTCGGCACCATCCAGCTGTCAAAAGATTTTGCTTTTCTCAACCCCGATAATCCAAAGATCCCGTTCGACCTGCACATTCCGTTGGATAAATTAAAAGGCGCGAAAGACGGACAGAAAGCGCTGGCGAAAATGGTGAAGTGGGAAGCCGGAAGAAAAAATCCGCAGGGAGAGATCCTGAAAGTGTTGGGCGACGCGGGATTACACAACACCGAGATCCATTCCATCCTTGCCGAATTCGGATTGCCGAATGAATTTCCTGAAGGGGTTGATAAGGAAGCTGACCGGATCCCGACAGAGATCACAAAAGAAGAAATAGCAAAGCGAAGAGACTTCCGGAAAATAACCACGTTCACGATCGATCCTGCTGATGCAAAAGATTTTGATGATGCGGTGTCGGTATGTAAACTTCAGAACGGCCGCTGGGAGGTCGGTGTCCATATTGCGGATGTAACCCATTATGTAAAAGAAAATACGGAGCTGGATAAAGAAGGATATCTCCGCGCTACTTCTGTTTACCTGGTCGACCGCGTAGTGCCGATGCTGCCTGAAAATATTTCCAATGTGCTGTGCTCGCTCCGTCCGAAGGAAGAAAAACTTTGCTTCTCGGCGGTTTTTGAAATGGACGAGAACGCGCAGGTTTACAACAAATGGTTCGGACGAACAGTAATTTATTCCGACCGGCGATTCACCTATGAAGAAGCGCAAAGTATCATTGAAACGGGCAAAGGAGATTTCTCAGAAGAGATACTGCTTCTCGACGGCCTTGCCAAAAAACTGCGCGCCGAACGTTTCAAAACAGGAAGCATTGCTTTTGACAAGCTCGAGATAAAATTTCACCTGGATGAAGCAGGAAATCCTACCGGGGTTTTTGTAAAAGCCATGAAAGACTCCAACAAGCTGATCGAAGATTTCATGCTGCTGGCAAATAAAGAAGTGGCGCTGTTCTGTTCCCCTTCAAAAGGAGATAAAGGAAAAGGAACAACCGCTCCTTTTGTTTACCGCGTTCACGATAAACCGGACGGAGAAAAGCTGAAAGCATTTGCGGAGATTGCGGCGCGCTTCGGTTATAAAATAAACCTGAAGAACGAACTCACCATTGCGGAGACGATGAACAAAACGCTGAAAGACTGCGCCGGAAAACCCGAATCCAACATGATCGAGATGCTGGCGATCCGGAGCATGGCAAAAGCAATTTATACTACAAACAATATCGGACATTACGGTTTGGGATTCAGCCATTACACCCATTTTACTTCTCCGATACGCCGGTACCCGGATATGATGGTGCATCGGTTGTTAGAGGTCAAGCTACAAGGCACAAGTTACAAGTCAAAAGAAAATACATTGGAAGTCCAATGTAAACATTCCTCCGAGCGGGAAAAACTGGCAGCTGAAGCAGAACGCGCATCTACAAAATACAAACAGGTGCAATACCTTTCAGAAAAAATAGGCCAGGAGTTTGAAGGAATGATCTCCGGCGTTACCGAATGGGGAATTTTTGTTGAACTTACGGAGAACCACTGCGAAGGGCTGGTGCGCATAAAGGACGCCAAATCGGACCGGTATTATTTTGATGAGAAAAATTTCTGCTATATAGGAAGCCGGTCAAAACGGAAATTAAGCCTTGGTGATAAAATACGGGTTGAAGTGAGGAAAGCCGATATGATCAAGAAGCAGCTGGATTTTTCGCTGGTGGAATAAAAAACACACCGGCCTGTTTTCACAGATCGGTGTCGGGTATAAATTAATTTTCGCTGCTTCTATTCCACGATGAATTTCCCGGAAACATTTCTGTTCTGATCTTTCACCCGAAAGAAATAAATTCCGTTTAAGAGGCCGGAGATTGTTACAGAAATACTATTTCCCGAAATATTTTTTCTGATCATTTGTTCCTGCCCCAGCGCATTGAAGACGGTAAGCGCAGCATTTTGCATTTGAAATTTTGTTTCGATCTTCAGTTCATCATGAGAAGGATTTCCATTGATCGTAAATAGGCTCTGAACAGAAACAGGTTCATTGATTCCAACGGGATATCCTCCTCCCGCATTTGTGGTTTTCAGTATCACACCGCTGGCTCCGGCGATATAACCGGTAGTAGCATCTAACATTTGAATTTTATTCAGATCGGTGGCCACCGGAGAAGTTTGTGTGGCCCAGCTGCTTCCGCCATCACTTGTGATGCGGATGATTCCTCCATTGCCAACTACAAAACCACTATCGGCATTCACAAAATGAACACCGTAAAGCGTGTTGACAAATGGAAGTGTAACAGGGGACCAGGTGTTTCCGCCATCCAGCGTTCTTTTCATTACAGCGCCGGTTGCAGGAGTTGTTGGGCTTCCTCCTACGGCATATCCAACAACTGGAGTAGGAAAGTGAACATCATAAAATACTTCTGTAGCTGTGGTGCTGCTGTCTTTTTTCACCCATGCCGCTCCTCCATCGGTAGATTTAAAAATAGTTAATGCTCCTCCAACCGCAATGCAATCTGTGCCGTTCAGACACTGAACACCAAACATGGCAGGCTGTCCTGAAACATTCACAGAGGCCCACGTTGATCCGGCGTTTGTGCTGGTTGCAACTAAATAACCGCCGCTCGTCGTGCTGGCGGGATTCCCTCCAACAGCAAGGTATGTTGTAGCAGTTAAAAAGGCAAAATCATAAACCGTATGAGAAGTGGCAGGAGAGGGGACAACAGCGGCCCAAGCCGTGCCTCCATTTGATGTGTGATGGAATTTCTGACTTAACCCGATCCAGATACTGTTTTTATCAAACATCCGGATGGAAGCAAGGTTGGCAAACGTACTTCCAGAACCGGAAACAGACCAGGCGGCACCTGCGTTAAATGTTTTACGGATATTACCGGATGATCCGGAAGTAAAACATGTATCAGCATTCAAACAACTTATTCCGGTCAGATTGGCTGCGGTGCCAGAGGTCAATTGAACCCACTGGGAATAGGTGTTTTGACAAAAAATAAGCAGAAAAAATGAGGCTATAAGTAATTTTGTTTTCATGGATTGTTTTGAATTTGGCGATTGGTACAATGATGCAATTTTATCCTTTAAAGTTGCTTTTCCTGGTTTTGCAAGGAAGAAAATATCATTCGGCAGATGCGAAAATAGGCAAATATTTCCCAACTCCAAAATTCGAGCCTAAAAAGGCGATTTTGATGGGTTAAAAATATCGGGGATTCAAAATACTTATTATATTCGCAACCCTTTTGAAAAAACATTGAAAAACGAAAAGTAAAAGTATCATGGACACACGCAGCTACACTACCAAAGTCAGCTTTGAAAACGATAACAAATCGTGGTTACTTGTTGACGCAGAAAATCAAACTCTTGGACGCCTTGCATCCAAACTGGCTTACCTGTTAAGAGGCAAGCACAAACCAAGCTTTACTCCCCATCTTGACATGGGCGACAACATAGTCGTGATCAATGCCAGCAAGATCCGGTTTACCGGAAATAAACTTAACGATAAAGTTTATGTTCGCCATACCGGGTATCCCGGCGGACAACGCTATGCAACTCCGAGAACGCTTCTTCAGACCAAGCCAGAGTATATCATTGAGCGCGCAGTGAAAAAAATGCTTCCCCAGACACGCTTGGGAATGCAGATCATCCGCAACCTGCATGTGTTTGCAGACGACAAGCATACGCACGATGCACAGCAGCCCAAAGCGGTGGATCTGAAATCCCTTCTTGAAAAAAAATCCAAATAATCATTCTGAAAAAATAAATCATGGAATTAATTCAAACAGTAGGCAGACGCAAAACATCTGTAGCCCGCGCACTGGTTAGAAAAGGAACCGGAAAGATCATTATTAATGACAAGGAATCTAAAAATTATTTTCCTTCAATGGTATTGCATGCACGGGTAACTCAAGCGCTGGTAAAACTCGACTGCCTTACCAAATACGATATCAGTATTAAAGTCGGCGGCGGCGGAATCACCGGCCAGTCAGAAGCCATACGCCTTGCGATTGCCCGGGCTATGGTTAAGATTGATTCAAGTGTGATCAAGACCCTTCGTGATGACGGTATGCTTACCCGCGATGCACGTAAAGTAGAGCGTAAAAAACCAGGACAGAAAAAAGCCCGTAAACGCTTCCAGTTCACTAAACGTTAAAATTTATTAGGATTCGAAATAAAACTAATTCACTAATTAACCAATCAACAAATTAATGTCACGCGTAACTTTTGATCAACTTCTGAATGCCGGAGTTCACTACGGGCACCTTACCCGCAAATGGAATCCCGCTATGGCTCCCTATATTTTCGGAGACAAGAACAATATTCACATCATCGACCTGAACAAGACCCTGGTTAAGCTTGAGGATGCGGCCAACGCACTCAAGCAGATTGCAAAATCAGGAAGAAAGGTTTTGTTTGTTGCTACCAAGAAGCAGGTTAAAAGTGCCGTTGCTGAAAAGGCTAAAAGTGTTGGAATGCCCTACGTTACCGAGCGCTGGCCGGGCGGAATGCTCACCAACTTTGTAACCATCCGCAGGTCTATCCGTGAAATGGCAACCATTGACCGCATGCGCACGGACGGAACCATGGATTCCATGTCCAAGAAAGAACGCCTGATGATGTCGCGCCACCGCGATAAACTTCAGACGCTTTTCGGAAGCATAGCCGACCTGACCCGTTTGCCTGCCGCTTTATTTGTTGTAGATGTGAACATTGAACACATTGCAGTGGCTGAAGCCAAACGTCTTAACATTCCAACGTTCGCAATTGTAGATACCAATTCTGATCCCACTTCCATTGAATTCCCGATCCCTGCCAATGACGACGCGGCCACATCCGTTGACCTGGTAGTGGGCGTGATCGCAAAAGCAATCGAAGACGGATTGAATGAAAGAAAAATCGATCGTGAAAAAGAAGGAGCGAAAGAAAAAGAAAAATCAATGTCAGAAGCAGCAATAGAAGAAGAACAAAAAGAACGTGAGGAGAAAGTAAAAAAGATAGAGAAAAAACTTGCAGTAGAAGAAGAAGGAAAAATCAAATAAATCCCAGACAGGAGAAGGAGAGAGATGAGGTGTGAGAATAATACATGGTATCCTCTCTGATCTCAAATCTCATTTCTTTAATCTAATTATATATGACCACCACAGTAGCTATATCCGCAGCAGAGGTAAACCGCCTGCGCCAGACAACGGGTGCAGGAATGATGGATTGTAAGAAAGCCCTCACCGAAGCAGGAGGAGATTTTGACAAAGCGATAGAGATCCTCCGCAAAAAAGGGCAAAAAGTAGCAGCCAGCCGCGCCGAGCGGGACGCAAAAGAAGGAATTGTTCTAGCAAAAACTTCTGCAGATCAAAAGAAAGGAATCCTGGTGTCTGTAAATTCAGAAACTGATTTTGTAGCGCGAAACGAAGAGTTCGCAACGTTTGTAGAAAATGTTTCTAAAATCGCAATTGAGAAATATCCCGCAAATGTGGATGCGCTCAAAGCACTTACTTATAATGGATCTGTTTCCATCAATGATAAACTTACAGAACTCATCGGAAAGATCGGGGAGAAACTGGAAGTTTCACGTTATGAAACCATCAATGCTGAAAAAGTGGCTTCGTATATTCATCCCGGAAACAAACTGGCGGTGATCATCGGTTTTACAAAAACCATCAGCGATGAAGCCGGAAGGAACATTGCCATGCAGGTAGCGGCGATGGCTCCTGTATCCATAGACAAAAGCGATGTTCCGCAGGAGATCGTTGACCGGGAACTGGAGATCGGGCGCGAACTTGCCCGCAAAGAAGGCAAACCCGAAAACATGATCGACAAGATCGCCCAGGGAAAACTAAATAAGTTTTATTCTGAATCCACCCTGTTGAACCAGGAATACATCCGCGAAGCAAAGAAAACGGTTGCGCAATACCTTGCCGAATCGAATAAAGACACCAAGGTTACCGGGTTCAAGAGAATTGCGTTAGGATAATAATCCATTCCACCGAACTACGAAAAGTATACGAACGTACGCATTACGAATCTGAGTATGCAGTGTACGTACTTCGCAGGTTCGTAATGAATTCGCACTTCGATGAAAGTGCATTTTCTTACTTTCGTACTGTGATATCAAGAAAAAAACTTTATTTCCTTTCACTTCTCAGCGGGTTATTGTTCTTTTTAGGATGGCCTCCATTCGGATTTACTTTCATCTTGTTTTTTGCATTTGTTCCTCTTCTTTATATAGAACACGTTTTTGCTATAGGTAACACCAAAGCAAAACGCACTTTATTATTCGGACTTTCGTACCTGACTTTTTTTATCTGGAACATTTCCACTACCTGGTGGGTGACCAAAGCATCCATCGGCGGCGGAGCCATGGCCTTCATTACTAATTCATTTTTTATGGCGGCGGTATTCTGGATATTCCATGTTGCCAAAAAACGGTTGTTGGCTACAACTGCCGCTGCTGCCAACTGGCTGTTTCCTGTTTTCTGGCTTTCATTCGAATTTATTCATTATCAATGGGAGCTGACCTGGCCATGGCTGAGCCTGGGAAATGCTTTTGCAGACAATCCTTCCTGGATCCAATGGTATGAATTCACCGGAGTTTCCGGGGGAAGCCTGTGGGTGCTGGCAGTAAACCTCATGATTTTCGAATGGCTGAAAGGGAATTATAAAATGGTTTATGGAATTGCCTGTACAATCCTTTTTCCCATATTATTTTCTTTTGCGCTCTACTATTCCTATGATGAAAAACAAAATCCCGTCAGCGTGGTAGTTGTTCAGCCGAATATTGATCCGTACAGTGAAAAATTCAGCGGGATGAACTACGATGAACAGCTCACACGGATGCTAGAACTTGCCAAACAAAAAACAGATACGTCGACGGACTATTTGGTATTTCCCGAAACAGCACTTACGGAAGATATTTGGGACAATGATTTTAAGCAAACTGGAAGTTATAGCCGGCTTAAGGAATTTCTTAAATCTTTTCCAAAACTGAAAATCGTTACCGGCGCTTCTACCTGGCATTTATATGAAGCAGGTGAAAAACTTTCGGCCAGCGCGCGAAAATTCAAAAAGCAAAATGGATATTACGATGCATTCAACACTGCCTTTCAGATTGACAATACAGATTCGGTTCAGGTTTATCATAAGTCGAAACTAGTTCCGGGCGTAGAGCGCATGCCGTATCCCGCTGTGTTTGGATTTCTTGAAAACTTTGCGATTGACCTCGGCGGCACTTCCGGAAGTTTGGGAACACAGGAGGAGAGAACCGTATTTACATCTCCGGTTCTCCCGGTCCCCGGTTCTCCGCTTCCGACAAATCAAGAAACGGAGAAGGAGAGAAAGGGGGAAGGGGGGAAAATGATTTCAGGGGTAGCCCCTGTCATCTGCTTTGAATCCATCTTCGGCGAATTTGTTTCGGAATTTGTCCGCAACGGAGCCGATTTAATTTTCATCAGCACCAACGACGGATGGTGGGGCGATACGCCCGGTTACAGGCAGCACTTGATCTACGGAAGACTGCGAGCGATCGAAACGCGAAGATGCATAGCGCGATCTGCCAACACAGGAGTTTCCTGCTTCATCAACCAGCGCGGGGATATTTCCCAGGCAACGGAATGGTGGAAGCCGGCTGTGATCAAGGCGAACATCAACGGCAATACATCAGAAACATTTTACGTGAAGCACGGCGACCTGATCGGCCGGGTTTGTTTTTATGTTTCGGGAATCGTTTTGCTGCTGGTTATTTTCATGTCATTGCGAGTCCGTTTTGGGGCGAAGCAATCCCGTTATTTGTAGATTGCTTCGGTCGCGGACTCCCTCTTGCCTTCGCGAAGCGCTATGGCGAAGCAAGGCGCAATGACGTTACGAAAGTTTATCGGAGAGGATCCTCATTTCGATCACCGGAGAGATCTTTTCGTAAAGCACATGGTAGACCGCATCGGTGATGGGCATTTCCACTTTGTATTGCTTGTTTAATTCGTGAATGCATTTTACTCCATAATATCCTTCCGCGATCATGTTCATTTCCATCTGTGCTGATTTCACAGAGTACCCTTTGCCGATCATACTTCCGAACGTTCGGTTACGGCTGAACTGCGAATAAGCGGTAACCAGCAGGTCGCCGAGATAAGCGGAATCTTTTATATCACGGGTAATGGGATGAACCGCATCAACAAATCTTTTTATTTCCTGGATCCCATTGGAGATGAGCACAGAAAGAAAATTATCTCCATATCCAAGCCCATGACAGATCCCGGCCCCGATCGCCAGCACATTTTTAAGCACGGCAGAATATTCGGTGCCATAGATGTCATCGCTCACCGTGGTTTTAATATACCGGCAGGAAAGTTTTTCTGCAAGGAATTTTGCATTGTCGGCGTTCTGCGACGCAATGGTGAGATACGAAAGTTTTTCCATGGCCACTTCTTCCGCATGGCAGGGCCCGGAAATAACGCCGATGTTTTCGATCGGCACTTCGAATATCTGATTGAAGAATTCAGCAATGATCAGGTTGTGTTCAGGGACAATTCCCTTGATCGCGGAAAATATTTTTTTATTCTTAAGCTCCTCTTTGGTTATAGAACTCAGCGATTCTTTCAGAAAAGCGGAAGGAACGGCCATGATGAGTACGTCCGATCTTGAAATGATTTCTTTCAGATCTGAACTGACATTTATTTTATTTGCTTCAAACTCAACGGAAGAAATGTAACTGGGGTTATGATGAAAATTTTTAATGTAGCCGGCGGTCTCTTTGTTCCGAACCCACCAATTCACACTTGCGCAGTTATTGCAAAGCATTTTCACAAGGGCGGTTGCCCAGCTTCCACCTCCGATGACAGCAATGTTTATCATTTCTTTGATATAGAAAAATATTTTCCTTCCCTCATTAACCGTTTGTTTTCCACAAGTTGATTCAGGAATTTTTCCAGCTTTGTTTTTGACAGGGTCGTATCGCCAATCTCCGCTAAAATTTCAACGGAAGTTTTTCCACCGGAAGCAGATTTTAATGCCTGAATGATCTTTTGAACTTCAGGAGGATCTGTATTTGTGGTCGCCGTTTCAGCGGGAACTACAGGCGCAGCAACTGGTTTTGCTTCCGGCCGCATCTGTGGGAACAATAATACATCCTGTATGCTGGGAGAATTCGTCATAAGCATGCAGAGGCGGTCAATTCCGATTCCGATTCCGGCTGTTGGAGGCATTCCGTATTCCAATGAGCGCAGAAAATCCTGGTCAATGAACATGGCTTCATCATCGCCGCGCTCCATCAGTTTCACCTGTTCTTCAAAACGGGCACGCTGATCAAGCGGGTCGTTCAGCTCGGTATAGGCATTTGCCAGCTCTTTTCCGTTCACCATCAGTTCGAAACGCTCTACCAACCCTTGTTTGCTGCGATGTTTTTTTGTGAGCGGACTCATTTCCACCGGATAGTCAATAATGAATGTCGGCTGAATGAATTTCGCTTCGCACTTCGCCCCAAATATTTCATCCACTAATTTCCCTTTTCCCATAGATGCTTCCGTATGAATTTCGAGTTTTGTACAAACACCTCTGAGTCCGGCCTCGTCCATCGGGCTGATGTCAATTCCGGTTTCTTCCTTTATCGCATCAAAGATCGAAATGCGTTTGAATGGAGCTTTGAAGGATATTTTTTTATCTCCAACCGGTATTTCGGTAGTGCCGTGCAGCTCTTCGGCAACTTTCTCCAGCATGCGTTCTGTGAAATCCATCATCCAGAAATAATCTTTGTACGCCACATAAAATTCAAGGATGGTAAATTCAGGATTGTGGGTCCGGTCCATTCCCTCATTTCGAAAATTTCGGGAGAACTCATAAACAAAATCAAAACCCCCAACAATGAGACGTTTCAAATAAAGTTCGTTGGCAATTCGCAAATAAAATGGAACATCCAGCGCATTATGATGAGTGATGAACGGCCGGGCGGTTGCGCCCCCCGGAATATTCTGAAGCACGGGCGTATCCACTTCCAGCGCACCGCTTTCATTGAGAAAGTCACGGATGGTTTTAATCATTTGCGTGCGCTTAACAAATGTTTCTTTCACCTGTGTGTTCACGATCAGGTCCGCATACCGCTGGCGGTATTTGAATTCAGGGTCGGTTACTTCATCATGTGCAACACCTTCTGCATCGGTTTTTACTATAGGCAGCGGCTTCAGTGATTTGCACAGCATTTTCAGTGAAGTAACGTGAATGGATATTTCTCCTGTCTTGGTAGTGAAAACGAATCCTTTTATGCCAATGATATCACCAATGTCAGTTAATTTTTTCCAAAGCAGGTCATATAAATTCTTATCCTCTCCCGGGCAGAGGTCATCCCGCTTTATGTAGAGTTGAATTCTTCCCGACGTATCCTGCAATGATGAGAACGATGCTTTTCCCATATCACGCACGGTCATCACACGGCCGGCAAGGCTGATGTTCTTATAATCGGTCTTGTTGCGCTCGTAATTTTCAAGAATATCTTTTGCCGAAGCATTCACTTCGAACAGTTCGGGAGGATACGGATTGATGCCAAGCTTGAGAAGCTCGTCAAGTTTCTGCCTGCGGAGGATTTCCTGTTCTGATAATTGCATAGGGTACGAATATCGAATGTGTGCGAATATACGAATTAGGAAAAAGCGGAATGAGCGGATCGGGAAGTACGTGGTTCTAAATAGAATTTCATGCCCGAAAATTACCGGGATATCTTTCGCAGGATAACATTAATAAGCTCGTACGTTCTTCCCCTGCATGTAATTGATGAATGACTTGTTAGCCACTTTGTTTCCGCCGGGAGTGGGATAATCGCCTGTGAAATACCAATCGCCTTTATGATTCGGGCAGGAAGCATGCAGTCCTTCAATGGACTGGTAAATGATCTGTACTTCGGCCTGGGTGTTAGAAGGAAGTAAAAGCTGGGTGATCTTATCAGAAATTTCCTGGGGAGTAAAAGGCTTATATATTTCTTTAACTACGTTCCGGATCTCAGAAAGTGGTTTTGTGTTTTCCGCTATCGCTTTTTCCAGCACCTTCTCCAGTAGTGTGTCTTTATATTTTTCCTTCAAAAGGCCTACGGCTGCTTTGAAGGCAATGAGATCGCCCAGGCGCGCCATGTCAATCCCGTAACAATCCGGAAAACGGATCTGAGGGGCAGAGGAGGCGATTACCATTTTTTTCGGGCCCAGCCGGTCGAAAATACGGATGATGCTTTGCTTAAGTGTGGTTCCGCGGACAATGGAATCATCCAGCACTACGAGGTTGTCAATTCCTTTCCGGATCACACCATAGGTTGTATCATACACATGAGCCACCATGTCATCACGGTCGGCATCGGCTGTTATGAACGTGCGAAGTTTGGCATCCTTGATAGCTATTTTTTCCTGGCGTGCGCGAAAAGAAATTATTTCGCGAAGCTTCCGGGTTCCCTCTTCTCCCGAAAAGGTGGAAGCGATTTTTTTAATTTCTTTTTCTTTCCATCCGTCAAGGAATGAAGAGATGCCTTGCATCAGTCCGATAAAAGCCACCTCCGCTGTATTGGGAATAAAAGAAAAAACAGTGTTTCGGAGATCGTTGTCAATCGCTTTTAAAATAGCGGGACATAGTGCAACGCCCAGGTTTTTCCTTTCTTTATATATGTCTGCATCGCTTCCTCTTGAAAAATAGATGCGTTCGAATGAACAGGATTTTTTTTCTTTCGGCTCCAGCACTTCCAGTTCAGCAATGTTCCCGTTCTTTTTTATCACTAACGCATATCCCGGTTTTATTTCTTTTATCTTCTCAATCGGAATGTTGAAAGCGGTTTGAATGGTTGGCCGTTCAGAAGTAACCACGGCAATTTCATCATCGCAATAATAAAAGGCAGGACGTATTCCATTGGGATCGCGGAGGACAAATGCATCGCCATGACCGAGGAGGCCGGCCATCGCATAGCCGCCATCAAATTTTTTAGTGGCGTCCTTTAATATTTTCTGAACATCCAGGTTCTCAATAATTTTTTCAGTAATCTCGGTATTGGAAAGCCCTTCGGCATGGTATTTTTTAAAGAGCTGCTGATTTTCTTCATCCAGGAAATGCCCGATCTTTTCCATTACGGTAACGGTGTCGGCCTTTTCTTTTGGGTGCTGCCCGAGTTCTACCAGCTGCAGAAAAAGATCTTCAGTATTGGTCAAATTGAAATTTCCCGCCACCACAAGGTTACGGGTCATCCAGTTGTTCTGACGAAGAAAGGGGTGACAGTATTCAATGCTGCCCTTGCCGTACGTACTGTAGCGTAAATGACCGAGAAATAATTCTCCGGTAAAGGCAAGATTTTTTTTCAGAAAATCAGTGTCTGCAAGTTTTTCCGGATTGTTTTTTTCGAGTTCAACAAAGCGGGAATTTATTTTATGAAATATTTCATCCAGCGCGTTTTGGGAAACAGAACGGTAACGGCTGATGTATTTGGTACCGGGATCAACATCAAATTTGATGTTCACTACTCCCGCGCCGTCCTGGCCGCGATTGCGCTGCTTTTCCATAAGGAGGTAAAGCTTATTGATACCATAAAGTGCTGTTCCGTATTTTTCACGGTAATAGGAGAGTGGTTTGAGAAGTCGGAGAAGTGCGATACCGCACTCGTGCTTTATTGCATCACTCATATTTTTTCCCGAAAGGGCAAGCAAAGATAAAAAATATCAGGCTTTAATTCCCTTTAACCGTTCAAGAAGTTCTAAAATCCATTCAGGCAAGAGGCCCTAATGAATTTTGATGAGTTTCTGAGGGAAAAAGGATACGAAAACAAATAGCCGGCTTTTGAAAGGCCAATACCAAGGCAATTTTTTTAATAATTTGACTTTAAAAGCAGGGCGCAGAACTTTAATGTAAAGTTTGTATTTTCGTTCGTCCTATGAAAAACAAAAACGTATTTATAATTCTTTTCCTTGTTATCGCCGGATTTGCCATTTGGTATTTCAAGCCCATTTTTCTATATATCATTATTGCGGCAATCATTTCGCTTATCGGCCAGCCGATCGATCGGTTTTATACGAAACATATCCGGTTTGGGAAATTTACATTATCTCCAACGGTGAGCGCCGGCCTTGCCTTCCTGTCGCTGTTCTTCGTTTTTTTTCTATTGGTGGTATTTTT
>JAHEYJ010000037.1:16686-25852 GCA_023251675.1 Bacteroidota bacterium
TTTGTACCCCTTGTGCTTGAAGAGGCAACCATTGTTTCTTCTCTCGACAGAAACACGATCCTGGCATCCGTTCAAATGCCGATGGAGAATATCGACAGGATCCTGCACCGAATGAACATTGATTATGAAAGCACTAATCTGCAATCCTATTTCCAGGAAAAACTTATTTCTTTTTTTACGGTAACAAATATTTCGCTTATCATCAATCGGTTCATCGGAGCGCTGGGCGATTTTTTTATAGCTGTTTTTGCAATCTCCTTTCTTACTTTTTTCTTTTTAAGGGATGAAGACCTGATCATTTCCTCTTTGTTTTCATTTGTTCCCGGAAAGTATTCCGAAAGGACCAAAAAAGTATGGGCGGAAAGCGAACGGTTATTAAAGCGTTATTTTATCGGCGTTTTAATAGAGGTACTGTTGGTCATCACTTTTCTTTTTATCGGACTTTGGATTGCCGGAATTAAACATGCGCTGCTGATTGCATTGTTTGCGGGACTGATGAATGTAGTTCCATATGTCGGGCCTCTCATCGGCTGTGCTTTCGCCCTTTTTATCGGGCTCACTACAGGTGCAGATGCATCCCTCGCATCTATTGTAATTAAAATTTTAATAATCTTTCCGGTCGTAAACCTTTCCGACGCATTTTTACTTCAGCCATTGATCTATTCCAGTTCTGTAAAAGCACATCCGCTGGAAATTTTTCTTGTCATACTTGCCGGAGCAACGATCGGCGGCATTGGCGGGATGATTCTCGCAGTTCCTTCTTACACTATTCTGCGTGTATTTGCAAAAGAATTTTTTGCAAGCTTCAGAATGCCGAACAATTGAAAATTAATAGTGCCAGAGATTTTCTTCAAACTTAAAAACATCTTCTTTGATCCGTTCTGATTCAAGAAGGGCCTCATCTCCCTGAGCATAGGAGGCGATCGATCTTCCATACACATTGGATTCCTGCAATATATAGCTGGAAAAGATCCGTTTACAGAAAAGGTCGTCGAACGAGATCCATTGAGCATCATTAGATGGATTGTAACATTTATTTTTTGAAAAATAATTTCTGCAGCCGGGAAAGTAGATCCAGAATAAGGGCTTGTAGCCAAACCGGTCTGTGGATGGGTCGCCGACCTCTATTACCGGCGCGATACCGATGATCCGGACCTCCAGAACGGATCGTTGTTTATCAAAGAACCATTCTTCTTTTAACCAGTACTGTACGATCCGGTCGGGTTTCAGTGTATCACGAAAGGTGACCTGGTTTCCTAAAGCGTCCAGTAAAGGCTCGCCGATGGAATCTTTTACATCCAGCAATTCGGTCATTGCTTTTTTTATTTCGGTCAGCTGCAAGGGGCGGCCAAATTCATTCGTGAAAACATCGTATTCGTAGATGTTGGATATTTCGCCTGAATAGATTCCCTTTTGAATAATACGAAAAAGGGAACTCCTTTCGGGCAATTCATTCAGCGGGTAATAAAGAGGAAGATTTATTTTTTCGCGAAGATCGATAGCCCGCCATATATGTTTAGACCACATCATATCAGCTTCACGGACGTAAGAATAAGAAGATGGATTTTGGGCATTAAGTTTTTTCTCCTTCACAATCAGAAAGAAATGTATCAGCAGGGCAACCGAAATAATGAATGCTCTCATCCGGAGATATTTTTTTCTTATTCATAAAGGGGATGGCAGAGTGTTGAATGTTTATTTTCGGAGTTTGAAAAGCTAACGACAACGATCATGAAAAAGTATCTGAAGAGAAAAAATTCAAATATCTGCTCAGGAACAATCACTGCTCTGCTGGATCACAGAAGAGGGTTTTTGAAAAAGTTGAATTATGCGGGTAATAACCTGTGTTGAACGGACGTTGCAAAAGAAGTACTATTTAATTTACTGTCCAGCCACGCCAGGAGATCAAAATATTCGAGTGCAGATTTTTCGTGTTCGTCGTGCAGGAGTTCATCCAGTTCGATCTTGAATTTCTTAAAAATAGCATGGACAGAAAGAGAATCCGGAATGTTGGAGATCTTCCGGAAATGTTTCAGGAAGGAGGTTTCAAGCCGGAACATTTTTTTTCTTTTACTGAAAAAATACTGAGCCGATTTAAAGGTGGACTCCAGCAGCAAATAATTTTTCAGTTCGAAGTGAATAATGCAGTTTAACAGCCGGGCATAACACAACAGATCGGAACGGAGATCGGTTTTCTCTTCATAGACTTTATTTATCCAGTAAAGGGCGTTTTTGAAATTGCCGCATCCGAAATGTGCATAAGCCAGGTAGTAATAAATACTTATTTGCCGGGACACATGGATGTTCTCTTTGTATTTTTCTAAACCCGCTTCTATGGTCTTTGTTAAGGCAACCGCCTTTTCAAAATCTCCCGTCTGCACAAATAGTCGTAAGGAAAAATCATAATACCGGTAAAACAACCGGGCTTTTTCCAGCTGAAATTCGGCAGCAGCGTTTTTAAGTTTATCAAGATATTTCTTGCAGAGATCAAAGTTCTTCATCCGTAAAAGGGTCTCACAGAGGTTGGACACCCTTGCTGTATAGACAAGCGAATCTTTTGCTATCAGCTTTTTGTCCGACTCCATTTCAGCCAGTTCGCGCAGTTCATAATATAATGCCTGCTTCGCGTCTCCGGTAATGTGATAATAGGTGGACTGAATAAAATAAAACAAACGCCTTGAGGTTTTTGACAGGGCCAGCGATTCGTTTTGCATGAGCGGATCGTTCATGATCTTTTCAAACCTGGAAAGTTCTTCGCGGGTTCGGACCAGTTCCCCTTCCTTGCGGATCATCCGGTAGAGCCGGGAATGTAATTCGTTATACCTGTTTTGATTCTCCAGTTTTTCGAGAGCCAGGCGGACGCTGGCCAGCGATCGTTCATAACCCGAGTTCATTTTTTCTTCTAAAGAAGAAACATGCGGAATGAGGTTCAGCTGAAGTTCAGATATTTTGAATATTCTCGAAAAAAGTTCATTCTCCAGGGCACTGTTCATCGCTTTTGAAAGTATTTTATTGCTTTGGGCGTACAATCCTTTCTTGAACAAAATCTCTGCAGAGTGGATCAGCTCATCCAGTTCTATTTCAACTGAAGTGGAGGCATGGTACTTCACCAGGCTTTTTACGATCAGCGAATACAGGTAATTCTTTTCGGAAGGAAGATGCTTTATGAATATGCTGCCGGCAAACTGTTTCTTCAACTTTTCCTCATCATAGTTCTCTTGTTTTTCGATCGCATCAAATAATTTAAGGTAATTCGCTCCTCCTTTGGCCTTCTGCCTTTGTGCATCCAGCTTAAAATATCTCTTTTCTGATTTAGAAAGAGATCTTATCAAAAGGAACAGATCAACGGATGTTTTCATGGCAGGAGAAAAGTAACACGCCAAATATCGAAGTTTTTACGAATGCCTTCGCAGTATGAAAAAAACAGAATATGAAAAGGGTAAAATAATACAGATAATTGTTACCTTATTCTTATAAGGTCTTTCATTGTTTTTGGAAATCCCTGTAGAATCAATAATGCGAGAGGGGCACCCCAATTTGCGGTGCGTTCGATCAGTTCTGCAAAAGGTTCTCCTGAAACGGGCCGGCTTAGTGCAGTAGCAAAAGCCCAGATCGTTGCCCAAATGAGGACGCTGCGAAAGGGGATGATCATAACAACAAAAGCAATAATAATATCATGAAATCCGATCAGGGGCAATAACGTGATGGCCGTTTCTTTGGAAAAACCAAATGCAGTGATAAGCGGTATCCAGCTTTGTTTTATCGCCAAAGCAAAAACGCCATGGCCCAGGTAGGTACCAAATACCGCTAACCGTAAAATCAACTCACCCGAGGATATGGATCTTGTCGAATGAAAGTGCAAAGGGAAAAACATTTTTTGATTTTCCCTCTGCACGTCTATCAGTTGGCCCGTCTTTTCTTGATTCATCGCGATGTTATTTTAAGATGAACACCACATTGTCTTTTTGGTTTTCCATAATCACAGAAACCGTATAAATTCCCTTGGCATGATTGGCCAGATTGTAATTATACACCAGGTCTTTTTCGTTTTTTGTTATTTTTTCAGAGGCAACTTCTTTTCCGTTCATATCATATATTTTTATTATTGCATCCCCCGTAAGTTCAGAAGAATAATGCAGCGTAAACATGCCAGCCGTTGGGTTGGGCACAACACTTATCGGATTGAACTTTTCAACTACTCCGGCTATGCCCGTTGTGCAACCCGTTGTGCCGGTTTTATCAAGTGTAAATGAATCAATAACATTGTTTGTCTGACCATAGGCCGTAATAACTATTTTACAGTCCTGCACACTACAGAAAACATAGTTATAGTTTTTATTGAAAGTATTTATTGCCCAGGCATCGGCTGAACTCGAATTTTGAGAATAAAGCCCGGCGCCTGCACCGCCTGAAATAATTTCACACCTTCCCTGGCCGGTTGCACTTCCGTATAGAGAGACAGGAGTGCCTACCGGACTTGCATTCAGATTAATTGGTTTTGATCGTTGATAATTATGATCGTGGCCATTAAAAACAAGATCAACTCCATAGTCATCGCACGCTTTCCATATCGTAGAACGGTAGGCATCCATATCTCCGGTATGTGATCCTGTATTAAAGAAGGGATGATGGCAGGATACAATTTTCCAGACGATGGTAGGATCTGCAGCAGCAGCGGCCAAAGTATTTTTTAACCAGGTTAACTGGGCAGCGTCACCGGGATTGCATGTATTCAACGTGATGAAGATGGCGTTGCCGTATTTAACGGCATAATATAAGTTTGTACCGTTTGTGACGGGAAGATCAAAAAGGTTTGAGAATGTAGATGGACTGGCCGCATCGTGATTGCCTTCCGCATGGTAGACCAGATTATTTGCTAAAAAATTTGAAGCAGCTGTAAAGAAGGCATCAAATTCGGAAGAACTATTACCCAGCAGCGTCAGATCGCCATTAAATAAAGTCAGGGCAGGTTTACGTGCGCTTACCAAATTTGAAATAGTAGTCAGCGTAGCCGGATAATCCCTGCAATCGCCCAACGCACTGAACGCAAAAGTTGTTGAGTTCACCGGCGGAGAAGTCGTGAATGTACTTTGTGTACCCCATGCATGTGTTCCGGAATCATATAATTCATAGTAGATGGTTGTACTTGCTGTTACCGCGGGGAACACATATTTGAAAAAAGATACTCCTGATGCATATCCGGTTCTTTTTGTTCCCAGGAATTTTCCTTTTTCAAAAGTGGCCGTATAGCCCCACTTAATTGAATCAGCTGCGCCGTTATTGCTCCAGGTAACTGTTAATCCGTTTAGCGGATCCCCGCTGCTGCCCCATCGGATCTGTTTGATCGCTGCATTAACGTGAAAGCAGCTGATCGAAAATAAAAATAGAAATGTTTTTTTCATGGTATGTTTTTTAATTCACCAAATGTATTTTATCAAGAAGCCCCATACAAGTAAATCTGAATTCTTTGCTTGGAATCTTAACTGCGTTTTTAACAAATCAGTTTTTGAAGAAAAATGCAGTCGAATGTATGCATTATATAGGAAAGTGCAAAATGCTAATAAGAGAATATAATTCTATTCAAAAAAGCTTTGGATCCATGGTTGCAACTAAAATACCGGGCAAAATTGGAATCCTGATGAACCAATCAAATAAAAAAGCCCCGCCTGATAAAAGGAAGGGCTTTTTAATTTATTACAACAGCGCTTAGTACCTGTAATAATCCGGCTTGAACGGGCCTTGCTTGTTGACGCCAATGTATTTTGCCTGTTCATCAGAAAGTGTATCCAGTTCCACACCGATCTTTTTCAGGTGAAGCCGTGCCACTTTTTCATCCAGCGATTTCGGCAGCGTGTAAACTTTATTTTCGTATTTGGATGAATTACCCCATAGTTCCAGTTGGGCAAGTGTCTGGTTGGTAAACGAATTCGACATTACAAACGAAGGATGTCCCATCGCGCAGCCGAGGTTCACCAAACGCCCTTCTGCAAGAACGATGATGTCATTTTTGCCGATGGTGTATTTATCCACCTGTGGTTTGATCTCTTCTTTTGTTTTTCCGTAATTGTTATTCAGCCATGCCATATCGATCTCATTATCGAAGTGGCCGATGTTGCACACCACGGCATTGTGTTTCATCGCTTTGAAATGGCGGTCGGTTACAATGTTGTAATTACCGGTGCAGGTAACTATGATGTCCGCTTCTTTCACGGCGTCATCCATTTTTTTCACTTCGTAACCTTCCATTGCGGCCTGTAATGCACAGATAGGATCGATCTCAGTTACAATAACACGAACCTTTGCCTCTTTTAACGATTCTGCTGAACCTTTTCCAACATCACCGTACCCCGCTACCACCGCAACTTTTCCGGCCAGCATAAGGTCTGTTGCCCTGCGGATAGCATCGACCAATGATTCCCTGCAGCCGTATTTATTGTCGAACTTTGATTTTGTAACCGAATCGTTCACGTTGATCGCCGGAATAGGAAGCGTTCCTTTCTGCATGCGCTCGTACAAGCGGTGAACACCGGTTGTGGTTTCTTCGGATAAGCCTTTTATTCCTTTGATGAGCTCCGGATATTTATCGAACACCATATTGGTCAGATCGCCTCCGTCATCAAGGATCATGTTCAGCGGTTTGCGTTCTTCACCGAAAAATAAAGTCTGTTCAATGCACCAGTCGAACTCTTCGGCATTCATTCCTTTCCATGCGTACACGGAAATTCCCGCTGCAGCAATGGCTGCTGCTGCGTGATCCTGTGTGGAGAAAATGTTGCACGAGCTCCAGGTGACTTCTGCGCCAAGCTCTTTCAGGGTTTCGATGAGGACCGCCGTCTGAATGGTCATGTGAAGGCATCCTGCGATGCGCGCTCCCTTGAGCGGTTTTTGTTTTCCGTACTCTTCGCGAAGCGCCATGAGCCCGGGCATTTCCTGTTCTGCGAGGCGGATCTCTTTACGACCCCACTCGGCAAGGGAAATGTCTTTTACCTTGTGTTTAATGTACTTGTCCACTTTTGTTGCTGTTGCCATTAGTTATGTTATTATTTGTTTTTTGATTTTTTAAATTGATTGCAAAGATAATTAATAAGATTTATATCCGGAAAAGGAACTATTATAAATAGTTCCACCAGATATAATTCTCAAAGAAACATAATTCCCCGAATTTAATTTTAAAATTACCGCGTAGTGGGTACCATATGGGCCTATTGAACTATATGATGCATTTTCAGCCAATATACCATTTACATATATTCCTACCTGACCACCAAGACTTGCATAAACCCAGCCGCAAAAAAGATAAACACCATTTGCAGAACAGGTATATCTTCCCGTTGCCATGTTATAATGCCCTCCATCATTAAAATCAATGTAATCAAAAGGAATATCCACTGCAACATTTGCAAAAGAAGTTATTGAGACTCTAAATCCATCAGTTGAACTGCTAGGTCCGGTCGGGCCGGTTGGCCCAATTGGTCCTCCGCTTGGTCCAACCGCACCAGTAGCTCCGGTTGCTCCCGTACTTCCCGTTATCCCTGTTGGTCCGGTAGCGCCAGTGTTTCCATTTGCTCCAGTCGCACCAGTTACTCCTTGTATTCCCGTTGGTCCAACTGATCCTGCCAATCCGCAAAGCGAATTCCACGAAGCATTTGATTGCCGGTAAAAGAAAAAACAATTTGAATCAGTATCAAAAACAAGAAGTGCATTTGCGGGATTTGAAATGGCAAGCCGCTGAACGGCTGTCAATCTCGGAACAAGCAAACCTTTGTCTTTGTTTGGAGGACTGAGATCAAGAACAGCGCTGTTATCAGGCGTAAGTGTTCCTACTCCAATGTTTTGTGTTTGAGAATAGCAAACCGAAAAGGATCCTTCGACTACGCAGAAGGCCACAGCCAAAATAAAAACCGAAAAGAAATTTTTCATTCACAAAATTTTATTCTTTCGTATTTTTCGTACCCGTTCGTTTTTCGCTGATTTTAAAATGGCAGATCGTCCACCGGAGGAGGGGCGCCTTCTGACGAACCGGTATCTTCGGATTTCTTTGCGCTGCCGAGAAATTCTATCTCCCTGACATTTATTTTCAGGTTGCCGACCGCTTTTCCTTCTTTGTTAACGTAGGCATCCGCATCCGGAGAACCCTCCACATACAGCTTTGTTCCTTTGGTGATGTATTGTGCGATGGTTGTAACCTCCCGCCACATGGCACATCGGATGAACGATGTGCGTTCCTGCTTTTGTCCGTTCTTGTCTTTGAAGCGTTCGTTCACCGCTACATCAAAATTGATGACGCTTCGCCCGCCTTCAAAACTGCGGATCTCGGCATCTTTGGTTACGTTTCCGATGATGGATATTTTTTTCATGTTTTTGTTTTTGGGACGACAAAGATAGATAAAGGAAGTAAGAGGGCAAAAGTTAAATAGTATCTACTTTGATATGCCCCCAGTTCTCTCCTGATTTGATCCTGTACAACTGCATTTCTGAAATTCCGAACTGCCGTGCCAGCATTTTCATTCTTGTTTTACGGTTCGGGTCAAAGATCTTTTTCTTTATAAGCAAAACTTTAGCAGCAGTAAGTTTTTGTCCTTTTCCTATCGCTAATTTAGTGGCAAGGGTTTTTTTTCTTCCTTCGATCACTAACGGATTTTTTTTCTGGTGTTCCACCAGTTCTTTCCGCGTTGCCCATTTCAGATTGCTGACATGATTGTTTTCTCTGTTGTAATCCAGGTGAAGGACAAAATTCTGTTCAGGAAAATCTTTCTCAATAAAATTTTCCGCAACAAGTTTATGAACAAAAAAATGGTAGTAGGTCAATTTCCCGTTTCTTGAAATCCGGAAGCCCAGGGACCTGTATCCCTCCAAGGGACTCCCTTTCCGAATAGCACCCTCTTGAATGTTCTCCGTAAAACTCTTTAATCGTCCGAAAGAAGATACAGCATAGCGGAATTTTGAAGCAATGGGGAAGGTTATTTCTTTCCACTCTTCACCAGTGAATGATGGATTCATAAAAAAGCTCAACAGAATTGCTCGAACGCCATTTTCAGATTATCCGCGATCATTTCCGGGGAACGGCCTTCGATGTGGTGTCGCTCGATGAAGTGAACCATCTTTCCGTCTTTGAAAAGTGCAATGCACGGAGAAGAAGGAGGATAAGGCAGAAAATGTTTTCTTG
>JAHEYJ010000244.1 GCA_023251675.1 Bacteroidota bacterium
CAAAATATTGCCCATCATCATCCATTAAGCCGCCTACATTCTCGGGCCTGCGGGAGGTGAACAGTAAAATGGATTCGTCTGCAGAAATAACGGGAGAATAATCAGGGTATTGACTGTTGATCTCCGGCCCCAGATTTTTGATCATCATATTTACAGGATCGGCAGTAATGGCCTTTGCGTTATTGCAAATTTCTATTTTGTGGTCGAGTTCAGCAAGATAGGCCTTGTTGCTTTCAGGAATCAATGTTTTGAACTTTCTATAGGCTTCAATGGCATCATCAAAACGATAATTCCTGTGATAAGCGTCTGCAAGATAAAGGAGGGCGACCGTAGGCGCTCGGTCTTCTTTAAAATTGTCCCCTTTGGCATTGTTAGAAGTAACAGCTGCCGCCCGTTCAAAATAATTCACCGACTTACTGTATTCTCCGGGTGAATTAAGATAACAAAGCCCTATTTTGAAATTCCAACTTGCATTATTTTGATTCTGGGTCAGCAGCTCTTCATATAACGGAAGTGCCTTTACGTAATTTTCATTTACAAGGTACTCTTCTGCCTGTGCAAAAACTTTTCTGTAATCAATAACAATCGTTGTGTCTTTTTCCAATGATTGCTGTGAAAAGCCGGTTACAGTAAACAGAAAAGAACAAACAAATAAAAAACAGACTTTTTTCATTCTTAGATTATATGGTTCGGTTAGGGTCAAACTTTTCGAGGTAATCGGCTACACGTCGGAGGAAACTTCCGCCCAGCATTCCGTCTACCACACGATGATCATAGGAAAGTGACAGGAACATCATGCTGCGGATAACGATGGAATCTCCGAATTCCGTTTCAAGCACAACCGGTTTCTTCTTGATGGCCCCTGTCGCCAGGATGGCCACCTGGGGCTGATTGATGATCGGGGAGCCCATCAAATTGCCGAACACACCCACATTGGTGATCGTAAATGTTCCGCCCTGGACCTCATCAGGCACCAGTTTATTCGCGCGCGCGCGGCCAGCCAGGTCATTCACCGTTTTAGTGAGCCCGAATAAATTTAACCGGTCTGCATTTTTAATAACCGGCACAATCAGATTGCCGGAAGGAAGGGCCGTTGCCATACCGATATTGATATTCCGGTGCAGGATAATTTTTGTTCCGTCAACCGAAACATTCACCATCGGGTAATCCTTGATGGCATTAACCACTGCCTCCACAAAAATCGGTGTAAAAGTTATTTTTTCTTTTTCCTTTTTTTCAAAACTACTTTTAACACGGTCTCTCCACCTGACAATATTGGTGACATCCGCCTCTGTATACGACGTAACATGGGCAGATACCCGCTTGCTCATCACCATGTGTTCGGCGATCAGCTTGCGCATACGGTCCATTTCAATTATTTCATCCGTACCGGAAACAAAAACAGGAGTTGTCTGTACTTCCTTTACCGGAGCGGTTACTTTTTTCTCAACCGCTATTCCTTTTTTCCTGTTTGGCAAATAAGATAAAATATCTTCTTTGGTTACCCTTCCCTCTTTACCTGTCCCGGTCAATATTTCCAGTTCCTCCATAGAAATGCCTTCCTGCTTTGCAATATTGCGCACCAGGGGAGAATAAAATTTTCCGGAGGAAGAATCCTTGCCAACAGAAGCAGGCTCAAGTACAGGAGCAACAACTGCTGCTTCACTGTTTTTTAAAACTGCCGGTTTTGACTGAACAACTACAGGCGTAACTGAAGGAGGTTCGGAAACAGGTTCTTTAGCGTCCGTTGAGATAACCGCGATGGGCTTGCCCACCTGTACGATCTCTCCTTCTTTGAAAAGTTTTTTAGATAAGACCCCTTCGCTGGTGGAAGGAATTTCGGAATCTACTTTATCAGTAGCGATTTCCAAAACAGGTTCATCCAGGGCAATTTTATCCCCTTCGTTCTTCAGCCATTTGATAATGGTAGCTTCATGAACACTTTCGCCCATTTTGGGCATTATCAGTTCAACTTGTGCCATAGTTTTATTAATGCGATGTGAAGATAGAAAAAATATAAAACAGCAAACAATTGTAAAATTATTCACTCTGCCACAAAAAATACAAAACAACTTCAGCCTCTTGCATCGAACGCGTACAATACTTATATACCGACCCAACCGTAACAGCAAATATGAAAAAGATATTACCTTATCCGAACAAACTCCTGTGTTGAAAATTGAATTGTAATTTCGCCTGCAGGAGAAATAAAAAAGCCCCAGACATTTAATATGCGAATGGCTTTTGTGATCCCGCTGGGATTATTTGCATGATCGCCAGCTATTCGTGCAATGGATCAAACCAGGAACTGCTAACGCAGTTCCTTTTCAACGCTTCCAAAAACAAAAGCGAGCTTTTGTTTTGCTCGCTTTTGAAAAGATGACCGGTTTGATCATCAAGTGATCCCGC
>JAHEYJ010000038.1 GCA_023251675.1 Bacteroidota bacterium
AATTGGAGTGGAAAGAAAAGTTCTGAATTTGTTTGATGGCGGATGTCAGCTACCGCTTGGTGTTTATTGTGAATGCCTCACCCCTGACCCCTCTCTGAAGGAGAGGGGAACACCGCTCTATAAAGTATGGGTGGCAAAGGCAGAAATGACAAATTTTTTTCCAAAATATTTTTATTTCGAGTCAAGAAAGCCGGAAGGACTTGCAGAAAAAATTGTTGCGAAGATAAATTCGGCTGTTATGTCCCCCTCTGGAGGGGGTGAAGGGGGAGGACGAGTTTTCATTTCCAGAGATGAAAAGCGCAACGACTTCTTCAAACGATGCCTGGAAGCAAATGGCTACAAAGTATTTTGTCAATCACTCATCGAGGTCAAGCAAATCCTTATCCGGAAATATAAAAAGTGCGATTGGGTTTTCTTCTCCAGTAAAAATGCGGTGAAACATTTTTTTGAACAGAAGCCTGATGTAGAAGGAGTGAAATTCGGAGCGGTAGGAAAGTCAACTGCAGAAGAAATTCGCAAGTTCGGTAAACGCGCTGAGTTCATCGGCAACGCGGATGATACACGCATGACCGGGAAAAAATTCTCTGCGCTGGTCGGAAATAAAACTGTCCTGTTCCCACAGGCAAAAGAAAGCATGAAATCCATTCAACTGCAATTGCCAAAAAGAGAAAATGTGGTGGATTTAATTGTGTATGAAACAATCATGAAGTCACAAGTCACAAGCCACAAATCAAAATTTGATACTTTAGTATTTACAAGTCCGAGCAATGTGGAGTCATTTCTTGAAAAGAATAAAATAAACGCTGAACAAAAAGTAGTGGCAATGGGCGATGCCACAGCAAATGCTTTGAAAAAACACGGTGTAAAAACAAACAAGCAACCTGCATCATTTGATGACCTCGGACTGGTGCAGGCAGTAATGTCATTATAATACTATCTATATGAACCAACGACCCAGACGACTCAGAAAAAATCCTATCATTCGCGAAATGGTAGCAGAAACAAGATTGAGCAAGAACATGTTCATCTATCCTTATTTTATTGTTCCCGGCAAAAAGATCGTTCACAAGATAGATGCCATGCCGGGCATCGATCATTTTTCGGTGGATGAACTGCTGAAGGACGTGGAGAAAGGATTGAAAGTGGGCGTGAATAAACTGCTGCTCTTCGGTGTAGGAGAAGAAAAGACCAAAGATGCCAGTTCATCGTTCAGCAATAATTCTGTTGTTGTAAAAGCTATTAAAGAGTTGAAGAGAACTTTTGGCGAAGATCTTTATGTGATCACTGATGTATGCGTGTGCGCATATACCACGCACGGTCATTGCGGAATTCTGCACGATGATTATGTACACAATGACTCTTCTGTGGAAGTGCTGGCAAAGATGGCGCTGGCACACGCGCAGGCGGGAGCCGATATGGTAGCACCCTCGGATATGATGGATGGACGTGTTGGTGCAATACGCGCTTTGCTTGATTCGAAAGGTTTTGAAAATACGGCTCTTATGTCGTACGCAGTGAAATTTGCTTCCGCGTTTTACGGCCCGTTCCGCGAAGCAGCTGATTCCGCTCCGCAGAAAGGGGATCGCAAATCTTACCAGATGGATTTTCGAAATGGGCGCGAAGCAATGAAAGAAGCCATGCTGGATGAACAGGAAGGAGCAGATATTTTAATGGTGAAACCAGCACTGGCTTATATGGATGTGATCTCAAATCTTCGCGCGAATACGTTGTTGCCGGTGGCGTGTTACAATGTTTCCGGAGAATATTCTATGGTGAAAGCCGCAGCAAAGAATGGCTGGATCGATGAACAAAAAATTGTGATGGAAAACATGTATGCCTTTGCCCGTGCGGGTTCGGATATTATTATTTCGTATCACACCAGGGATATTTTTGAGAAAGGGTGGCTGTAAAGCCCCCACCCTAACCCTCCCCAATGGGGAGGGAATAACTACATTCTTTTTCTTGCATACATTTGCATCCCCTGTGCATTCCTCCCCTCTCTAATGGAGAGGGGTAGGGGGTGAGGCTTTAATATGCTTATAGCAGTAAATACAAGACTATTATTAAAGGACAAGCTCGAAGGTATCGGCTGGTTCACCTATGAATCGCTGAAGCGGATCACGAAGGTTCATACGGAGCATCAGTTTCTTTTTTTGTTTGACCGCCCGTTCAGCGAGGAATTTATTTTTTCTGATAATGTTTCTCCGATTGTTGTGGGCCCGCCCGCGCGCCATCCCTTTTTATGGTACTGGTGGTTCGAGCAATCGCTGCCGAAAATTTTTCATAAGCACGAACCCGATCTTTTTCTTTCACCCGATGGTTTTCTTTCGCTGAGCGCTGCTTATCCGGCCGGATCGAAGAAGTTCAGATCATTGGCTGTCATTCACGACCTGAACTTTGAACACTATTCGCAGGATATTCCTTTTCTAGCGCGGAAATATTTTCAAAAATATTTTCCACAGTATGCCCGGAAAGCAGATCGCATTGCAACGGTCTCCGAATATTCAAAGCAGGATATTTCAAAAACATATAAGATCGCTCCGGATAAAATTGATGTGGTATATGATGGGGCGAATGAGGTGTTCCACCCCTCTCCATCTCTCCCCAAAGGGGAGAAGGCTGCACATTTGAAAGTCCTCCCCTTCGGGGAGGATTTAGGTGGGGCCTCGTATTTCCTTTTCGTTGGCGCCCTTTCTCCCCGTAAAAATGTGGCAAGACTGCTCCAGGCATTCGATGAATTCAAAAAGGCAGAATCATCAAAAATAAAATTGGTGATCGTAGGAGAAAAAATGTTCAAGACCAGCGATATTGAAAGTGTATACAACGAAATGCAATATAAAACCGATGTGATCTTTACGGGAAGATTAGGAACTGACAAGCTGAAAGATGTAATGGCGAATGCGCTGGCGCTGGTTTTTGTCCCTTACTTTGAAGGTTTTGGAATTCCAATTGTGGAGGCAATGTATTGCGATGTGCCGGTGATCACTTCCAACGTAACCTCCATGCCGGAAGTAGCTGGCAATGCCGGATTGCTGGTAGATCCGTTCTCCGTAGATTCTATAAAAGACGGTATGCTGAAAATCTATAAAGATGAATCGTTACGAAACCAACTAATCGCCAACGGAAGAAAACAGCGGGAAAAGTTTTCATGGGATAAGACTGCGGAGAAACTTTGGAATAGTATCGAAAAAACAATTTATAACTCTTGAAAACATTTCTAAGTATAGTGTTGAGCGTATGTTTCTTGAATTCTATTGCCCAGAGTGATTCAATAAAAAATAAATTCACAGTTGGTGTTTCACCTTTTCTTTATGTTTATCCGTTTGAAGACGGGTTTTACTTTGAATATCAGCCAAAGCAGAGAATTTCTTTTGAACTAGGTGGTGGACTTTATAATTTAATCAAACATCCGTTGAATGATTGTGGGACATCTGGTTTTACAATTCGAGCTGCAACGAAAATTTATTCTACCCGAGATAACAACCATTGCCTTTATTATGAGTTCCTTGCTTTTTACAGACAGGTGAAATATGTAAATGAGTATTTTCCTTATGATGATTGGGTATGGGAAGGAAATGTCGACCTTGCTCAAGCTAAGTTATCTGTAACTGGAAATGATTTGAAGCACACGGTTTGTATAGAAGGTATTTTTGGCAGCAGGTATATTCTGGGAAGATCCGAGCATTGGGTGATAGAACCTTATCTTGGGTGCGGCTTACGGATGAGAATTCATAATTTTTCTATAAAGGAAGAATATGATTATGGAAGTACAACTTACTACAGTCCTCCAAGGAATAAAAATTATTCTTCATTTGTGCCTTCTTTGCACACGGGAGTTAAATTTGGATATAGCTTTTAAGAGAATTGGTTTGTTCTGATAGATAGAATAGAATAATGAGTATCCAATTTCGAAGATCAATTTTGCAATCATGATTTCTTGTTCAATATTCTATATTTGCCTTTTAAATGTTAAAACCATACTTCGATAAAACGTTACTCGAAGCCGGCTGCGATGAAGCCGGAAGAGGATGTCTTTCCGGCCCTGTGTTTGCCGGAGCGGTGATCCTTCCTAAAGAATCAAAGAAGGAATTAAAAATTTTGGAAAAGGTAGACGATTCCAAAAAACTTACGCATGAGGTAAGAATGGAACTCCGGCCGATCATCGAGAAAATTGCTTTGTCCTTTGCCGTTGAAATGGTCAGCGTGGAAGAGATTGACGAGATAAATATTCTAAATGCTTCCTTTTTGGCCATGCATCGCGCCATAGCGAAACTTGAATTTGAGCCGGAACTGCTGCTGATCGACGGCAACCGGTTTACAAAATACAATTCCTCTTCAGGAAAAAAAATTGCTCATCAGTGCATCATCGAAGGAGACGGAAAATATTTATCTATTGCCTGCGCCTCCATTCTTGCCAAGACGTACCGGGATGATTACATGTGCAAACTCCATGAGTCTTTTCCAAAATACGGCTGGAACCAGAATAAAGGGTATGCTACACGCGCTCACCGGTTTGCCATAGAGCAATTTGGAGCAACCGAACATCATCGCAAGAGCTTCACATTGCTCCCTTCCCAGATGGAACTGGATTTTTGATTTTCGATTAAAAGTTTAACTTTGTCAGGCAATCCCTTCTCTTGAAAAACCTTAAGTACATAACTTTATTCTTTTCTATTTTCCTTCTATTTTTTACTTCATTCTCGCAAGATTTCCTTGGTTATTCAAACTCCAATTACGCCGGCGTTTCAGGCATTGACCTGAACCCGGCAACTATTGCCGACAGCCGTTACAAGTTTGACCTGACACTGGTTGGATTCAGCTTTAATGTTGCCAACAATTATATCGGATTGAATAAGGCGGGAAGAAAGTATCTTTTAAAAGGCGATTCATCTGAATTTAAAAAGGAAAAATACCTGACACAACGGATAAACTCCGACAGGAAATCCGCCTTTGTAGGCCATCAGCTGATCGTTCCTTCCTTCATGATCACGCTTTCTCCTAAACATGCATTTGCATTAAATGTCAGGGAAAGAACCTATATGAATATTGACGGATTGGATGCACCTCTCGCCAATCAGTTGTATGAATCATTGAAAGACAGCATTAACTGGCATCAGCGTTTTTCAAACAAACGGTTGAGCATTCAGAACATGACATGGGTAGAGTATGGTTTGTCATATGCCCGCGTGCTTAAAGATGAAGGAGATAAATTTTTCAAAGCAGGCGCCCGAGTAAAATACCTTCAGGGTATTTGGGCTTCGTACGTTTATATAAATGATTTCGATTATAATTTCGAAAACGATACAGTTCTTTCTATATATAATACCGGTGTGAATTACGGCCATTCCAATTCTTTTTCACTTGATAATAACATGGTGAAATACCAGTTTGCCTCCAAACCCTCATTTGGTTTTGACCTGGGCGCTGTGTTTGAATGGAGGCCTGATCGTGAAAAGTTTAAATATGACATGGATGGTAAAACGGGCCTTGACATGCGAAATAAAAGCAAGTACAAATTGCGGGCAGGATTTTCTATTCTTGATATTGGCCACATTAAATTTGAAAAATCTACTGTGGGGGATTTCACAGCTAATATCCTTAATTGGCCGATCGATACCCTCCATATGGATTCAACGTTAAGCCCAATGGGGAGCATTGACAGTATTATTGCCTCTACATTTGTTCAGACAGAAGGAATAAAGGATTTTAAAATGAAACTTCCCACGGCTTTGAGCATTCAGGTCGATTATAATATCTGGAAAGATTTCTACGCCAACTTCACCGCCTATTATGCTCTGAAATTTTCAAGGAGAGTAGATAAAGTACACGAGCTTACAACGATCAGTATTACTCCCCGATGGGATTGGAAATGGTTTGGTGCTTTTGTTCCGATTTCATTTAACGAATACAGAAATTTACATATGGGATTGGATGTACGCCTCGGCCCGCTGATCGTGGGAACAAGCAACCTTGCCCCATTTCTTGGCAACCAGGATATTTTCAGCGCCGATTTTCATTTTCTCCTGAAGGTGCCGATCTTCTTCAAAATGCCAAAGGACAGGGACAAAGATAAAGTATCCAATAAAAAAGATAAATGCCCCGATGTTCCCGGCACATTGGAATTTGCCGGCTGTCCTGACCGAGACGGAGATCATATTCCGGATAATCTGGATGATTGCCCCGATGTAGCCGGCTTGCCTAAAAATAACGGCTGCCCAGATCGTGATGACGATGGAATCATTGATAAAAAAGATTCCTGCCCGGATGTCGCGGGCGATGCTGAATTTTTTGGGTGCCCCGATAAAGATGGAGATAAGATCATCGATAAGCGCGATTCCTGCCCGGACGATCCCGGGTTGCCTCAATTTAACGGCTGCCCCGACCGCGATCACGATGGAGTTATTGACAAATATGATTTATGCCCCGATGATTCCGGCAGCGTAGAGCAGATGGGATGCCCTGATAGAGACGGAGACGGTGTATTGGATAAAGTTGACCGCTGCCCGGATAAACCGGGTCCAAAAGAGAATGACGGTTGCCCTCTCTCCAAACTTCATTTGTTAGACAAGCAGGGAAATATTATCGCTACGGCAACGGTGGACAAGGATGGAAAATTCAATTTTGTTGAACTTCCGACAGATGAAAGCGCACTATTGAAACTGGAGTCTTTTGATGTTCTGATCTCTAATGAGCTCACGGTTGTATCCGGTAAATTTATCCGGGTAGCCCGAAGAGGTGCTGATGGATTCTTCCATTTTGAATCTCTCGATACGGATAAAAATAAACTTGGCACTTTAGATGTTCCGGATGTACAGATCCAGCTGAAGAAGGAAGAAGCGGAAAAGGTAAAGAAAGCGATGGAAACCCTTGAGTTTGACTTTGGATCTGATGTGATCAGACCCTCTTCTCTTGACGGACTTGATCTGGTTGCAGAACTGCTGCTGCAAAATCATTCCTGGAGGCTGAAATTATCCGGACATACGGATAATGTTTCAAGTTTGAAATTCAATATGGGTCTTTCCGAAAAACGGGTTGAAGCGATAAAAAAATACCTCGTTAAAAAGAAAGGAGTTCCGGAAGACCGCATCGTGCTGAAATGGTACGGGCCTACTAAACCGATAGCTCCGAATGATACAGAGGCGAACCGCCAGAAAAACCGCCGGGTTGAATTCCTTATCATCAAGTAAGCTGCAGCCATCCTATGCTGGTGAAACCATTCAAAATAAAATTGGCGGAAAAGTATTTGGGAAAGGAAGAACTTTCAATCCTTGATATCGGCGCAGGCAGCCACTCTGCAACCATTACAAAGCAATGGTTCCCTAAATGCCATTATACCGGCGTTGATATCACAAAGAGTTATGATAATGATGAAACGGATATTAAGAACATGGATGAGTTCATTGAAATGGATCTTACAAAACTGGAGTTCTCATCAATCCCGGATAATCGGTATGATCTCATTGTCATGAGCCATGTGATCGAGCATTTGCATAACGGGGATAAAGTAATTTCAGGACTGATCTCAAAACTGAAAAAAGACGGGATCATTTACCTGGAATTTCCTTCGGAGAGAAGTGTAAATTTCCCTTCGAAACGGGAAACATTAAACTTTTATGATGACCCAACGCATTGCAGGGTTTTTTCTTTGAAAGAAGTTTCCGGCATCCTGATCAAAAAAGATTTGAAAATTTTATCCGCCGGAGTCAGAAGGCAATGGATCAATATAGTTCTTATGCCATTCAAAATAATTTTTCAATCAATTATAAAAGGGTATGTTAGGGGCGGAGTTTATTGGGATTATTACGGATTTGCTGAGTATGTTTGCGCCCGGAAGTCAGCCGAAGGACAGATCCGCCCGGTGGGGATAAAATGAATTAATTGCATGCAGAAAAAATTTATTACCAATCTTGCCTTTCTTCTTTTTCTGAACCTGCTCATCAAGCCGTTTCATGTTCTGTTCATTGATGTCAGCTGGCAAAAAGCAGTTCATGCTGAGAATTTCGGACTTTATTTCGCACTGTTCAACTTTTCTTTTGTACTGAACATCATTCTCGATGTAGGCATAACCAATTTTAATAACATCAACATTGCCCAGAACAACCACCTGCTTTCAAAACACTTTTCTTCTCTTGTTGTCCTGAAGCTGATGCTGGCATTGGTTTACATTGTCCTGGCTTTTGTTATCGGTTTAATTATTCAATACGATTACCGCCTGATGAAACTGATGCTGCTGCTCGGTTTCAACCAGTTCCTGATCTCATTTATTGCTTACCTGCGTTCCAACATTGCGGGCCTGCTTCTTTTCTGGGTCGACAGTATTGTGTCGGTGCTCGACCGCACCATTCTCATCACCATAAGCTGTATTTTATTTTATGGAAATGTATTGGGAAGAGAACTTGATATTATGGATTATGTATATGCACAAACCATTGCTTATGGAACAACGGCGGTCATCGCGTTCTTCATAGTGCTAAGTAAAGCCAGGTTCACGAAATTCAAATTCTCCAGAACATTTACGTTGATGATCTTTAAGAAGAGTTTCCCATTCGCCGTTTTGGGAATGCTCATGGCCTGCTACAATCGTTTGGATACAGTAATGGTGGAACGTATGCTTCCAAATGGAGCCGAACAAGCCGGAATTTATGCACAGGGATTTCGCCTGCTGGATGCAGCCAATATGATCTCGGTTCTTTTCGCGGGATTATTGCTGCCGATCTTTTCACGAATGCTGAAGTTCAAAGAATCGATAGAGCCGTTGGTAAAAACGGCATTCATTCTTCTCATCACCCCGGGAGTTATTGTTGCGGTGGGATGTTGGTTTTATTCTAACGAACTGATGGAAATGTTATATGGAAAGGAACACATTGAAGAAGCCTGTATTATTTTCCCGATACTGATGTCCTGCTTTATTGCCACTTCCACTACTTATATTTTCGGAACCTTATTGACTGCCAATGGAAATCTCCGCGAACTGAACCTGATGGCTGCGAGCGGCATTCTCATCAATGTTACGATGAACTTATTCTTGATTCCAAGATACCAGGCGGCAGGCTCGGCGGTATCCAGTTTAACAACACAGTTTCTTACCGCACTTATTCAGGTACTGATCGCACAAAGTGTTTTTAAATTCAAGATCAATTACAAACTGCTCCTTCGGTTGATCGTTTTCATTACCGGCGTCATTCTGATCAATTATTTTTCAAAAACGTTTCATCCGGAGATCATTTCTGAAAAGCACCGGTGGATGATCAATTTTGTCTTTATGGTAACCGCATGCGGCATTTGGGCTTTTGCTATCCGGATGCTGAATGTAAAATCAATGGTCCGGATACTGAAATACGGATGATCTCAGAAGCATTCATTAAGGAGACAGCGTGAAACGAATTTCCCAATTTATAATGAATCCGCTTTTCCGCGCCCGGAGAGCATCCGAAATTATTCCCGGAAATAACTTTTTGGGAAAGGTACGGAAGCAGTTCAGGCAAAATCACCTTGGAATGGCATCGCTTCGCTTTTTATATTTTTTTATTCTGATCTCTTTGCTCGCTGATTTGCTGGCGAGTGGAATGCCTTTATTGGCTAAATACCAGAACCGAATTTATTTTCCTGTCTTCCGTTCGTATGCGGTTGATGCCGGTTTGGCGCAATGGCAAACCGAACTGCAAAACATAGACTGGAAAAAATTGCAGTACGATTGGGCGGTTTTTCCCCCGGTTCCATATTCGCCATCCGGCCTGGACAGGGATAATGTACATTCAGTTTCTCCTTTCGGAAATCAAGCGGTTGCATCAGCTCGATGGCGGCATTGGCTGGGTACGGATGAATTGGGAAGAGACGTCCTTTCAGGAATGATCCACGGAACCAGAACAGCGCTTACGGTGGGGTTGGTTTCTATGGGGATTGCATCCATTTTAGGAATTCTAATTGGTGCGCTGGCCGGTTATTTTGGCGATGACCGGTTTAAGATCTCAAGAGCAAGCGCCTTCATGAATGTTGTTTTTTTCTTCCTTGCCATTTTCTGGGGATTCATCGCCCGCTCCTATGAAATTTCGGATGCGCTTTCAGAATCGTTTTGGAAATTTCTCCTGCAGATCTTTTTTTCTGTCTTTATAATGGGAATAACGCTGCTGGTTGGAAATCTTCTTGCCATCCCGTTTGGATTAATGCCATTTCTTAAAAAGAAAATTTCTATTCCGGTCGATATCCTGCTTTCCCGTTTCATTGAAGTGATGGTTTCCGTTCCGGCATTGTTTCTCATCATCATCATCTCTGCGATCGTTTCCCATCCTTCCATTTATATCGTGATGGCGGTTATTGGCTTAACCTCCTGGACCAACATCGCGCGTTTTATACGTGCTGAAATGCTCCGCATCCGTTCGTTGGAATATATTGAAGCGGCGCACGCACTGGGTTATTCGGAATGGAGAGTGATCCTTCGTCACGCAATTCCCAATGCGCTTTCCCCGGTACTGATCACAGTTGCTTTCGGAATCGCGGCAGCGATATTGATCGAATCAACACTTTCATTTTTGGGGATCGGCGTTTCGCCGGAAACAGTTACCTGGGGATCTTTACTTGCGGCAGCCCGCCAGTCGCCTTCTGCCTGGTGGCTGGCCATCCTTCCTGGATGTGCGATCTTTTTTACGGTAACTATTTTTAACCTGATCGGTGAAGCGCTGACCGATGCGATGGATCCGAGACAGAAGAAATGATTGAATGAGAAAATTTGAAAATGAAAATGGGGAGTTATTCCCTCATTTCTTAATTTTTAATTTGAATTGAAAGTCCGTCATGTGCCAGCCGGATATTGTCGGGAAGATCTTCCTGGACTTCCTGATGCAAGCCAAGCAGGTGACTGATGTGCGTGAAGTAGGTGGTCTTGCATTTCAATTCGTTGGCAAGTGCCATGGCCTCGCTGAACGTAAAATGGGATGGATGCGGTTCGTGACGCAGTGCGTTGATCACCAGCACTTCGGATCCGGTAATTTTTTTCTTTTCCTCTTCATCGATAAAATTGGCATCCGTGATGTAGGTGAAATTCCCTACCCGGTAACCGAACACCGGCAGGTGCATGTGTTTGACGAGGATGGGAATAACAGTGACTCCTTAAATGGTGAAGGGTTTGTTCTCGATTGTATGAAAATTTATTTCAGGGATGCCGGGATATTTCTTCTCGGTGAACACATATTCGAACTGGGAGTGGAGCGACTGCTGGACGAATTCCGTTGCATACACTTCCATTTTTTTCTCCATAATAAAATTAAAGGAGCGAAGGTCATCCAGCCCTGCTACATGGTCGCGGTGTTCGTGCGTGTAGATGACGGCATCCAGCCGGTTCACTTTCTCGCGGATCATCTGCTGGCGGAAATCCGGGCCGGTATCGATCACAAACCGCTTGCCGTCCACCTCGATCAGGACTGATGAACGCAATCGTTTGTCTTGCGGGTTGACAGACGAACAAACCCTGCACGTGCATCCGATGATCGGAACGCCTAAGGATGTGCCGGTGCCGAGGAAAGTTATTTTCATTGAATACGAATATACATATAAAAGGTAATTTTATTTTAGATTTTTTTTACCTTTAGTTAAGTAATGAAACCGTTTTTATTAATATCCATTCTTTTGCGGGGAATGAGTATGTTCTCACAGGAGCAAAAGGATACAACAGTACAAAAAAGGAATGATTGGTTTATTGGTACTGCTGTATCTGCCACTTATTCCTATCCCAGTGCCGATGGTACACCGGGAATGAGAGATACTGATTTTAATCCGGCGTTCGACTCGGGAATATTCCTTTTCTCTGAATACAGAAGAAGATGGAAATGGACTAGTCTTGGAATTAAATCAGGGGTCTCTTATGATCATTTGAAATATTATTATCTATCCTATCACTGGAGATCGTTTTCTGAATATTCTTTGGTTAATCTTCCATTAAGTATTTCCTATGGCTATGAAAAGAAACTATCATTCTCATTAACTACCGGGATTCAGTTAAGCTATTTGCTTAATAAGGAAGGATGGGAAAATTATAGCACCTCCCTATTAGTATTTCTTAAATATGGATTATCCATAGGAAGCAATATCAATAGTAGGATTAAAATGTATTTAGAGATTAACGCTTTAAATTCAATGGTGCCTTTGAGATACGAATTCCATGATGCTGTGACCGGAGGAGTTACTAGAAGTTCAAATTATCTGCTTTATAGATGTGTGCAATTAGGAATAGCGTATAAGCTTTAATTACTTTGCCGGCAGCACTTTTCCTTTCACTTCACCAAATCCGATGCGGATCCCGTCTTTTTCTCCGTAACCGCGGATCGTCAATGAATCATTATCGTTAATGAATTTCCGTTCGGTGCCGTCAAAAAGTTTGATGGGTTTTGTCCCGCGCCAGGTGAGCTCGAGCATCGATCCGAACGAAGTGGGTTCCGGACCGCTGATCGTACCCGATGCCATCATGTCGCCGATCCGGATGTTGCATCCGTTTACCGTATGATGCGCCAGTTGCTGACACATGTTCCAGTATAAATATTTGAAATTCGATTTTGAGATAACTGAATCGTTCAGCAGCACATCAAGATTGATGTCGTAATTTTTTTCTCCTTCGAATTCAAGATAGGGAAGAACCTTCGGTTCCTGTTTTGCTCCAGCGATGCGGAACGGTTCCAGCGCATCGAGCGTAACCACCCATGGAGAAATGGAAGAACAGAAATTCTTTGCAAGGAACGGGCCGAGCGGAACATATTCCCATGATTGTATATCGCGCGCACTCCAGTCGTTGAACAGCACCAAACCGAATATATATTCTTCCGCATTTTTTGTGGAGACGCTGTCGCCCAGTTTGGTTTCCTTCCCAACGATGAACGCCACTTCCAGTTCAAAGTCCAGTTGTTTGGTATGCCCGAAAATAACGGAAGGAGAATTGCCGCTGCCGCTGCTTCCTGCTGCTTGCAGCATCTGTCCTTTCGGGCGGTGAAAATCAGTACCCGACACAACGATCGAAGAAGCTCGTCCGTGATAGCCAACCGGAAGATGTTTCCAATTAGGAAGCAATGCATTTGCCGGATCACGGAACATGGAGCCTACGTTGATCGCATGCTGCTCGCTGGAATAAAAATCAGTGTAGTCGCCGATCTCAACCGGCAGGAGCATCTGCACATCGCTCATTTTATGCAGGACTTTCTTTCTTGTCTTCTCATCATCGCGGAGTTCCGGATTGCGTTCTTCAAGAAGCTTGGAGATCCGCGCGCGGACTGCGCTCGTGGTTTTTTTTCCCAGCGCAATGAAATCGTTCAGGGAAGATTTTGCAAATACATTAGTATCGAACTTCAGCGCGTTGAACACGCCGGTCTTTTTCAGTTCAAGCAGGTCCAGCACCCAATCGCCGATGGCAACGCCCACGCGCGGCAACCGGTCTTTTTCCTTATCGTGTTTTTCAATTACTTCTTTCGGAGGTGAGAAAATTCCGAACGGAAGGTTCTGTATTGGGAAGTCGCTGTTCTTGTCAACAGGGATCCATGATTTTAAATTTGATTTTTCCATAAGATTTACGAAAATACAAAATAGACGCTTCGACTCCGCTCAGCGTGACAACACCAATTAATGTTTACTCAAAATATTATCTGCTGTTTTTTGCCAACTGCCTTAGTTCGAGCAGAGTTTCTCGAAGAGAACTCTGCGTATTTCATCCGAGTCCCTTTTCAAGGAGACTCGGCTGGGAAGCGCGCCAGCTGGGTAGGAAAGATTACATTATTTTGTACCCTTTCGTTCTTGTAAGATATTTTTTAATTTTTTCAAAATATTTTCCTCAAAATATTTAGTAATTTTTTGTTTTTCTTCATCAGGCAAATCATCGTTGAATTTCCACTGACCTCGAGAAACTGCAATATAACCTTCAAGAACTAATTCACATTTGTCATCATACCAATTTTCTTGAACATTAACAAAACTTGACCACAATATAAAAGGACTTTTACTTTCAATGTAAAAATCAAAATTAACGCTATCTGCATTCAACGCCTGGATATCAGGATCACTATTAGATCCTATTACATGTGGAGTAGTCAAAGACTTCCATTGATCAGGCACCACATATTCAGGATGTTGTTGGTACAGGAGATGCATTGCTTGAACAATTTCATATTTTGAGTAATTATATTGATATCCTTTAATTCTACCATGGGTTCCTGCCGTCGCCAAAAAACTAAATACTGCTATACTAATTACAGATGTCTTTACTGCATTGATAAAATAGTTATTTCTAAATATAATATTCCGAGGTTTATAGTAATAGGAAAAAGGAAGAATGAGTAAGGCTAAATAATCCGTATAGTCCACTGTACGTCCAATGGCGTAAAACATATATCTATTCCATAGAGCAATGAAATTATCAGCAATTGGCAATTTCCATAAAACAAATATAGTGATCGTAATTCCATAAATCCATTTCTTTTTCGCTGGCAATAAAGCTGAAATAAAAAAGGGCAACGCAAATAAACCCGCAACATCACTTAGCTTTCCAGTTAAGATACCGGGATAGATTGATTTCAAATAAAAGTCATTAACAAACAATATAAGGATTGAAAGTAAAAACCCAATAGAAAGTATCCAATTTTGTTTTGCAGTCACACAATCTTGAATTTGAATCTTCATTGTTTGTGAATATAAATGCCGTTCTTCTTTCCAGCCGAGTCTCTCCGATGCAATCTCCGCCTCGGAACGAATATACGAATGAGATTGCTTCCCTGCCCGTCCGGCGGCGGGGCGATGCACGACAAAAATCCGCTTGTGGTTTGACCCCGAAGGGGTCACATATATGTAGAATGGAAATTGCCCTGTAATCATACGACCCCTTCGGGGTCGAACAAAAAAAAATAAAAGATGGGATTTTTGTCGAACGCCCAGGCAGGGTTTCGCTCGCAATGACGAATAGAGAAGATCGTTTAACGTGAATAATTCGGGGCTTCGCTGGTGATGGTGATATCGTGCGGGTGGCTTTCGCGGATGCCGGAAGATGTAATGCGGATGAATTTTGCTTTCTGCAGGTCGGCAACAGTTTTTGCTCCGCAATATCCCATTCCGGCTTTGAGTCCGCCGAGGATCTGGTACATTACTTCAACGAGATTTCCTTTATATGGTACGCGTCCTGAAATTCCTTCGGGAACCAGTTTGGCAACATCGTCCTCGCCATCCTGGAAATAACGGTCCTTGCTTCCTTTCTGCATCGCTTCCAGCGAACCCATGCCGCGGTAGGTTTTGAATTTTCTTCCTTCAAGTATCACGGTTTCTCCCGGAGATTCTTCCACACCGGCAAAAATAGAACCCATCATCACGCAGGATGCTCCGGCAGCAAGCGCTTTCACCACATCACCGGTATAGCGGATCCCGCCATCGGCAACAATGCCGGCCTTTCCTTTTATGGCATTTGCAACATCGTAAATGGCGGTGAGCTGCGGAACGCCAACGCCGGCGATCACGCGCGTGGTGCAAATTGCACCGGGACCGATCCCGACTTTCACTGCGTCGGCACCTGCTTTTACAAGAGCGAGGGCGGCTTCTGCCGTTGCAATATTTCCGGCGATAACTTGTAAGTCCGGGAATTGCGCTTTAATTTTTTTTACGGCTTCGATCACGCCTTTGGAATGTCCGTGAGCCGTGTCAACCACCACGGCATCCACGCCGGCTTTTACCAGCGCTTCAACACGTTCAATCGTTTCTGCGTTGGCGCCAACGGCAGCGGCAACGCGCAATCGTCCGAAATTATCTTTGGTGGAGTTCGGCCGTGATTTTACTTTCATGATGTCCTTGAAAGTAATTAAACCGGAAAGTTTATTATGATTATCGACGATCGGAAGTTTTTCAATTTTATTTTCCCGCAGGATGATCTCTGCCTTTTTCAGATCCGTTCCCATCTTTGCAACGATGAGATTTTCTTTCGTCATCACCTCGGTGATGGGACGGTCCATTTTCTTTTCGAACGTCAGATCGCGGTTGGTGACAATTCCCGCCAGCTCCTTATTTTTTTTCACAATGGGAATGCCGCCGATCTTGTTGTTCTTCATCAGCGTGAGTGCATCCTGCACGGTCGCAGTTTCAGTCAGCGTGACCGGGTCGAGGATCATTCCGCTTTCGGAACGTTTTACTTTACGAACCTGTTCCGCCTGTTCGGCGATCGTCATGTTCTTATGAATGACACCGATGCCGCCTTCCTGCGCAATGGTGATCGCAAGCTGAAATTCTGTAACGGTATCCATCGCTGCGGATACAACAGGAACTTTCAGTTTTATTTCTTTCGTAAAGTAAGAGGAAGTGTCGGTTTCTTTCGGCAGGACTTCGGAGTAGGCCGGCACAAGCAGGACATCATCGTATGTTAAACCTTCTTTGCTGAATCGATCTGCTGCTTCTGACATATATTATAGGAATATATGCACGCAAAGATAATTAAAAAGAGAACCCGCCGCGCATTAAGAATACAAAAGGAAAACAGACAATATCCCGAAAAAGAAACCAGGCTGTATTCTCTGTGCTCTTTGCGAAAAACTTTGCGGTCTTTGCGTGAAAAATACAATTCACGCAGAGCCTGCCCGCAGGCAGGTTCGCAGAGAAATACACGCAGAGAATTCGCAAAGAAAAACCATGCAAAACATATTCAGGATAATCTCTAATCTAAAATATTTTTTTTGTACGGTCAAACAGGAAGTTACTTCTTAATGAATTTGCCATTATAGGTACGATCACCCGTTTTTATGCTGTACATATACACGCCGCCGTTCAATGCATGGATCGGGATATCCAACGAATGATAGTTCATTAAAATAGATTCATTCAGAACCAATTGTCCGGTGGGATTAAAAATTTCCACTTGTGAAACCACATCTTTTGCATTTTCAATAATTGCAAACAGGTCGTCGATTGCAGGTGTAGGATAAACTGTTATTCCTTTTGATACGGGGTTAGCATTGTCAATTGATGTAGTAGAAGAAAGAGCATAATTCACAGCTGCAAGAATGTTGATCCGGCCATAACCGACCGTATTGTTCGGATAAACTGAAGGTGCCGTACCATTGCAGGTTTGCGTGCTGGTAATATGAACGGCAGTTTTTTCCAGAATACTTTCAATGGTATCCACTTGTCCGGCCAGAGATGGTTTAGCAGAAATAAGAAGCGCAACAGCGCCTACCACATGAGGCCCGGCCATGCTGGTGCCTGAATAAGAGGCAAACGATCCTCCCGGAATACATGAGCGAATATTGGAACCGGGGGCGCATACATCCGGTTTGATCCGGTTGCTGCCATCAACATTCACATTCCCCCTGCTGCTGAAACTGGAGATCGCATCACTGCTGGTCGTTGAGCCGACGGTGAAACTCTCATCAAAATGTGCAGGAGGGCCATTGACCGTATTGCAATTAGGGCCATCATTTCCGGCAGAACATACCACAACAACGCCGGCTGCGCGAAGGTTGCTTATAGCTGTTTCCATCGTAGAATAATTGGTAGAGTTGCACCCTTCCGCCGCGTCGCATCCCCAGGAATTATTTATTACATCAGGCGCTTTAGATGGAGTAGGGTTTTGGTTATTCAGATCGGTTGGTGCCAGGAACCATTGCCAGCATTCATTGTAAGTGCTGGGAGTTCCAACACCGGCATTCATATTGCGGGCACCGATCCACTTTGCCATGGGCGCCATGCCGATCTGGTTTCCTGCACCGTCATCGCCCACCATGGTTCCCATTGTATGCGTGCCATGGTTGTTATCATCACAAGGCATAGGAGAATTGGCTCCGCAATTACTTCCGGTAGTATGGATGGCATCATGCCAGTTGAAATTGTGATCAGGATTAAATCCGGTATATCCGCGGTATTGCGTTTCAAGGCATAAATTATCAAACTCATAACCGGTGTCCTGCCCTCCAACCACCACACCTTGTCCTTTATATCCCATTGCCCAGACCTGCGGTGCATTGACTTTTGTGAGACCCCATTCAATGGCGTAAACTGAAGTTGCATCTTGCCTGGCAACATTTTCATATGATGGATCGATCGGTTCTTCCACTCTGAACCGGGTGTTGGGCAGTAATTCTTTTACCTCCGGATAAGCGGAAAGTTCTTTTGCAAGAGCAATATCTCCTTTGATGGATATTGCATTGGCGATCCAGAAAGCCTGGAAGTCAACGCCTTTGTTGTTAAGAAGGGAAATGAAAGGCGCCTGGACACGTCTGGCGGTTTCAGTCAGCTTCTGAAACACATATTCTCCTTTTTCCTTTTTCGTTTTTAGATTTTTAGCTTCTGAAACATCCGCTTGCTCTTTGAATACGATCCAGAACTCATTTCTTCCGTTATTAAAATCCCTGATAAGGTCTGATTTTGCTTTTTGGAGAAATGATTTTTCGTTGTCCTGAGAAAACCCGGTGAGCGATAGCCAGAAAAAGGCACAAAGGAGTGTTAGTTTCATGGGGGCGATAATTTTAGAAAGGCGATTAATAAAAAAATCAAAAGAACAAATCAAACCTTGAACATCCAGCCGTGCTTATCCGCAACTTTTCCTGTTCTGATCTTGTCTAGTTCTTTTTTTATTCTTCCGCCAAAATTATTTTCATTGATCGGCGGCAGTTCATAATCTTTTCCCTTGTATCCGAATAAACATATAGGGGCAATGGTTGCGGCAGTGCCTACTCCGAAGATCTCCTGCAACGTTCCTTTCTTGTGCCCGTCAACCAGTTCGTCAACGGTTATTTTGCGCTCCTCAACTTTTATTCCCATATCTTTTGCCACATGGATCACACTGTCGCGGGTAATACCTGCAAGGATCGTATCGTGGAGTTCAGGCGTGATCAGCGTATCGTTTATCACACACATTAAATTCATGGTGCCTGATTCTTCAAGGTATTTATGCTCGTATCCGTCGGTCCAGATCAGCTGGTTGTATCCTTTTTGAAGTGCAAGCCGCGTAGGAAAATGAGATCGGCCATAGTTGCCCGCTGTTTTTGTGAAACCTACTCCTCCGGGTACCGCCCTTGTGTATTTTGTTTCCACCAGCACTTTAATGGGCTGGGAATAATACATGCCTACAGGAGAGGTCATGATCATCAGCGAATAAGAATCGGAAACTTTTACGCCGATGTGGCTTTCAGTGGCAAAAAGAAGCGGACGTATATATAAAGTATGTCCTTCTTCTTTTGGAACCCAGTTCGAATCAAGGCGGATAAGCTGCGTTAAGCCTTCCATGAACAGCTCTTCCGGAACATTGGCCATTGCCATTCTCTCAGCAGATACATTGAAACGTTTGTAATTTTCAAGCGGACGGAATAAATAGATATCGCCATTGGAATAACGATAGGCTTTCATGCCTTCAAATATGGATTGCCCGTAATGTAATGCCGAATTCGCAGGGCTTATTTCAAAATTTCCATAGGGAATGATTCGCGGGTTTTTCCATTGCCCATCGGCAAAATCGGATACGAACATATGGTCGGAAAGAATATTTCCGAAACCAAGTTTTTTCCAGTCAACACTGGGTAAGCGCGACTGTTTTGTTTTCTTTACTTCAATGTGGAGTGTTTGTGTTGCAATCATAAAGTTTAGGTTTTTTGACTATGACAAAGGTGAAATTATTATTGAATAAATCAAATTATTTTGGAAAATTATTTTGTATCTTATTAATCTGGATAAGTCGAAATTGTTAAGAAATTTCGACAATGTAGTAGTTTTATCGAAACTCAATGCTGACAATCCTTATAGTATATAATTTAATATTTTCAGGAAAGATCGAAAGCCGTTCATACGAATTGTCCGCAGCGCTATTTATTTTCCTCAATCATCACCCGGTCTTTCCCGTCAAAAAAAGGCGACTGTACGGAAAGCACCTTAACCGGGCTGGAGGATAGAACCTTTAATGAATGCATGGTGTTTTTGGGGATAAATACCATGTCACCCTTTTTAACTTCGAGGGTTTTGTTCCCAACGGTCATGTCGCCCTTGCCTTCAAGAATATAAACATGTTCGGAATGTGCAATGTGTTTATGTGCTTTCACTTCTTTTTTAATGAATATCACAAAGCTGCTCACCAGCGAATCGGAATAGATGGGGCGCGAATAAATATTTTCAAGGTTTGCCGGCGCCTTAATGGTGTCAAGCGATTGAAAATACTGGCCGAAGCTGCAGCTGGCCGCGATCAGGAGAAGGGATGTAAAAAGTGTTTTCATGGTTTTAATTTTCGTTAAAGGTAAAAAATTTGAAAATATTTCAGTTATTCTCCCGTTGTGGCCATCACTTGTAATCAGTAATAATGATTAAATTTGCCTACGAATAATTAAAATCAAAAAAAATGAAAAATCTTTTATTTGCCCTTCTGCTTTGTCTTCCTTTTGTAATCAATGCTCAAGGTGACAAAAAGCAATCTTTTAAATTTGAATCCATCTCGTTTCAGGAGGATGGAACCAACCGGGAGTTCTATGCAAATTACAAACAAGGCATCGCTTACTATAATAAAGGAGTTGATATTATTACTAAAGCGCAGCCTGCGGAAACTGTAGGTTCAACGGAAAAATTGCCGGATGACGCAAAAGCCCAGTTCAACACAGCGCTTCCTTTTCTTGAAAAGGCGTATACGCTGAATCCTAAAAATGAAAAGATCCTTTTAGCATTACAAGGAACTTATTTTGCCCTTGCTGATTATACCAAATCCGACAGCTTTAAAAAGGAACTTGATACATTGAAGAAGAAATAGAATGCCTTCATTCAATGCGCAATTTTCTTTTCATTCTGTTTTTTGGATTCAGCGTAACGGTTTTTTCTCAGGACAGCACGAATACATTTGAGTATAATTATAGAAAAGGAATGGAGTGCTATAATGAAGGAGTTGTTGAGAATAATAGAGCGTGGATCCTGGAAGAAATAAATGAGGATTCAATAAGAATAGCAATGCAAACCCATTTTAAAAAGGCATTACCATTTCTTCAAAAAGCATATAGCATAAATCCTAAAGATGAAGAAATATTGACAGCATTGCAAGGAACTTATTTTTCCTTGTATGAATTTGATAAATCCGACAAGTACAAAAAAGAACTTGAAGCTTTGAATAAAAAATAAAATGCCTTACCAAGCCGGACCGCTTTTAGAAAAGATAAATTATCCCTCAGAACTTCGTAAGCTGAAAGAAGAAGAATTGCCGCAGCTTTGCAAAGAGCTTCGCCAGTTCATCATTGATGTGGTCTCTGAAAAAGGCGGGCATTTCGGCGCTTCGCTTGGCGTTATTGAACTGACCGTTGCCATTCATTATGTTTTCAATACTCCGGATGATCTGTTGGTGTGGGATGTGGGCCACCAGGCATACGGGCATAAAATACTTACAGGGCGAAGAAAGAATTTTCACACCAACCGTATTTATAAAGGCATCAGCGGATTTCCAAAACGAAGCGAGAGCGAATACGATGCATTCGGGGTCGGGCATTCGTCAACTTCTATTTCTGCAGGATTGGGAATGGCGGTTGCAAACCGGTATAAGAAACAGAACAAGAAAGTGATTGTTGTAATTGGCGATGGTGCCATGACGGCTGGCCTTGCCTTTGAAGCGTTAAATCATGCAGGAGCTGATAAATCCGACCTGCTGGTCGTTCTGAACGACAACTGCATGAGCATTGATCCTAATGTCGGAGCGCTGAAAGAATATTTGACCGACATCACGACATCTCATACTTACAATAAATTCAAGGATGAGATCTGGCAGATGCTCGGTAAGCTTAGCAAATTCGGAAAGAGCGCGCAGGAAATCGTTTCCAAGATCGATGCGTCCACAAAAAGTTTTCTTCTCAAGCAAAGCAATTTGTTTGAATCGCTCAAGTTCCGGTATTTCGGCCCCATCGACGGACACGATGTGATCCGCCTTGTAAAAATATTCCGCGACCTGAAAGATATTCCCGGCCCGAAAATTCTTCACACACTCACGCAAAAAGGAAAAGGATATAAATTCTCCGAAGAAGGCGATCCCAGCGTATGGCACGCTCCGGGTTTGTTTAATAAGGAAACTGGCGAAATAATAAAATCAAAACCGGCCTCTCCGCAACCTCCGCGGTACCAGGATGTATTTGGACATACCATGGTGGAACTGGCAGAAAAAAATCCGAAGATCATCGGGATCACTCCGGCGATGCCTTCCGGCTCGTCGCTGAATATAATGATGAAGGCAATGCCTGACCGCGCTTTTGATGTGGGCATTGCAGAGCAGCACGCGGTAACTTTTTCGGCGGGACTGGCTTCACAGGGGCTTGTTCCTTTCTGCAATATTTATTCGTCATTCATGCAGCGTGCCTATGACCAGGTGATCCATGATGTGGCGATTCAGAAACTGAAAGTTATTTTTTGTTTAGACCGGGGCGGAGTGGCCGGCGCTGACGGCCCGACCCATCACGGCGCGTATGACCTTGCTTATTTCCGCTGCATTCCGAATATGATCGTGAGCGCACCGATGAACGAAGAGGAACTCCGCAATTTAATGTATACTGCTCAGCTCGAAGAAAATACATCGCCCTTTTCGATCCGGTATCCGCGCGGTAACGGTGTGATGGCCGATTGGAAAAAACCTTTTCAGAAAATTACCATTGGCACGGGAAGAAAAATAAAAGAAGGGGATGACGTGGCGATCTTAACTATTGGAACAATGGGAAATTTTGCAGTAACGGCATGTGCGGAACTTAAAAATCAGGGAATCGATGTCGCTCATTACGACATGCGTTTTGTTAAACCACTGGATGAAGAACTCTTACATGAAGTTTTTTCTAAGCATGATAAAATAATTACAGTTGAAGATGGGTGCATTATGGGTGGCATGGGAAGCGCTGTGATCGAATTCATGGTCGAGAGTAATTATCACGCAAGCATAAAACGGCTCGGCATTCCGGATTCGGTAATTGAACACGGCGAACAGAAAGAACTTTATGGAGAATGCGGGTACGATGCCAATGCAATCATGACAACTGTCATAGAATTGGTAGGTAGTAAAAAGGCCTTAGCCGGTTAATTTTTGTTTCAATCTCCATTATTTTTATATTTTTGCAGATACAATAACTTTATTAATCAAATAACATGAAAAAAATTCTATCCATTTCAACGTCGGTCGCGCTGTTCGGAGTTGTGCTTTTAAATTCCGGATGTGTAGTTAAGATGAATCAAGGCAATCTTCAGCCCAATGAAGTAAATCTTCAAAAAGGTGATTATGAAATATCCGATATTAAAACCGCAAAAGGATCGGCAAGACTTTTCCTCGGGTTTTCTATGGGTGAAAATGACAAGTCGGGTACCGTTTCAGTTTATGGAGAAGGCGGCGTAGCGCTTCCTTCGGGTTGCTGCCTTGCAGGAATGGCCGATCCTACGGCTGCTGCAAAATCAATAGCGCTTTATAATTTGATGGAACAAAATCCTGGTTACGACGGAGTGATGTCGCCAAATTATAAAATTGAACAAAGAACACCGTGTGGTATTCCGCTTATCATCAACACGGATGTAACTGTTTCAGCCCGCTTGATCAAGTACAAAAAATAAATTTCAGTTCATATCTCTGCAAACAGAATTTTCCCGAAAGGGAAAATTCTGTTTTAGGGGGTATGCCCGCAGATTAAAACAGCCTTGGCATAATGAAACCAGCCGGTCAAAAATCAAAATGCTGTTTGCGATTAACAAAATGGGTATTTTTGATCTTCAGCCTGTTGGTTCATCCATCCTTTTTTCTGCACGCCCAAGCCCAAAATGATATTTCACTTATTAAGCTTTCGGCCCCTTTGGAAAATACAAAGTTAAATTACAAGACCAGTCATAATAACAAGAACGAATTTGAATTGTTTTTTTCCGGCTTGTTCTTAACGTATAAATACCTGCTTTCTTCCCAGGATATTCCCGGTTCCTGTTCGTTCACTCCTTCTTGTTCGGAATATAGCCTTCTCAGCATAAAGAAAAAAGGAATTTTCTTGGGCTTGTTAAATACCTTTGACCGGCTTGAACGATGTAACGGAATGTCTTCAAAACAATATTCTATTGACGATCATACCGGAAAATATATTGATAATCCGTGAAAAGCATTCTTCCTCATTTTCTGTATTTTGTTCTGTTTTCATTTTCTCTGTCAGCGCAGGATATTTATGATGCTGAACATTCATTGAAATATGCTGAACATCTTTTTAATTCAAAGAAATACGAAAACGCAGCTAAAGAGTATGAGCGTTTATTATTTTTCCATCCGGAAAATGATTCCCTGCTTTTCTATCTTTCCCGTTCTTATTTGCTGGCCAGGCAATATGAAAAATCGCTTTTCCTGATCGAACCCAAAATTGCAGACTCAAAATACACAAGCCCTTACCTGAATCTTTTACTATTAACCCGGCAATATGAAAAAGGGAAGATCTTTTGTTCTGGTAATAAAAACATCTCGAATGAACAAAACAGCCTGTTTAATGCAAGAAGTTTGCTTTGTTCAGGGAGTTGGAAAGAACTAAAGGAAACACCGGGAGGAATTAAAGAAAATGAAAAATTAATTTTTAAAGAAGCAATGGATTTTCACCGTAAAATTCCTGTTATTGCACTGGGCCTGTCGGTTGTTCCCGGCCTCGGGAAAGTGTATACAAAAAATTTTAAAGATGCGGCCATGAGTTTTTTTACCGTGGGGATCTGTTCGTACCTGGCTTATCGGGGATTTAGCAAAAAAGGCATAGAAAGTGCGCCCGGGTGGTTTTACGGAGGCTTGGGTGCTGGTTTATATCTTGGAAATTTTTATGGAGGGTTTAAGGCCGCCAAGACCTACAACAGCAAATTTAAAGAACACATCAGAAATGAAATGGAAGAGATCCTTGTCTCAGAATAAAAAGAAAATATCTTTTTATCAATTTTTATTTTTTGTTTTTTCTTTTATCAGCCTGCCTTCTTTTTCCTTTTCACAAACAGCAGAACAAACGCTGGCCTATGCACAATGGAATTATTCCAAAAACAATTTTGCGGCGTCTGTGGAGTCATGTGAAAGAGTCATCTATTTTGATAACAAGAAGAAGGTACTTGCTTCAGCCTATCTTCAACTCGCCAATTCCTTTTTAAAACAAAATTACCTCGACAGTGCGGTTGAAAATTTCTCTAAGGTCAAATGGTATGCTGATCCGCAGGACAGTATTGCGCTGGAGGCTGAGTTTGGAAAGATAGCCTGCCATATTCTGCGCAATGATCCTCATTTTGCAATGATGTCGCTGATGGATATGAAAGGAGATATGCCCCTTTTCTTTCAGCGAAAAAAAATATTTTATAAAGCAGTTATATTTTTTAAGATTAATAAATTTTCTTCCTCTGAACGGGGCTTTATTGAACTGCTGAATAATGCCGATACGGTTGAGGTAAAAAAGATTTTTACGGACCTCAATGAAACACTCAGGAAAGTTA
>JAHEYJ010000039.1:0-21920 GCA_023251675.1 Bacteroidota bacterium
TTCCGATATAATCCTAACAATCAGAAAGGACTTCGGTTTTCAATTGACTGCAAAGAACCTTCGTTGCCGCTCAAGGAATTTCTTTACAACGAAACCCGTTTCAGTACGCTGACCCGGCAAAATCCGGTGCATGCTGAAGAATTATTCCTGTTGGCACAGCAGGATGTAAGTAACCACTGGGAACGTATGCTGGCGTTGAAAAATTTGTAGGAAAGCTTATTGGAAATCTTTTTCCATGAGTTTAAGTTTTGCCATCACTAATTCGCGGATGACGTGTGTTTTTTCAACACACTCGTTTACTTTTTCTACTGCAATGCAATAACTCTTGTCGCAATCACTGGCTTCGGTCTTTCTGCATTCAAAGCAGGAAATATCAATCGTTTTAAAATGAGGATCGATCAATGCGCATTGGTGAAGTAAGCCGGATAGAGAATAGTTATCAAAAGGCTTTGACGATTTGGTTGCCAGGTAGGAACGTAAAAATTCGAAAGCAGCGTTACGTGTGCACTGGCAGGCGCACAGCGTCACTGCATCTTCATTCGGGCGCATGAGTTCACGTTCAGCAACGCGCAATGACTCGTAAGCGCTCCAAAGTGTTTGATTTATTTTCTGATTCATTGCAGTAAATTTTATTAAAAATGGTTCTATGCAATTTAATAAACAGTGATTTCGGTCATTGCCGACTGGAAATATATATAATATTTTCACTGCCTAATAAAGGAATTTATCGTATCTTTTCAAATTACATTTCATAATGATAAAATCTTTTCCTCACACCTTCCACATCCCTGTAATGGGATTGGGATACACCATTGATACGCCTGTCAAAGTGGCTCCGTTCGGCATCTCATCTGTCATATCCATTATTGAAGATAACCTGGTGGAGCAGATGCGAAAATTCTATTGTGAAAAAGAAAGCGAAGCTTATTCACGGATAGAAGATACGGATATCGACCATCGCGCCAAGCGAATCACCTCTTATTTGAATTTAATAAACAGGATCGTCCATCGCGATACAGAGAAACTGAAATCAGAGCCTTTTGAAACCGGAATAAACATCAATAAGTATTTTAAGATGTTACCCGAGGATTCAGAAGTTAAGGCAGCTTATCTGAAAATGATGAAGTTACAGGAAGGCTCAGAAAAAAAACGTTTGCAGGAACAGCTCAGAGAAAAAATTGTACCGGGTAAGATCGATGTAAACATCATGACCAAGTGTGACCGTATCAATTATTCTCATGACGGGAAACCACTCCCCGTAGAATATGCTGATGCCATGGCCGCGTTGAGGGGGTTTGCACAAAGTGATCTAACTTCATCGGTTGTTTTCTCTGCCGGAATGAATCCGCGTTTATATTCTTATTGTGAATCGTTCAGCGATTTTTTGCCGGACGAAAAGGGATGCCTGAAAAAGAAACTGATCCTGAAAGTAAGCGATTATCGCTCGGCCTATATACAGGGAAAATTTCTGGCCAAGAAAGGGCTTTGGGTTTCTGAATTCAGAGTTGAAAGCGGTTTGAATTGCGGCGGACATGCATTTCCAACGGATGGATTATTAATGGGTCCTATACTTGAGGAGTTCAAAGAAAAGCGAAAAGATCTTGCGGATGAGCTTTTAACCATATGTAATTCTTCCCTTGCAGAAAAAGGAAAAACTATTTTTTCGGAATTGCCGGTGCAAAAGGTAACTGCACAGGGTGGTGTGGGAACTGCAAATGAACATCAATTCCTGCTTGAATATTACAACCTTAACAGTATCGGATGGGGAAGCCCTTTTCTATTAGTGCCTGAAGCCGTTAATGTGGATGAAGAAACGTTGGATCAGTTATCCCATGCAAAAAAGGAAGATTATTATTTGAGCAATGCTTCTCCTTTGGGAATACCTTTCAATAATTTCAGAGAAAGTTCTTCAGAGAAACAGCGCGTTGAACGTTTTGAGAAGAACCGGCCCGGAAGTCCCTGTTATAAAAAATACCTGGCTTTTAATACCGAATTCAGTTCAGAACCGATTTGTTCTGCATCGAGAGAATACCAGAATCTGAAACTCAAGCAGCTTGGCTTGGAAAATCTTTCACCCGAACAGTTGAAAAAAGAAACACAGCAAATCATAGAAAAAGATTGCCTTTGTGAAGGACTTGCGGCTTCGGTACTTGTAAAAAACAGTATTCCTGTTCCTCATCACCTTTCAGCCGTTTCGGTTTGCCCCGGGCCCAACCTGGCTTATTTCTCCGGGAAATTTTCTCTTGAAGAAATGATCTCTCATATATATGGAAGGAAGAACATTCTTAATTCATTGAACAGGCCGCAGCTGTTCATCAACGAAATCAATCTTTACCTGGAGTATCTAAAATCTGAAGCGGAGAAATCACTGAAAGAGATCTCGGCAAAAAAGGTAAAATATTTTGAGGAGTTCAAAACGAATCTGTCAAACGGAATCCAGTATTATAAAGACCTTGTTCCTCAGATTAAATTTGAAACGGAGAATTACCTGAATGGATTTTTAAGCGGGCTCGAAGCGGCTGAGGAAATGCTTTCCGAGATCAAACTTCCGATCCCCGTTTCTGTGTTTTGAAATAAAGAATAAAAGAGCTTCCCGGCTATTCTCAAAAAAAAGCTGTCTCTATAAGGCAGCCTCTCTGACATTTACAGTTTGGTGCTCATTAAATGCCTGCACCAATACTTTTTCCGCCGTCAACATAAATCGTCTGGCCGGTAATAAAACCTGTATTCTTAGAAACTAAAAATTCAATCAGGTCGGCCACATCTTCGGATTTGCCGATTGTTTTGGTGGGTTGCGCCTGGATCAGTTTCTGCCGTACTTCTTCATCCAGGTTTTGCGTCATAGGTGTATCGATCAACCCGGGAGCCACTGCATTGACCGTAACATTATATCTTCCGAGTTCAAGAGCAAGCACGCGTGTGATGCCGATGATGCCGGCTTTAGAAGCAGAATAATTTGATTGCCCTGGATTTCCCAGCCATGCGCGTGAAGTGATGTTAACGATACGGCCGGATTTCTGTTCCTTCATGATCTTAGCGGCTTCACGGCACATCAGCCAGGTACCGCGAAGGTTGATCCGGATGATATAATCAAAATCTTCCACGCTCATTTTCCAGATCATGTTGTCGCGAAGTATCCCGGCATTATTGACAACGGCATCTACAGATCCGTGTTTCTTTTTCACATGGTCAAAAAGTTTTACTACATCGACTTCGTTACTTATGTCGCATTTGAAATATTCTGCACGATCCAAACCAATTTCTTTTTCAGTTTCTTTTCCCCGTTCATCGTTGGTTGCAACAAGGATTACAAAAAAATGTTCAGCCAGTTTCTGTGCTATGGCTTTGCCGATTCCTTTTGTGGCACCGGAAACGATTGCAACCGGCAATTTGGATGTAGACATAAGATGAATTTTAAATGATTTATATATTAAATGTCAAAAAGATTAGTGCTTGATTTGAGACTTCAATTTTACGTTTTTTATTTCAATTAATTTAGAAAGAATGCTGACAGCAATTTCTTCAGGACCTTCGGCACCGATATTGATTCCCATGGGCATATCAATGTGCTCAAGTTCGATCAGGCTGCCCAAGCCGGCATCTGCAAACATTTTTTTCGTCACTTCTACTTTGCGTTGGCTTCCGATCATTCCCAGGTAGGCATGCGGCTTTTTCAGGCAGAAAGCAAGGATGTCCCGGTCGATTTCATGGGAATACGTCATGATGCAGACAAAAGTGTTTTCATCGAATGGCAGAATCGGCAATGCCTGCGGAAAGGGGAGATGCATTTTATTGATACCTTCTTCTTTGCATGCATCGAGGTATTCTTTACGGTCATCCAACAGGACGATCTCAAAATCAAAATCCAGGGCGTACCCGGCCAGGGACTGCCCGGTATGGCCGGCGCCAAAGATATAGAGCTTGTTTTTTTTCATGATGGGTTCAATGTATACATCCACCGTTCCGCCGCAACACATGCTGTGCTGGTGAAGCAGGTCATGCCGGAAAAGTCTTGGTTCTTTCTTTTTAATTTGTTCCACTGCATTTTTGATGACCGATTTTTCAAGTTCACCGCCTCCGATCGTACCGTGTATCTTTCCATTTTCAAAGACGATCATTTTAGCGCCCGTTTTTCTGGGCGTGCTTCCTTTTGTACCTACAATAGTGCAAAGAGCAATTGAATGTTTGTTACGCTCCTCCGCTATTTTTTGAAATACATCGATCAAGCAGGTTTTGTATTATTCAGTGTAATGTATTTTTTGTAATCAGCCATTGTATTAATATTCCACAATACCCTCTTGTCATTTACCTGCACCTCATTTCTTTCAAAATCATCCAGCATCTTCCGAAGATTCAGATCCTTATCGGGGCTGGAATTTATCTTTTCAATGATCCTCTTTGAGACCAGAACGGGATGCCCGCCCTTCTGAGAAAAGACCGGAACCGAATAGCCGTTGTCCATTCTGTTATCAAGGAGCAAGGATACTATTTCTTTTGAAACAAAAGGATTGTCCACATTCTGGATAAAACAATACCCGGCTCCTTTCATTTTATTGATTCCCAGTTTTATTGAATGAAATCTCCCTTTTTCAGGATGGTTATTTTTAATGACAGTACAATACCTGCTTACAGGTTTAATGAATCTCCTCCATTCGTCCTTGCAGTAGTTGCTGTTCATTACTGCCACAATATTTTTTATTCCCGCTTTATAGTATAGTTCTGCCAGTGAATGCAGAAATGTTTTCCCTTTATAATCCAAAAATGCTTTCGGAAAGTTCATCCTTTCAGAATACCCGCCGGCAAGAATTAATGCATAACATTTCTTTTTCATCTTTTGGAGTCGGTCAGTGTATAATCCCTATAAAAATAGAAAATATATTTTTTGGTATGCAATTAATAATCTTCGAATAAAAAAACTAAAACCTTTTCTGGTTATTTCCGTTGTAAAAGACTAAAACCTACCCTTATGAAGCATACGGCACACACAGAGATCCCGCACATTAAGAAAGAAGACATTCACAAGCTTGATTTTCCTGCTCATGATGTGCTTACGGATCATCATTCCATTGAAGTAAGGAAGAAACATCTTGAACGCTCAGTCGTACTCGGTAACACGTATAAATCGAAAACCAAAATAATTTTTGAAGACAATCATGGCTTGCACCAGATCGAAACTCATATTTGGGGAGTAACAGAGAAATGGCTTCTCTTAAAGCACGGAATTACAATTCCGGTCCGCCGCATTCATGATGTGATATTCTGAAAAGAACTTCTTTCTTGAGAACCACCAGGTTTTTTTAGGTAGGAATAAAAACCTGAATGAGTTAGTAGTCCTTCGATCCCTTAAATCAAACCTTATTCAACAAGACATTGTAAATCTAAAGAATTTTCTTCAGGCTGAAGTAAATTAGAGTGGAGAACAAATCTTTATTCACAAACACTTGATTCCAATAATGCAAACATCGTCCACTTGTTCAAGCGTACCCTTCCAATCATTAAAAGTTTGCTCGAGTATTTCTTTTTGTTTTGTTAATGGCTGATTACTAATTGCTAATAGCTTTTCATTAAGTTGTTTATGTTTGAATTTTTTTCCTTTAAGCCCCCCAAACTGGTCAACATAGCCATCTGTGAAAAGGTAAATCATATCGCCTTGCTCAATTTGTATTTCTTGATTTTTGAAATTCTTGGAAACATTGTCTATGGCTCCTCCAATAGTGAATTTAGCGGGTGAGAATTCTTTTAATTCACCGTTACGTATTAAGATAAGAGGACGGTTGGCGCAGGAGAATTGTAATGTATTGGATGATTTACTGAAAGCGCATAGCGTCATATCCATTCCGTCGCGGTAAGAACGATTGTTTCTGTTCAGTGTCTCCGTAATTTTATGATCTAAATAGGTCAGTGCCTGAGCGGTGGTTTTTACTTCTTCAAGCAAAAGTGTTTCCTGAAGCATGGCAAAACTCAGCATGCTCATAAACCCTCCGGGTACTCCGTGGCCCGTGCAATCTGCCACCACAAGCACTTTGTTGTATTTGCTTTCCGCAAACCAGTAAATGTCCCCACTCACAATATCCTTCGGCTTGAAAAGCACAAAAGCATCAGAAAATTGTTTTTTGATCTCACTTTCAGGAATGAGAATGGCGTCCTGTATCCTCTTTGCATAGGTGATGGAATCGGTAATGTCTTTGTTTTTTTCTTCTACGAGTTTTTTTTGTTCTTCAATAACAAAGTTTTTCTCGGCTAGTTCTTTGTTTGCTTTTTGCTTTTGCCTGTATCCTCTGAAAATAAAAAGCGCAAGTAACAGAACCAAAAACAATCCTCCACTTATAGAATAAGTAATTATTTTCTGTCCCCTCTTTTCTTGTGCTGCTATTGTGTCCTTTTTTTCCTGTTCGGCTTTTTGCGCGGCTTCTTTTTTATCAAACTCATAATTCATTTCCTTACGCACCAATTGTTTTTTGTTCTCCTCGCTGAAGATCGTATCTCTAATGGCAATTGACCGCTTGTAGTAATACATGGAGCGTAGGCGCATTTCTTCCCTGTTAAGAATTTTTCCTCCTACCGTATCGGGCAGCAATGCGGTGGATTTTTCGTAGAGTTTGCTTAATTGTTCATAATCATCTTTCACTCCATATTGTTCTCCATTGCTGACATCAAGAGCGAGAGCATGGTAGAGATAATTATAAGCATCGCTGTATTTGCTTTGCACAGTATAAAGCGAACCAATATTGCTGAGAGTGATTGCAATTAAACTTTTATCTCCTAATTCCTCACGCAGTTTCAACGCTTTCGAATAATAGTCCAACGCTTTGGTATAATCCTTTTTCGCATCGTAGACAAGCCCGATGTTGCCAAGGCGTATTGCCATTCCGTTTTTATTCCCAGACTCTTCATCAATTTTCAAGGACTTGAAATAATAGTCAAGTGCTTTCGAGAAATTCTTTTGTTCATAATAGGCAAGCCCAATGTTGCTGAGATCTGCTGCAATTCCTTTTTTAGCTTTCCTGATTTCATCGACATTTCTGGTAAGTAATGCTTGTTCCAATAATTCATTGTCTATTTTTAATGCCCTGAAATAATAATCAAGAGCTTTTGAGTAATCGCCCTGATCTTTATATAAAATTCCAATATTGACAAGTACGTTTGCCATTTCGTTTTTGTCTTGAAGATTTTCATCTATTTTCAATGCTTTCAAATAATGATCCAATGATCTTGGAAAATTTCCCTCCTGAAAATAGGCAACCCCGATAGCATTATTAGAAGAAGAAGCCCAAGAGCGACCTAAACTTTTTGGGAGAGAGTTGACAAGGGTAAGAGCGTGGTTAGCATAGAGCAATGCGCTGTCGTAAGAACCTATTCCGATATACTTCCAAGAGAGTTTGTTTAAATGAATGACTTTGTTTGTATCCTCCTTATCTTTTGTGAGGATATTGAGGAGAGAATCAATTTTTGATTGCTGAGAAAAAGTAAGAAGTGACAGAATAAAAAGGAAAATAAAAAATAAAACCCGTTTCATGAAACAAACTTACTCAATTCCGGAAACTAAAAAGTTATGTGAAATAATAAAACCCTAACGGTTAAAATAATTTTCATAGACACCCTAAGAAGAATAATCGAACTATTTTACGAAAATGATCCTTGACTATCAAGGACTTTGATGTCAGTAGTCCCGCCCAGAATCGAACTGGGATTAGCGGTTTAGGAAACCACCGTTCTATCCAATTGAACTACAGGACCAATTTTTAATCTCTTTAATTAAAAGAAGATGCATGCAAGAAGATTTCCAATCAAAGATTGCAAAGATAACTTTCAATTGAATATACTGGGCAAGGATTATTATTTGCAAAACTTTTAGTCCCGGTTCGATTTCTTCCTTCAAGCCGTTCTTACACGTATTATATGTATTTATTTTAGATACCTTTAACGGAGCGCTGTACTCTTGCAAGTACTATGAAACGTTTTTTAATCATCTATGCGCATCCAAATCCTAACAGCTTTAACGCGGCAGTAAAAAATACCATAGCCGCTGTTTTAGAAAAAGGGGATGTTCCCTATACTATAATTGATCTGTATGCTGAAAGATACAATCCTGTTTTGTCGTTGGATGAAATGAACGGCAAGACCAGCGATGAAACAAAAAAGTACCAGGGCTTAATTACTTCATCCGGAAATCTCGTTTTTCTTTTTCCGGTTTGGTGGTTTCGTGCTCCCGCCATCCTGGAAGGATTTTTCGATAAGGTCTTTGTTCCGGGTTTTGGCTATCGATTCAAGCAAGTCATAGGCAAATACGGAATTCCTGTTCCGTTATTAAAGGACAAGAACGTTTTGGCTGTCATCACGCACGGCGCGCCGGCACTTCCGGTAAAAACAATTTACGCAAACGCGGTGAAGTATCGATTCTTACTTGGGTTCCTGAGTTTTTGTTTTTATTTATGGAGATGTAAAATTGTCCAGCTATGGGCGGTTCCCTTTGTAAAACCAACGGTGCGGGAAAAGTATTTACGAAAAGTGGAAAATATAATAACCAAACAGGTATTGAAACAACAACACAGTAATTAATTTTACACTATGGATGAATACAATTACCTGGATGCAGAAGAGAATTCGAAGATAGAAGCGCTGCACAAACAATATCTTCAGGATCCCGGATCGGTTGACGATAACTGGAGGTTATTTTTTGAAGGCGTTGAGTTTGCCCAGCTAAAACATCAACCTTCAGATCTTCTTTCCGGGGGGCTCGATCTTCAGGCGGAATTTAAAGTCATCAATCTCATTAACGGTTATCGTTCCCGAGGGCATCTGTTCACCAAGACAAACCCGGTACGTGAACGCAGAAAATACCTGCCTACGCTTGATCTTGAAAACTTCGGACTTCAGCCATCTGATCTCGAAACGGTTTTTCATGCCGGTTCACTCATCGGTATCGCTGATGCGAAACTGAAAGACATCATTGCCTGCCTTCAGGCTACTTATTGCGACAGCGTAGGCGCCGAATATAAATACATCCGTACTCCCGAAGTGGTGGATTGGCTCGAACAGAAAATGGAAAGCACGCGTAATTCCAAAAACTTTTCCATTGAAGAAAAAAAACACATTTTGAGAAAAGTGAATGAAGCGGTAGCTTTCGAAAGTTTCATACACACCAAATATGTGGGGCAGAAAAGTTTTTCACTCGAAGGATGCGAAGCGCTGATTCCTGCCCTTGATGCGGTCATTAATTTCGGAGCAGAGGAAGGAATTAAGGAATTTGTCATTGGCATGTCGCACCGCGGACGGCTGAACGTGCTGGCAAATATTATCGGTAAATCTTACGAGGAGATCTTCACCGAGTTTGAAGGATTGGAATATGATAAAATGACATTTTCGGGCGATGTGAAATATCATTTGGGTTTTTCGAGTGATGTCACTACCGGAAGCGGCAAGAAAGTGCATTTGAGCTTAGCGCCTAACCCATCGCACCTGGAAGCAGTGGATCCCGTGGTGCAGGGCATCGTTCGTTCCAAGATGGATAATACAGAAGGCGGGAATGAAAATTGGATCGCTCCTATTCTTATACACGGCGATGCAGCCATTTCGGCACAGGGCGTGGTATACGAAGTGGTGCAGATGTCCCAGCTTAAAGGATATAAAACAGGAGGAACGATTCATATTGTAGTGAATAATCAAATTGGTTTCACTACCAATTATATTGACGGACGTTCCTCTACGTATTGCACCGATGTGGCCAAAGTGACCCTATCGCCCGTGTTCCATGTGAATGGCGACGATGTGGAAGCGCTGGTGTACACGATCCAGTTAGCGATGGAGTTTCGCCAGAAGTTTCACCGCGATGTGTTCATTGATATTCTTGGTTTCAGAAAATACGGACACAATGAAAATGATGAACCCCGCTTTACCCAGCCCTTGCTTTACAAAGCCATCGCCGCGCATCCCAACCTCCGGGAGATTTATTCTAAAAAACTATTGGAACACGGCGACATTGAAGCTGACATGGTGAAGGAAATGGAACAGGAATTCAGGGAGCTCCTTCAGAAAAATCTGGATACAGCCAAACAGGTGAAAAAACTCACAAGCGTCGATGCGGATGAATATCCGAAAGGAAAATGGAAAGGGTTACGCGTGGCTGAAAAAAAAGACTTCGATGCTTCGCCTGGAACCGGCGTGGACAAGAACACCTTGCTTGAAACAGGAAACCGCATTACGGATCTGCCTGCAGGAAAAAAATTCTTTGACAAGACCACTAAATTGTTTGCTGAACGAAAAGCAATGGTACAAAAAGGTGAAAAGATCAATTGGGCTATGGGAGAACTTCTCGCCTACGCGTCTTTAGCTGCAGAAGGATTTCCTGTCCGGTTCAGCGGGCAGGATGTGGAACGCGGAACCTTTTCACACCGCCATGCCGTTGTGCCTGTCGAGGACAGCGAAGAACAATACAGTCCGTTGAATCATATCCGGCCAGGCCAGTCGCCTTTTTATATCTACAACAGCCTGCTCAGCGAATATGCGGTGCTGGGTTTTGAATATGGATATGCATTATCGTCACCCAACACGCTGGTCATCTGGGAAGCGCAGTTTGGTGATTTTAACAATGGCACGCAGGTGATCATCGATCAGTACCTGTGCAGCGCGGAGTACAAATGGAAGATGATGAACGGGATCGTGCTGCTGCTGCCGCATGGATATGAAGGGCAGGGAGCAGAACATTCAAGTGCGCGGATAGAACGGTTCCTTCAATTGTGTGCGGAAGAAAATATGCAGATCGTAAATTGCACAACGCCTGCTAATTTTTTCCATGCAATAAGAAGGCAGATGAAACGGGATTTTAGAAAACCCCTGGTGGTTTTTACGCCAAAGAGCCTGCTTCGCCACCCGCGCTGCGTTTCTGCGATGGATGACCTGGCGCAAGGCGGATTCCAGGAGATCATCGATGATGTTTCGGCCGATGCAAAACAAATAACACGCGTTGTGTTTTGTTCCGGTAAAATACATTACGAATTGCTGGAACGAAAGGAAACGGACAAAGCAAACCATATTGCGCTCATTCGCCTGGAACAATTGTATCCCTTCCCCGAAAAACAATTTAAACAGATCATTTTAAAATATCAAAACGCTGCCGATTGGATCTGGGCACAGGAAGAGCCGGCAAACATGGGGGCCTGGAGTTACTTGCTTCGCACGGGGAAAAGTAATTCCTTAAAATTAATTTCAAGGACTGAAAGTGCAAGTCCCGCCACCGGCTCTCATCACGCCCATGAACGCGAACAATCTGCACTGATCGAAAAGGTGTTCCTTCAATCGTTTTGATCCCGAAAAAGAAGGACGAAGTCGGAAGTCCGGGAAAGTATATGCTTATTTTATCCTCGAAATAAAAATATCCTGAAGATTCCAGCCTGAAAATTTTAATCTTCCGAATGAAGCGGACGTGTTATACTCCCCGCCAAAATAACAGTTACCTGCTTTATCTGCTGCAATGTTCATTCCTTCATCATCATCCGGTCCGCCGCCCTGTAATACCCACATCAATGTGCCTTTGGGATCGTATTTAGCAACGCAGGCGTCTTTACCTCCTGCGCTGGTTAGTTCAATTTTACCAAATGATACTGTATTGCTTATTGTGCCTGCAACATAACAGTTGCTGTTTGCATCGGTAGAAACTTTTTTGAATTCATTTGTGCCTGAACCATTGGTGCCTTTTACCCAGGCCGTTTTTCCATTTGATTCAAACTTCACAAGAAATCCGTTGCTGCCGGTTACTCTTGACAGAACTGTTTCTCCGAAAGTTTTTGTGCCATAAAAAACGCCGTCAACATAAATACTTCCGTTGGGCGCAGCCTCAACGCCATAGCCAATATCATTAGCCGTACCCCCCGCCCGTTTAGCCCATGCTAATGTGCCGCTGGGATTATATTTTATTAGAAACACGTCTGTGTCAAAGTATCCTGCACTGGCAAGATTGATGCCTCCGAAAGAAGCATTGCCGGTAAAATAGCCTGTTACATAACAGTTTCCTGCAATATCCGTACTGATGGCGTAGGCTTCATCCTGATAAGAGCCGCCTCCGGTTCTGATCCAAACAAGATTTCCGGCAGCATCGTACTTGGAAATAAAAATATCTGTATACCCAACACTGTTGACTTTTACATTTGAAAACATGGCTGTGCCGCTGAAATACCCGCATATGTAACTGTTGCCGGCAACGTCGGTTGCGATTCCAAAACTGGCATCTTCACCACGGCTGCCCCCGTTCCGCACCCAAAGCAGGTTCCCCGCCGCTGTGAATTTTGAAATGAACATATCCGCATCACCTGCATTGGTAACCGAAGTGCTTCCAAAAGAGGTGACCGTTCCCTGTATAAAAAAGAAACCGGTGAGGTAGCAATTACCGGTAAGATCAGTACTGATGGCTGATGCATAATCATCGTTCTGGCCTCCTACCTGCCGTGCCCAGAGAAGCACACCATCTGCATCGTATTTTGCAATGAACACATCCGTTCCTCCGGCACTTACTAAACGAGTGCTGTCAAAAGTGATGACACTGTCAAAATAACCTGTTATGAAAAGATTTCCTGTAAGGTCATGAGCCATGCCGGTTATTCTATCTACTGCAGGCCCGCCGGCAACTTTTGTCCAGTCCCAATCTTGTGAAAAAGACAGAATACTGATCAATGAAAGTAAAAAAGAAAAAAAATATTTTTTCATGCCTTAAAATGAACGGCAAAAATAGCATTTTTCTTTAGAGCAAGTATTATTTAGTATACGTGTTAAAATCAGTTTTAAAATGCACTGCCGTATCCTGTATTGATTGAGAAACGGGAATAAACGCCATGTCTATGGAGGATCTTACCTTATTATTCTGATACCGAAGTTCCAATTGGGAATAGGTTGCGATTTCTTTAGTAAGAATATGCCTGGAGCCGGTTAAAGCACTTCTGAATTTATCAAATCGCCAGGCAAGACTCAGAATGAACTTGCCGGCCTTTTTATTCGGCAAAGGTTTGCTGATGGAAGAAAAAACCAATTCCATGAATTCGCGGTATTTAAGATTCTGGGAGGATAGAATAAATTTTTCATTCGTGATGCTGCTCTCCATCAAACGGATCATTGCTTTTACCACATCCCGGACATCCACATAGCCAATGCCACCTGCTGTATACCATCGCAGCCCTCTGTTGGCGGTAATAAAAATATCGCCGCTGCTTCTGCGCCAGTTGCCCGGGCCAATGACAATCGCAGGATTTACAATTACCGTATTTAATCCTTCCTGCGAAGCCCGCCACACTTCATTCTCGGAAAGATATTTACTGATGGCATAAGCGGAAAAATTTGACTTGTCATTCCAGGATGTTTCCTCCGTTATCTCTTTTTCAAAATCAACGCCCAGCGCGGCTACCGAACTTACATGGCAGAATTTCTGTATTTTTTTATCAAGCGCTAGGTTCACCATGTTAGCTGTTCCTTCCGTGTTGTTCCTGATCATTTTCTTGCCATGACTCGGGTTAAGCGAAACTTTTGCGGCACAGTGATAAATATGCGTGATGCCTTCCATCGCATCCGCCAATGAACCGATATCGAGCAGATCTCCTTCTGCCCATTGTATTTTTGAAAATAATTCCTCGGAAGCGGGTGAATAGTAGGCGAAAATTTTCTTTACCTCATCTGTCCTGCTGTTCTTTCTTTTTAATGCCCTGACAGAAACGCCTCTGCTTACCAGGTCATAAAGCAGGTGAGCGCCGATCAATCCTGTACCTCCTGTTACGAATACCGTTTTCATCCCGAATATATTTATTACTAATGTACGAATGAAATGGGCGTACGACAAAAATCCCATCTTTTATTTTTTTTGTTGTTCGACCCCGAAGGGGTCGTATGATTACAGGGCAATTTCCATTCTACATATATGTGACCCCTTCGGGGTCAAACCACAAGCGGATTTTTGTCGTGCACCGAATGAAATTCATCCTCAAAACATATAGTATAGATTAGTATATTCGTAATCAATTTGTATTTTAGTTAGGTAGTATGAAAAAGAATTTTGTAGAAGAGCTCAAATGGCGGGGGATGCTTCATGATATCATGCCCGAAACGGAAGTATTATTAAATAAGGAAGTTGTTTCGGGATATATTGGTTTTGATCCCACTGCGGATTCACTGCATGTGGGCAGCCTGGCACAGATCATGACGCTTCTTCATTTTCAGGAAGCCGGACATAAACCGGTGGCGCTTATTGGCGGAGCTACCGGCATGGTGGGTGATCCTTCCGGGAAATCAGAAGAGCGGAATCTGTTGGATGAAAAGACGCTGAACCATAATCTTTCCTGTATCAAAAAACAGCTGGAGAAATTTCTTGACTTCAATTCGGGTGATAATTCGGCAGAGATCGTAAATAATTACGATTGGTTTAAGGATTTCAGGTTCCTGGATTTTATCCGCGATGTCGGTAAGCACATTACCGTCAGTTACATGATGGCAAAAGATTCTGTGAAAAATCGGCTGGAAACCGGAATGTCGTTTACTGAGTTCTCTTATCAGCTGGTGCAGGGATATGATTTTTATTACTTGTGGAAAAATAAGAACTGCAAACTCCAGATGGGCGGTTCCGACCAGTGGGGAAATATTGTTACCGGTACGGAACTCATACGCAGAAAAGGGAATGGAGAAGCGTTTGCCCTTACCACCCAGCTCATAAAAAAATCAGACGGAACAAAATTCGGAAAATCAGAAGGCGGGAATGTCTGGCTGGATAAGAACAAAACCTCTCCTTATAAATTTTATCAGTTCTGGCTGAATGTTTCGGATGAAGATGCCCAAACGTATATCCGGATATTTACCCTCTTTACAAAAGAGGAGATCGAACTGCTGGAACAGAAACACAACGAAGCGCCGCATTTCCGTTTGTTGCAGAAGGCACTCGCCAAAGAGGTAACCTGCAGGGTTCATTCTGAAAATGATTTCAATGCCGCTGTTGATGCATCGCAAATACTTTTTGGAGAAGGCACTACGGAATCGCTGAAGAAACTTTCCGAAAATGACCTGCTGGCCGTCTTTGAAGGAGTGCCGCAGATGGATATTTCAGGCTCCGATTTAAATCAGGGCATCAATGTGGTAGACTTTTTTGCTGAGAAAACAAAAATATTTTCTTCAAAAGGAGAAGCCCGAAAGATGATACAGCAGGGCGGGGTTGCCGTTAACAAAGAAAAGATAAGTGATGTTCAGGCGGTTATTTCCTCTGTCGATATGCTCAATGGAAAATACATTCTTGTTCAGAAAGGAAAGAAGAATTACTACCTCATCAGATCAGTATAAAACCTTAATTTAGACATACAATATTTGCATCCTTTTATAGTTAAGGAGGAAGTTTCCCCAAAAATGAATTTAATTCTGAAAATACGTCCGGTTTATTTTTTACTTTTTACTTTTTACTTTTTACTTCTTTCCTCCTGCTCGCAAAAGAAGAATACGCTCACCAGCCGGACGTATCATAATCTTACCGGTCATTACAACGGACTTTATTGGGCCAATGTAAGCCTGGATGAAGGCATCTTCAATGTAGAGAAAGCCCATAAGGATGATTACTCCAAAATACTTCCCGTTTTTAAATATGCGGATGAAAAAACAGCGAAAGCAAACTACCCCCAGTTTGACAAAGCGATTGAGAAAACCAATAAGGTAATCCAGTATCATTCCATGATGATCAATGGAAAAGAACACAATCGATGGATCGATGACAACTACATGACATTAGGGAAATCTCATTTTTACAAGCGGGATTACTATTCGGCCATTGTGGTGTTTGAATATGTGGTAAAAGTATTTTCAGATAATCCTGTCCGGTATGATGCTTTTCTTTGGATGGTTCGTGCTTACAACCAGATGAACAGCGTAATTAAAACCGGACCCATCCTCGACCTTCTGAAACACGAAAAAAATCTTCCTCGCAAACTCCTGGGTGATTATCAATCCGTTCTTGCTGATTATTATTTGCGAACCGAACAGTATAAAAAAGCAGAGGAAGCCCTGATGAAGGCGATCCCCGTCACCAGGAAAAAACGGTGCGTGGCAGATACTATTACATTCTTGCGCAGCTTTATGAAGAAGAAAAGGATCTTAAAAAAGCAACACAATATTATTCCAGGTCAGCCAATCTTCATCCCTCGTATGAAATGGAATTTAATGCCCGGCTGGCAAATGCAAGAACATTTCAGGTAGAGAATGGCGCCGATACAAAAGGTTTGAAAAGTGAGCTCCATAAAATGCTGAAAGACGAAAAGAACAGGGATTACAGCGACCAGATCTACTATGCGCTGGGGGATATTTCTTTCAGGGAGAATGATGTTCCTTCAGCCCTGGATTATTTTAAAAAATCAGCTTCAAGCAGCGTGATGAACACCAAACAGAAAGCAGTAAGTTATTTGCGCATTGCTGAAATCTATTTTGATAATAAAGATTACAAACCGTCTCAGGCCTATTACGACAGCACCATTGTTTTTTTGCCCAAGGATTATAAAAACTATGAGCAGATAAAAAATATGAAGGAGAGTTTATCCGCAATGATAAAAAACATCAATATCATTAACCAGGAAGACAGCTTGCTGAAAGTTTCGGCCATGGATACATCCAGGATAAACAAGCTGATAGATGATATTATTGCAAAGGTCACCGAAGAGGAAGAAAAAAAGAAACTGGAGCTGGAATTGAAAGCGAAAAACCCTAAAGCCGGTTCTTCTTCGGGCGACAATAGCCTGTGGCAGAATGTTGGAGGAGCAGGAACCTGGTATTTTTATAATCCTACAACGGTGAGTTTTGGCGTCACCGATTTTTTTAAAAAATGGGGCAACCGTACATTGGAAGATAACTGGAGACGGGCCAGCAAAGAAACCGTCATGGCGGAACAAACGACTGATACGGCTCGAGTGGATACGGTCAAAGGAGGTAAGATCGCGGCAAATAAAACCCGCGCATTTTATTTGAAAAATATTCCTTTTGATGAAGACCAGAAAGTCAAGTCCCGCCATAAAATAATTGATTCGTATTATTCGCTCGGAGGGATCTATAAAGAGGATCTTCAGGATAACCAGAAATCGGCTGAAACATTTGAAGAATTGCTGAAACGATATCCTGAAAATAAATATACCCTCAATTTATACTACCAGCTGTACCGGATTTATCTTGCTGAGAAAAACCAGGGCCGGGCCAATTATTATAAAGACAAGATCTTGAATGAACATCCTGATTCTGAATATGCCAAGATCATCCGGAATCCGGATTACCAAAAAGCGCTTTACGCATCCAAAAATGAAATAGAAAAATTCTATGGAGAAACTTTCTCTGCCTATTATCAGTCCAGGTATACGGAGGTGATTGCCATGGTGAATAAAGCCGATTCGTTCTACAGCGCCAGTGACCTGATGCCCAAGTTCGCTATGCTGCGCGCTTTTTCCATTGGTAAAACAAAAGGGCCTGACGATTACGAACATGCGTTGCAGGGAGTGGTTGCAAAGTATCCGAAAGATGATGTTAAAGCAAAAGCACAGGAATTGCTAGATCATATAAAAAAAATGAAAACAGCGCCGATTGATTCCGCAGCATTGAAGGATACTGTAAAATACATCTCGCCTTATACCTTTAAGGACAGTACGGAACATCAATGCATGATCATTCTTTCCGCTAAAAAAGTTAACATCAATGATTTCAAAACCAGGGTCTCAAATTTTAATGCCGAGTATTTCCGGCTATCAGATATTACCATTAGCAACGTGCTGATGGATATGGAACACCAGATTGTGAGCGTGAAAGGTTTTCCGACTGCCGCCAAGGCCAAAGATTATTATGATCTCATTAATCAGGACAGTAAAGTATTCAGTGATATTTTACCTGAAGAATACCAGGTATATCCTATTTCCTCTGATAATTTTTCGGTATTCTACAAAGCAAAGAAAATAGAAGAGTATAAAAGATTCTTCACCGATCATTACCTGAAAAGCAAGCAGGAGTAGGTTATTGCCGCTTCAATTTCGGATCCATCCTTTCGGCTATCCGGAAATAGTTATCTGCATTTTCTTTATCGCCCATGTTTTGATAGGTGACCGCTATGAAGTAATAGGCCCGGGCATTATCGGGAGCATACGCAATTGCATTCTGAAAACTGGAAATGGCATTTTTGAAATCGCCGGTTTGTCCTAAAACACTTCCCATATTCATATGCGCATCCACAAACCGCGGATCAATGGCCAGTGCCTGGCTGAATTTTTCTTTTGCTTCAGCATATTTCTTCCACTCAAAATAGATGGTTCCGATGTTATTCAGGGTAATGGCATCAGCAGGGCTCAGGGAAGATGCTTGGTTGTAATTCTCCACAGCCTTTTCATAGTCTTTCATGCGGTAATAGGCAACTCCCATCTGCGTGTAAGCGCTTGAAAACGTGGGCTGGATCTTCACGGCTTCTTCCAACTCAGCAATTCCTTCTTCATAGATCTTTTTCTTTTTCCCTTCGTCCGGCTCCGCAGCGGCAACCACTTTCACCAGTTCAAGTCCAAGGTAATAATGCGCCTTTACGCTGTTCGGTACCAATTTTACATCGTGAGAATAAAGCGTGAAATTGTCTTTCCAGTCCGGATTGCGGGAAAATGTTTTATATGAAAGGAGAATGAGAATAACAGCAAGAGGATATAATTTCCAGTTTCCGGATTCCAGTTTCAGGTCGCTTTTCATAAAATAATTTATATAAAGGATTGCAAAGCAAATACAAAATCCGAGGGAAGGAAAATACATCAGCCGGTCGCCCATGGATGTTCCGATGATCAGAGCCAGGTTTGAAAAAAGAAAAATAGTGACCAGGAAAAAGAAAATTCCAAAAGAAATAATTTTCAATTCCTTATACTTGATACTTGATTCCTGATTCTTTTTGAAAGTTCGAACAAGAATATAGGCGGCAATACAACCTATGGCAAGATAAAATCCCAGTGAGAGGATTGAAAAGATATTGCCCATGCCTGCAATTGGAATATGGTTGAATGAATAGTCATAAGAAAGTGGATGGGGAAAGAGCAACGACTTAACATACAGCCCAAGTATATAAAACGAAGTGCCCATGTGTGTGCTGAACGATTTTGTTCCTGCAATTATATTATCAGCCATGGAAACTCCCGTATCGGAAAAGCCCTGTAATACACGTTGTCTGATCAAGAGGTAAACGGCCGCAGTTCCTATGAAAAAAGCGGTGATGAAAATATTCTTTCGGATAGGAACGGAAGAAAAGAAATGAATGGACAAGGGGAGCAACGCCAGGAAGGTGATGGATGTTTCTTTCGAAAGAAGCGACAGAAAGTAGGTTGCCAGTCCGTATAAAATGTATTTTTTATTTCCGCTGTCAATAAAATGAAATACAAAGATGAAACTGCAAAGCACAAACAGGAAGCAAAGGATCTCGTCGCGGCTTTTGATGTTTGCAACCACTTCCACGTGAAGCGGATGTGCTAGGAAGAGCAGGGTCGTTATCAATGCAAATAGTTCTCCCTTTTTATTGCCGTCGCTTTGAATCCCGGAATTCGCTGCAGCAGAAGCGAGGCGAAGGAGGAAGAAGAAAAGCAACATCCCGGTGAGGCCGTATAAAACGATGTTTACAAAATGGCTTACGCCCGGTTTGTCGGGAAAATAGTTCCATTCAACGGCAAACATCGCCAGTGAAAGCGGCCTGTATAATCCATCTTTTACGGACAGGTATCCCTGGCGGTAGGATGTTTCAAAGATCTCTTTGATACCGTGTGTCCCTTGTCTTACAATATTATTTTCTTTTATAGCGGAGAAGTCATCCAGCACATAATTGTTTGAGATCGTATTTGTGTAAAGAAGAACTCCAAAAATCCCTGCGATGAAGACCATGCCCCATTTTCTTTTTCTATCGGATGCAGACGGTTGTATTTTCCCCTTTGAACCTCGCTCCGCCAAAGCGTTTCGCGAAAGCGAGAAGGGGGGCAGGGAGGATTTGTTTTTTTGTTTCTGTTTATGCTTCATGCCGACCTGCCTGGCGGCAGTCAGGAACGAAAGTACGAAATTCGTATATTCGTTCTTTTAATACCAGGCGGATGCCAAATTCAAAAACACTCATATTAAATAGCAGGCAGATACGGCAGCGGATCGACAGGATCGCTTACCAGGTTTATGAGAACAACTACCTGGAAAAAGAAATTATAGTAGCCGGAATTGCCAAAAACGGATACCTGCTTGCCGAGCGAATTGCTGACAAGATCAAAGCGATTTCTCCCATTAAAATTACATTGGCTGAAATAACCATTAATAAAAAGAAACCTCTTTCAGGAAAAGTAAAAGTAAATCTCCCTGACAAGGATCTCAAAGATAAAGTGATTGTTATAGTTGACGATGTTCTGGAAACGGGCAGAACCATGGTTTTCAGCATGGATCCTTTCCTGAAATATCCGGTTAAACGCCTCACCACGGTTGTGCTGGTCGACCGCGATCATCATTCCTATCCTGTAAAAGCGGATTTTGTAGGTATCTCGCTCGCCACGACCATGCAAGAGCATATTGCTGTAGAACTCGCTCCGGTAAAAGGAGAATCGGGTGTTCATAAAAATGATGCAGTGTACTTGTTGTGATGAATTCACACGATCATACGAACGATCAGGATTCCCAGGTTACGCTGAACATAGAAGGCATGACCTGTGCCTCCTGCGCCCTCACCGTTACAAAAGTGTTGCAAAACAATGGCGCGGAAAACCCCAGTGTGAATTATGCAACAGGAGAGGCAAGGTTTATCCTTCATGATAAAACCAAGCTTAAAAAACTTTCGGAGAATATTAAGAAAGCCGGTTACCAGGTGGTAACCCCTGTTGAAGCGAACGAACACCATCACGGTACTTCTTCCGTAGAAAAGAAATTTCTTTTCACGCTTCCGTTTACGATCCCGCTTTTTTTTTCACACATGATCTTTCCGCATGATTTTTTTCTTAATCAACCCCTTGTTCAGCTGGTGGTCTGCCTGCCGGTTTTTTTTATAGGTGTTTTCTATTTCGGAAAAAGCGCGTGGAGTTCCGTTAAAGTAGGTGTGCCCAATATGGATGTGCTGATCATGATCGGTTCCGGCTCCGCTTTTATATACAGCATCATCGGCATGGTTCTTTTTTACGGCACCCACGAGGTGCATAATTATATTTTCTTTGAAACAACGGCAACCATCATTACGCTTGTTCTGATGGGTAATGTAATGGAGCACCGGTCGGTGAAGCAAACCACAAGCGCCATCAGCGAGCTGACCAAACTTCAGACTTCGATTGCAAAAAAAGTAATGATGCAGGGCGGGCAGGAACTGATCCGGGAAGTACCGGTCAAGGAAGTCCTGGTGGGTGATGTGCTGATCGTGAATACGGGCGATAAAATTCCGGTTGACGGTTCGGTTTTATCCGGCACTGTCTCTGTGGATGAATCCATGATCACCGGGGAGAGCTTGCCGGTAGAAAGATCAAAAGGAGAAAAAGTAATAGGAGGAACCATTGTTGTGAGCGGAACGGTCAGGATGCTTGCTGAAAAAATCGGCAAAGAAACGGTTCTCTCAAAGATCATTGAGATGGTCAAAAATGCGCAGCAATCCAAACCGGATATTCAGAAGCTGGGTGATAAGGTCAGCAGTATTTTTGTTCCTGCCGTTCTTGGCATATCCCTGCTTACTTTTTTTGTTTGCCATTTTGGCTTTGATATTTCCCTGCAAAAATCCATCATGAACAGTATCGCGGTATTGGTGATCTCCTGTCCCTGCGCGATGGGACTGGCAACGCCAACGGCAGTCATGGTGGGGATTGGCCGGGCAGCAAAAAAAGGGATCCTGATCAAAGGCGGCAACTCACTTGAAGAATTTGCAAAAGTGAAAAGCATTGTCTTTGATAAAACCGGCACACTGACCACCGGAA
>JAHEYJ010000039.1:21930-25322 GCA_023251675.1 Bacteroidota bacterium
AAGAAATTGAATCCGTTCTTTTTCACCTGGAGCAGCGTTCGTCTCACCCCATAGCAAGATCAATTGTTAGTGAATTAAAAAGTAAGAACGTTTCAGCACTTTCTTTTTCTGATATCAAAGAAATAAAAGGAATGGGGATGGAGGGAAGATGCAGCGACGGCACAAATTATAAGGTAGGTTCGTATCGGGTTGCTTCTGAAATCACTAAGGATGATTCTCATTCTCTGTATGTATTGAAAAATGAATTGCTGGTTGGTGTAGTTGACTTGAAAGATGAAGTAAAATCCGGGTCAAAAGAAACCATTTTGTTTTTAAAATCAATGGGCATCCATCCGGTTCTTCTTAGCGGGGACACAAAAAAGCGTTGCGAGGAAATTGCATCACTCATCGGAATTGATGAAGTCCACAGTGAGCAGCTGCCGGAACAAAAGCTGAGGCTGATCGAAGCGCTGGCTGCAAAAGGCCACGTGGCAATGGTCGGTGACGGCATCAATGATGCGCCCGCGCTGGCAAAAGCATCGGTGGGAATATCCATCGGCAATGCGACGCAGGTGGCTATCCATTCTTCTCAGATCGTGCTGCTAAATGCAAAGGATCTCTTGCAGTTGCAAACCGCCTGGCTCATCAGCAGGCATACGCTGAAGACCATACGGCAGAATCTTTTCTGGGCGTTCTTCTATAATGTAGTGGCCATACCGGTCGCGGCTGCGGGATTTCTCAGCCCGATGATCGGTGCGCTGGCAATGGCATTTTCAGATGTAATCGTAATTGGAAATTCCATCCGCCTGCGTTCAAAAAAACTTTCTTAATGGTTTTTTCAATAGGATGAAATTTAAAAATAATATTTTCTTATTTATTTATTTTGTTCTTGCATTTATTCTTTTTCCTTATTATAGATTTATAGTTGACTCGCCCGATGGATTGGTCTATGTCATCATTGCGCAAAAATATGCCGGGGGAAATTTTCAGGATGCCGTAAATAGTTTTTGGAGCCCCCTGCTGTCCTGGTTTTTTTCTGGCCTTATTTATATAGGAATTGAACCGTTTGCAGCGGCAAAATCAGTACAGGTTTTAATAGGTGCTTTTGCTTTGCTTGGCGTGAATACGCTGCTTCCTGAAAATAGCAGAAGTTATATTTACTATTCAACGATAGCATGTGTTATTATTTTTATTCTTTATTGTGCGTTTCTGGTTTTAACCCCGGATCTTTTCTTTTTAACTCTTTGTTTATGGTATGTTGTATTGTTAAAAGAGGATTCTCATTATATCAATAAAAAATATTTCGTTTTATTGATAGGTGCATTGGGGGCATTTATTTATTTCTCTAAAAGCATCGGCTTTATTTTATTTCTTTCATCGTTTTCTGTTTTTAATTTTTTCCTTTATTTAAGAAAAGAAAGGCCTTTAAAAACAATACTATGGAAATATTTTTTCGGAGTCATTACTTTTTTGATCATAACATCTCCATGGATTTATTCTATCAGCCGTAAGGAAAATAAATTTACAATTTCGTCCGCGGCAGAATATAACTTCCATAACATAGGGCCAAAATCAAATCCGGATGTATTTGGAGAAGTAAGGCATCCCTGTTTTTGGCAGGGTTTAATTGAGCCTAACCGGCAATTTTCTGTTTGCGCCTGGGAAGAGCCGCATAAAATGCCCCTTGAGGAATGGTCTGCCTTTGAATCCAAAGAGAACTTCTTGCATTACTTAAGCGTGATAGGAAAAAACCTGTTAAGCATACGTTCTTTTTATTTTGGACTGGACGCAGGAACTGTTTTATGTCTTGCTCTTTTGACCGTGTTTTATTACAGAAGAAAAAAAATAGTTGAAGTATTTAAATCGAACAGTTTTTTGATTATTGTATGTGCCTGTTGCACCTTGCCGTATATTTTTCTTCTGGTTATTGAACGCTACCTATGGATCAATACAATTGCGATATCCGTTCTTGGTTATTTTATTTTTTCAAGACTATGTGAGATGAATAATAAAATAGGCATTCCTCTTTTCATTGCTTTTGTTCTTTTGTTTGTTAAAACTCCCTTACTTGAGTTTAAAAACAATTTCAATGCGGATAAATATATTTTTGATGATAGAGAAGCAATAGCCGGGAAAATCTCAGGGAATACCGCTTCGGTTTCTATTTCTTCTGAAAATCCGGGAGACCATTACCTGCAATCCGGGCTTGTTAGTTTCTTTTCCGGTGCAAAGTATTACGGGATGATTACATTGCCAGGTCAAAAAGAAAAATTATACACTGAATTAAGGAAAAATAAAATTGACTATTTATTGAAGTGGAATCAAACAATTCGGATCCCCGCGGAATTGTATTCAGACAGTATTTTTTTCAGCAAAAGCGGGTTGGTTGCCTATAAGTTAAAGCAGGAATAAATAATTATTTCTTTTTACTTTCTAAGTGAGTGATGAATAGCTTGCTTGGATCTCCGAAAACATCAAGCTCTTTTTTATTTATTTTTTCACAGGTAAAGACAGCGCACAGCGTATTTGAAACATGATATAAATTATTTCTGAACGCAGGAGGAATTCCATCCAGTATCCCTGCCAATACTTCATGGCGGATAGTTTCAGGAGAAAAAGCGTAATCGTGCCATACAACGATTGAATGTTCGTGTACCAGGTGCCTGAATATACTTTCCGTGTCTTTTTTTACAAAATCATAATGATGGTCCCCGTCTATAAAAACAACGTCAAATTTTTTATTGATAGTGGAAAAGTCAAATGAGGATGAATTGCCGCATAAATGGGTGATGTTGGCTTTTCCTTTCGAAAAGAATCCTAATTGAGAAACCTGCTTTTCACTTGCGCCTTTTTTTAAAAGTTCATCTTTAGATAGATCAAGCGTAAAACATTCTGCAGCAACTTCGGAAACATTCATCACGCTTTCGCCGCGCCAGGTTCCGATCTCAAAATAAGTGCACGGGTGAAATTTTCTGCATAAAGCTTTAAGCAAGGCAATGTCAGTAGGCAATGAGCCGCCATCCAGGAAAGTAAGGCTGACGGTCTCAGAAAAATCCGGGATTAATTCATCAATTTCTACAAGCGGAAGAACAGAATGACTTTTGTATTTCTTTAGCAGGTATTTTTTCCAAACCGAATCATCAGATAAAATATGGTTAAGCAGCCAGGGATTTTGCAGGGTACTGGCAATGGCCTTAATTGTTTTCTTAATTTTCTTCATAATTTTACTATGTAACTGGTTTGCCCTGAATGTAAAAGTAAAAATATTAAATACATTTCTTTTAATTCTATATAAGATCGTTGTTTCATGTATTTAAAATCTATGCATCTGAAAATACCTGAGCAGGGTTTTATGGCTAATTTTGGCTTTTTACTGATTCACCAATAATGTCATTGGATTGATGTCTTTTCTG
>JAHEYJ010000245.1 GCA_023251675.1 Bacteroidota bacterium
TCTTTTTTCAGCTATAGCCGTTACCTTAATACCTACGGCCTTCAGCAGGCTCGCGATGTTTACGGTATTCTGTAATCCTTCTTTTTCTTTTGTAAGAATTGTATTTTTTTCTTTTTCCACTTTCAGTTCTCCCCTCACGACTTCCCGATCGGCAATTATTGTATTGTTAAGCGTATGAAGAGAATCTATTTCATGAACGAAATGCTGCATGATGTCCCGCAACGTCTGGGTCTCTCTTTTCAGCTTGGCAATAATGTAGGCGTTGTCTTTATTTTTCTCAAGTTCTTTCTGAAGCTGAGCGATCTCTTCCTTTTTTGAATCAATTTCTGACTGCATGGATTTATTATTCACTTCCAGGTTCTGGTACTGCGCCTGCAGGGCAATAAGCTCCTGCTTCACGATCTCCGCGTCTTTTGCAACGGTTTCTTTTTCTATGGTAATGATCTGAAGTTTCCCTTTTTCATTCCACCACATCCAGCCGAAGGTTCCGTTCATACCAAGCAAAAGAAGAATCAGAAGGATGTAGACCCATTCTCCCTTTTTCTTTTTTTCAGGTTCGTTCATAAAAATTGATTTTGACGGTACACTGCAAATGCTAATATTTGCACCGCGAAGTTATTAAAATCATGTTAAACGATTTTTTATCGCTGATTTTTCCCAAGGTATGCTATGCCTGCGGAAAGAGTTTATTCAAACAGGAGGATTGCATCTGCACGCATTGCCTGTATCACCTTCCGAAAACAAACTTTCATTTGTATGCCGACAACCCGGTGATAAAACTTTTCTGGGGCCGGACGAATATTCATTCAGCTTCCTCGCTTTATTCGTTCAGCAAGGGAAGTAAAGTGCAGCACCTGATTCACCAGTTGAAATACAGGGGGAAAAAGGAGATAGGTATTTCCCTGGGCAAACATTATGGTAATGAACTGAAACGGGCTCCCCTTTTTTCATCCGCCAATGTAGTGATTCCCGTTCCGCTGCATTCCCGAAAGTTGAAAAAACGCGGGTATAACCAAAGCGAAACATTTGCTCAGGGTATTTCGGAATCGATGAAAGCAGAATTGCCGGCCGGTGTGCTGATCCGAACCATTTCATCAGAAACACAGACCAGAAAATCGAGATTTGCCCGGTGGAAAAATGTTGAGGAGATTTTTAAAATTTCATTCCCCGAAAAAATAATGGGCAAACATATTCTTCTTGTAGATGATGTGGTTACCACGGGTTCTACGCTTGAAGCATGTGCCAATAAAATACTGGAGATCCCTGATACCAAAGTAAGTGTTGCAACTATTGCAACTACCCTGGCGCATTGAAAAGGAATAAGGTATAGGGTATTTGCGGATTGCTTATTTACCTATACCTTTACCGCTTATCCTATATCCCTCCTTATGTCGGAAACCATCTCCGTTACAGGAAGCACGAAAGAAGAAAAATACCAATCGCTCATTCCCCAGGTCATGGCGCTCGTGGAAGGAGAAAAAGATTTCATTGCCAACACCGCCAACATTGTTGCCGCCGTCAAACAAGGAATGAATTTTTTCTGGGTGGGGATTTATTTTGTCAAACAAAACGAACTGGTGCTTGGGCCATTCCAGGGGCCGGTAGCCTGCACCCGTATCGGTTTCGGGAAAGGCGTTTGCGGAACTTCCTGGAAAGAAAAGAAAACAATCCTGGTTGAAGACGTAGAAAAATTTCCGGATCATATTTCATGCAGTACAGAATCAAAGTCAGAAATAGTAGTCCCCTGTTTTAAAAAAGGTGAAATTTTTGCAGTACTGGATATTGATTCCGACAAACTGAACGACTTTAATGAGACAGATAAAATTTATATTGAACAGATTGGAACTATAATTAGTCAATTAGCAGATTAGTCAATTAGCAAATGGAAATCCAAATTCAGAAACATTTTTTCAAATTGGCAAATGGGCTAATTATCCCATTTGTATTTTCCTCATGCGCTCAAATCGTATCTCCTTCCGGAGGGCCTAAAGACGTTTCTCCTCCGTTTGCAGAAAAATACAGTCCTGACAGCGCAAGGGTAAATTTTTCAGCAAAGGACATCACTATTTCTTTTGATGAATTCATCCAGCTTAGTGATTTGCAGAAACAGCTTGTGATCTCGCCGCCAATGAAAACACCGCCCGAAATAAAAGTAAAAGGCAAAACACTTTTAATAGAGATCCGGGATACCCTGCAGAAGAACACTACCTATTCTATAAACTTTGGAGATGCCTTGAGGGATATCACTGAAAATAATATTCTTTCAAATTTCCGGTACCTGTTCTCTACCGGGAACCATGTGGATACGCTCTCCGTCAGCGAAACCGTAAAAGATGCCGTTGATATGAAAATCGAAAA
>JAHEYJ010000164.1:0-1683 GCA_023251675.1 Bacteroidota bacterium
ACGCGATTGCATCCTGGCAACGGCACGCCCAATACTGCAAGGTATCACACGCGCATCGCTGCAGACCAACAGCTTTATTTCTGCCGCATCGTTCCAGGAAACTACAAAAGTGCTTTCCGAAGCTACGATCGCAGGAAGAATGGACGACCTCTCCGGATTGAAGGAGAACGTTATCGTCGGCCATTTGATCCCTGCGGGAACGGGATTGCGCGAATACGAAAAGATCATTGTCGGCTCCAAAGAAGAATTCGACCGCCTGATGCTGTCGAAGACCGAAGGATCTGCTATAGAGAAACAAGAAGCGTAATCAACGAACAACGAAACTTTACGAACGTACGAACTACAAATAAAAGTGGTTCGTACTTCGTAGGTCTGGCTGCCGCAGGCAGGTTCATAAAATGTTCGGACTTCGATGAAATAAAAATGGAAAACAAAAACAACCCCAAACCAAACGAGAACCAGCTCAATATCGAACTGAGCGAAGAGGTGGCGGAAGGAATTTATTCCAACCTTGCCATCATCACCCATTCACATTCTGAGTTTGCGCTAGATTTCATTAAAGTAATGCCGGGCGTTCCGAAAGCGAAAGTGAAAGCACGCATCATCCTCACCCCTTCACATGCTAAACGATTGATGAAAGCGCTCAAGGACAATATTTCAAAATACGAAGATGCTCACGGAGATATCAAGGACAACGATCTTCCTTCCGGCGCTCTGCCACTGACCTTTGGCGGGCCTACGGCGCAGGCGTGATCTGCCTACCGCAGGCAGGCTGCCGATAGGCATGTCGTAGGCGCATCTAAGCGCAATCATAATTATTTATTTTTATTACTTTTTATAGAGAATCTTCCTTACAAGGTAGGTTTGGGTTCAGTATTGTCCGAAGGAAGTTACGGACTCCGTATATAATCGGAGCCAGAATACTATTAGTTTTGTTAAAAAAAGCATTGTTCGACCCCTATTAAGCCAACCCGCCTGTGAACGAACGTAAACTCCTCTTTTACTCCGACCAAACAATCGTTCCCATGCCGCATTTCAAAAAAGATTGCCCGTTCTGTAGGCGGGCGGCAAATATATTATTTTGAAAATAACCGACTGTTCACGCTGCCTGTCCAACCACTTCGTATGCGTCAAGGGAAGATGCGCACGAGCGGGGTTTCCCTTCGAAAGCTCCCAATGCCTCTGTGTTTTGTACTAGGGCATATTTTTACTATTTTTGCCCTTGTATTAAAAACGAGGGCATTGCTTTCCCTCGATAAAAAACCGGATCATGGCATTCAAAAGAGACAAACCCTACAACACACTTCCGCTTCTTCCTCCTAAACAAGATGTGGAAACAAAAGCGGTGCTTAAGAAATCCATTAGTGCTCATAAAGCATTGGCGAAACTGGCAGGTTCAGCAAGGCAATTGCCCAACCCTTCCATTTTCGTAAATACAATTGGTTTGCAGGAAGCGCGCGCGAGTTCTGAAATAGAAAATATCATTACTACAAATGATAAATTATATGAGGCACTCGTTTCTCAAATAAAAATAACAGACCCTGCTACAAAAGAGGTTTTGCATTACCAGGACGCTCTTTGGCAAGGATATGACCTCATTCGTAAAAAAGGAATCTTCACGACAAACTTATTTATCGAATTGATGAACACGATCAAGCAAAACCATTCAGGCATTCGCAATAC
>JAHEYJ010000164.1:1693-2984 GCA_023251675.1 Bacteroidota bacterium
ATCCGGCTACGGGAGAAATCGTTTATACACCACCGGAAGGAGAGAAAATTATTCGTGATGTACTTCGCAATCTTGAAGCGTATCTCAATCTGAATGATGAAGGCACAGACACATTAGTAAAAATGGCTGTCAGCCACTATCAGTTTGAATCTATTCATCCGTTCACCGATGGAAATGGGCGGACGGGGAGAATTTTGAATATACTTTATCTCGTACATAATGAGTTGCTTGACATTCCAATTCTATATCTGAGCAAATATATCATTGAACACAAAAGGGAATATTATGCTGGATTGCGCGCAGTTACTGAAAAAGGAGAATGGGAAAGATGGATATTATATATGCTGGATGCTGTAGAAAATACCGCAGGAATAACACAGCATAAAATTGATGATATGCTGAAGGCAATGGAAGAGACCGGAAACATTCTCAAGAAAAAACTGCCCCAGATCTATTCACGCGAACTTGTAGAAGTCATATATAAACTGCCCTACTGCAAACGCCAGTTTCTTACTGAAGCCAAGATCGCCCAACTAAAAACAGCCGGGGTTTACCTCACTCAACTGGAAGATGCAGGAATCCTGAAAAGCATACGGGTCGGCAAGGAAAAACTATACATGAACAAACGACTCGTTGAGATTTTAAAGCGATAAATTTTCCTTTTAGACACGTGTGAGCGGGGTTTGGAGTCCACCATTTGTGTTCTCCAATTCCGTCTACGCCGTAATCCCCCTGATAATTCCATCCTTGGAATCGCGGATGAACTTCACGATAAGGTCTTTCTCTGCCGAAGCGGGAGCTTCCTGCTCAACGATATTCAGCGCGTTGGATACATTGTAGCCGCGCACATAAATGGTGCGGTAAATATCTTCTATCTGCAAAACGGTTTCGTTTGAGAATCCTCTTCTCCGGAGACCTACGGAATTAACCCCCGCATACGAAAGCGGCTCGCGGGCGGCTTTAACAAACGGAGGAATATTTTTTCTAACCAGCGATCCGCCGGTTACAAATGAATGCGCACCGATATGAATGAACTGCTGCACGGCAACCAGCCCTTCCAGTATGGCCCAGTCATCAATCGCAATATGCCCGGCAAGCGTAACCAGGTTAGCAAGGATCACATTATTGCCGATAGAACAATCGTGCGCCACATGAACATACGCCATGAGCAGACAATTGCTGCCAACCGTAGTTTTCAACTTATCCTTTGTGCCCCGGTTCACAGTAACACATTCACGAATAACCGTATTGTCGCCAATTTCAGCAGTGGTTTTTTCCCCTGAAAATTTCA
>JAHEYJ010000164.1:2994-7003 GCA_023251675.1 Bacteroidota bacterium
TCCTGCGGTATGGCGGAAATCACGGCTCCGGGGAATATCTTGCAGTTCTTCCCGATTCGCGCTCCTTCCATGATCGTCGTATGCGAACCGATCCATGTACCGTCTCCTATCTCCACGTTTTTATTGATCACGGCAAAAGGATCAACGGTTACGTTCTTGCCAAGTTTTGCGTCGGGATGAATGAATGAATTACTCATACTGTTTTTCTCACTGTAGCACGAACTTACAAATTATTTATCGCCCCGATAGGCAGAAATTAGTTTGCCGGTACCGGTTTTTTTGCCGGAGCAGGCACGTCTTTCATTTTAATTATCTGCGCCATCATTTCAGCTTCCATCACGATCTTATCTCCTACATAGGCAGTTCCTTTCATGTGGCAAAGTCCCCTACGTATCGGTTCCATAAGATCGAGAACAAAAATAATGGTATCGCCCGGGCCGACTTTGTTTTTAAATCGGGTGTTATCGATCTTTAAAAAATAAGTCAGGTAATTCTCCGGATCCGGAACGGTTTTCAGCACGAGTACACCTCCGCATTGCGCCATGGCTTCTACCTGGAGCACACCGGGCATGACCGGGTTGCCCGGAAAATGTCCGCGGAAAAAATCCTCGTTCATCGTAACATTTTTCATTCCCACCACATGCGTCGGGCTTAGCTCAAGAATTTTATCGACGAGGAGGAACGGAGGGCGATGCGGCAATATCTTGCAAATATCATTTATGTCCAGCAAATATTTGTTGATATCATACTGCGGAACCACTTTTTTATTTTTTTCCTTCCTGATCAGTTCCCGCATCTTTTTGGCAAAAGCAATATTGCCGGCATGGCCGGGGCGGGCCGCAAGAATATGTGCTTTGAAAGGCATTCCGAGCAGGGCAAAGTCGCCAACTATATCCAGCAGTTTATGACGGGCCGGTTCATTGTAAAAATGCAGCTGCGTATTGTTGAGCACTCCCCTGTCCTTCACTTCCACATCCGGGTTATTGAACACTTTACGCAGATGCGCCAGGTGTTCAGCAGGGATCGGGTGATCAACCAGAACGATGGCGTTGTCCAGGTCGCCTCCTTTGATCAGGTTATGCTGAAGCAGAACTTCCAGCTCGTGAAGAAAAACGAACGTACGGCATTTAGCAATTTCCGTTTTAAACTCACTGGTCTTATAAATATGCGCGTGCTGCGTTCCCAGGATCTCAGAATTATAATCTACCATAACTGTCAAACGGCATTCCTCCTGGGGGACAGCCAGCATTTCTACATTTTTGTCCTTGTCCTCATAGGAGAGAATTGTTTTGAGTTCAAAATAGATACGCTCCGCATTTTGATCAATGACACCTGCTTTTTCAATAGCTTCGACAAAAGGCATTGAACTTCCGTTCATGATCGGCATTTCAGGGCCCGTGATCTCAATAAGGCAATTGTCGATTTCCATTCCAATAAGCGCCGCCAGCACATGTTCGGTGGTATGAACACGGACTCCGTCTTTTTCCAGTGTCGTGCCTCTTTCCGTAGAGATCACATTATCCAGATCCGCATCGATGATGGGCTTGTTTGGAAGATCAATACGCTGAAATTTAAACCAGTGATTTTCAGGGGCCGGTTTGAAGGTCAAAGAAACCTTTTCTCCAGTATGTAATCCGACTCCGGAGACGGTAACAGGGTTTTTAATGGTTCGTTGTTTTGCCATAATAAAATTATTAGGGACCATAAAGGTATAATCTATACGGAAATAAACGCGAAGAAATTTTGGAGAACAATTAACGAATTGGCTTTATTCTTCTATCCCTTTGACCATTTTCAACTCTTGTAATATCTTTTCAATGGACTTTATTCTGTTATTCACATCAGGGAAGTTTTTAAAAAGCACATAAGAACGCTTATATTCCCCTATAGAAAAAGCCGGGGAGCCTTGAACCGTAGCTCCTTCCTGCGAAATGCTGTTACCGACTCCTGACTGGGCCGCGATCCGAACACCATCGGCAATGGTGATATGACCCACTACGCCAACCTGTCCGGCGATGATACAGTTCTTTCCGATCTTTGTGGAACCCGCAATGCCTGTCTGAGCAACAATCACCGTGTTCTCCCCTATTTCTGCATTATGCCCTATCTGAATTAAATTATCAAGCTTGGCTCCTTTACGGATAAGGGTTGAACCCAGAGTAGCGCGGTCGATCGTCGTGTTTGATCCGATCTCTACATTGTCTTCAATGATAACATTGCCTAAATGCTGGATCTTGAAATTACTGTCGTTGTTTGGAGCAAATCCAAATCCATCACTCCCGATCACGACGCCGGCATGAAGCGTGCAGTTCTTGCCGATCATGCATTCGTGATACACTTTCACTCCGGCATAAAGAATGGTATTATCACCGATCGTTGTATTGTCACCTACAAAGACATTGGGAAAAAGTTTTACGTTGTTCCCTATTTTCACATTCTCACCCAGGTAAACAAAAGCGCCCACATAGACTTCCTTCCCGATCAATGCCGTTTTAGAAACAAAAGACGGCTGCTCTATGCCTGTTTTATTGTTCTTTGATTTCTGGTGCATCTCCAGTAGTTTCGCGAAAGCCACACGGGAATCATCTACACGGATGAGCGTGCAGGTCTTCTTCAATGGCTGCTCTGCTGTAAAACTCTTGTTCACGATCACTACTGAAGCTTCTGTAGAATATAAATAGGAGTTATAGGCCGGGTTGCTGAGGAACGAAAGGGAACCGGCTTTTCCTTCTTCTATTTTGGAAAGGGAATTTACCATCGCTTCGGGATTACCCTCAACAGAGCCATTTAAGAGTGCCGCTATCTGACGTGCTTTGAATTCCATACTGGTTACTAATAACGAATGGTTACGAATAGTACCAATCTATCAGTGCTTTGTATTTATTTGTAATATTCGTTACAGATTGGTTAATTAGTATCCAACAAATTTAAATAAATAATAACGCTAAATACAACAAGAAGAAGAGTAATTATCAAGGCTATAATGTTTATTTCCCTGCAAATTCTTTAGGATAAAAGAGGAAATACTTCTTCACCGTCTTCAACCCGGAAAGATAGGCCTGATCAGAAGCCTGGGCAATGTCCGCGATCTTTCCATCTTTAAACAATATTTTGATCCTGATCTTATCCGGGCGATACGCATCGTTGGTTACCGGCAATGCAAAAACAAAGTATTCAATTTCCTCACTGTTCAGTTTATATTTCTTCTGAATCTTTGACCTGAGCTCATCCACCGTTTCTTCATCAAACGGCCCGTCCTGCACCACCACTTTATAAAGTTTCCGGTTGATCAGCATTTTGCAAAGAGAAGAAAGAATAAAGTCATCGTTCTTCATCCATGCTTTTACACAGGCAAAAATATCGGAGTCGTCAAGCAATGCAAAATCTTCCAGATGGGCATGTATATTTTTTTTTCCGATCGTATTGAACATAAATGTTTCCAAGGCAGGGGTGCAAAACAACTTTTGATTTTTGATAGTTCGACTCCGCTCACCACGTGCTTTTGAATTCTGACTTGCTATTTCTTTTGCTCTTCTTAAAATCTTAACTAAAAGAAATTCCGCACTCAATACGGTTTTATGCAGATACACCTGCCAGTACATCAGCCGCCTTGCGATAATGAACTTTTCTACGGAATAAATTCCTTTTGCATCCACTACCAGTTCATCGCCAACCACATTCAGCATTTGAATGATACGGTCAGAACTGATAATACCTTCAGTAACGCCCGTAAAAAAACTGTCGCGGTTCAGGTAATCCAGCCGGTCCATATCCAGCTGGCTGGAAACCAGCTGATGAAGAAATTTCTTTTTATAGCTGCCGTTGAAGATTTTTCTTGCCAGGGATAGCTTGCCTTCAAATTCCGCATCCAGCTTCTCAAAAAATAATTCGGAAATATCTTCATGCGGAATATCATCCACGATGCTGTTCTCCAACGCATGCGAGAATGGCCCATGGCCTATATCATGCAGCAGGATAGCTATCAAAACGCCCTGTTCTTCCTCTTTTG
>JAHEYJ010000165.1 GCA_023251675.1 Bacteroidota bacterium
GTTATACCAGGCCTCTGTATTATTTGCATTTAAATTTATTGATTTACGATAGTTGGCAATTGCTTTATCAAAATTTCTTTCTTCGTATTGACCGTTGCCTTGTTTGTAGAAAATATCGCTTAAATGATCTGTCCATTTTCTTATTTCAGGATCGATCGAATCGCGCTTGAGCGCCTGTAGCATAAGGTCAGCCGATCTTTCATAATTATTTTGGTAGTAATAAGCAATACCCGTCTTTAAGAAACTATAGGCGAATGTCGATTGTATTTTTAATGATTGTTCGCCATAGAAAACTGCTTTATTGATATAATTATTTCTTGATTCATGGCTGGCCGTTTTATTCGCTTTAATAATATATTGTTCACATGCGTACAAATTCATTCTTGCGCTATTCGGAGAAGATATAACATCAGACAAGATAAGTGTTTCATTGTTTTTCCACTCACGGTTGCGAGAAAATGTTTTAATTGAAAACAAAGCAAGGAGAATAAGCAGCGAAGTATTGGCAAGTAAATTCGAAGATTTGCTTATGCTCATAAATAGAAAAGCCATCGCTATACAGGCTGCCAAAGAAGATTGAAATAACATTCGTTCAGCCATGATCGTTCCCAGATCAATTATGAAATTACTTCCAACGGATAGAGTGGCAAAGAAGAAGAGTATGCAGAAGGAAAGTACCGCTCGTTTTTTAAAGTTATTGATTGCATAATACAGTATGCCAGACAGGATGATGAGCGAAAAGAAAAATTTTAATGAAATCAAATTTATATAAGGAACCTGATTGTATCCGTAGTCGGAACTTAATGGGTATGGAAAAAATAAAAGCCCGATGTATTTAATCAGGACATAAAATTTAGTCGCCAGCGCCTGTGAGTAGGTTGCGTATAAATAGGGAGCGTTTGTAACATCATTTACCGGATAATGTTTAAAGCCGACCATAAAATACCGAATAGTAAGATACCCGATAAAGATTAAAATAAAAGGAAGGGAAGAGCGCAAGGACCTTTTTATTGATTGATCGCTAAAGAAATATAAAGTCAGAGGAACGACTCCAATAAAAGTTACTGCAGTTTCTTTCGTTAAAAGCGCAAAGAAGAATAAAAACAAACTATTAATAAACATCCATGATTTTTTTGTTTTATAAAATTTAATAATTGAGATTAATGAAGTAATAAGGAGGATGAAAGTTATTATTTCGTCTCTGCTTTTAACATTTGCAATTACCTCAGAATGGATGGGATGCACTGCAAACAGCAGGCACGTAGCAAAAGGGAGATAATGACTTTGTTCAGGCGTAACAAATGTTTGCAATAGTTTATAGAGCAATAAAATTAAAAGTGTAAATAGAATAACATTGATCAAATGACTTATAAAAGGGTTTGTTCCGAAAAATTGATATTCTATTGCAAATAAAATAAGCGAAAATGGCCGGTACCTGACTCCCGTTAATATGTTTTCTTGTTTTGTATACCCGGATACATAATCATTTGTAATGATCTCGGGAATGCCCTTTATGCCTTTTTGAACGAAATTATTTCCTGTCATTACAACTGCATCATCAAGGGCGTAATCATTAAATAAAGTATTGGCGTTTAATCCGAAGGTTAAAAGAACTAAAATGATTAGTTGATTCTTTGTATGGTTCAGGCTCTTTTTAATATTTAACATCATTTCTGCAAGCAGTATAGTTTCAAATTTTCGAAAAATCTTCTTTTAAGAACTTATGTTTTGGATCAAGATATTTAACTCTTGCCCATGCTTTATTCGCGTTAATGGTGTCATTTCTTAAAAAATAATTTCCGCCTAAGTTATACCAGGATTCTGCGTTGTTATTATTTAATTCAATTGATCTCAGATAGCAATTAATTGCATCATCGGATTTCCCCTGTTCGTAAAAGCCATTTGCCAGTTTATATAATTCATCACTTAGAATTTTAGAAAACATTTTGGCAGCAGAATCAGAGGGTTCCAGCTGACAGCCTTTTTCCCATATTGTTGCAGCTTGATTATAGTCGGAAAGATTATAATAAGCATAACCTAAATTCATATATATATCAGGAACTTCCGGACAAATCCCGATCATTCGCTCTCCATAAAAAGTCCCTTTTTTTAGATATGAGATTTTTAATTCTGCATTCTTCTCATTTATTGATTTTGACAGGAAAATATCCCTTGCAAACTGATTTATTCTTACACTGTTCGGGCATGAAATAACATCCGTCAGTACAAGAGTGTCGTAGTTTTTCCATACACTATTTCTTAAAACTGTTTTTACTGAGAAAAGCACCAAAATAATAATTAAAAAACTCAGTGCCGGCAGTTTAAATCTTTTCGCTGTTTGAAAGTACAGGACGGATACAGCAATACAGAATGCAAGTGATGGCTGAAATAGTAATCGTTCAGATAAAGGTGTCCCGGTATCAATAATGAAATTAGAGGCCAATGAAATGGTCAGCATGAAATACAGAATAGAAAAGGAAAAGATGGATCTTCTTTTGAAAGTATAAATTGCATAGGCGAGCAGTACAAGAAGAAAGAGAATGGAAATGAAAAATGGGAGGGAAATAATATGTATATAGGGAATTTGATTGAAGCCATATTCAAAAGATAAAGGGTAGGGAATGAAAAGCAGTTGTAAATATTTAATGAGCATATAAGATTTAGTTGCAAAAGCTTCCGAAGCTGTTGCATATAGATACGGCACATTTGTAATGTCATTTGCAGATGTATAATTGACTCCAATAATGATATAGCGTATGAATAAATATCCTATGAGTATTAGAAATAAAGGAATTGATGCACGTGCAGATTTTTTTAATGGGTGATTAAGAAAGAAATAGGTTGCGAGGGGAGCGATTCCGACAAAGACAGCGGCAGTTTCCTTTGTAAGCAAAGCAAGAAAAAAGCAGAGGAGGCTAACGATTAATATGCTGATCGATCGTTTTTCTGAATGTTTAATCAGTGCGAGTAATGATGCTATTAATAATACAAATGTAATGATCTCATCACGGCTTTTAACATTCGCAATTACTTCCGTATGGATGGGGTGGACGGCAAATAGCAGGCAGGTGACAAATGCAAGATAGGGGTTCTGTTGCCTGAAGAGATAGAGATTAAATAATTTGAATAGTAATGCAATGAGCAGGAGAAACAAAATAATATTAATTAAGTGACTAACGAATGGATTAGCTCCAAAGAACTGGTATTCAATTGCAAAAATCATTAATGAAAAAGGGCGGTATCTGCCTCCTGGTAATTCAAGGTTTTCTAATTTTTTATAACCTTTAAAATAACTTTGATTTAGTATTTCCGGTATTCCTTGTATTCCTTTTTCAACAAATTTATTTTCAGTAATGACGATCGCATCATCAAGAACATATTCGTTGAATAAAGTATTTGCATTTAATCCAAATGCAATAATTATTAATATTAAAAATTGATTTTTAATGCTAAGCGTGAAACTTCCTGGTTGCATTTGAAGATACGAGGGTAATGAAAATAGTATATGGAATACAAGTAAAGTTTACAAAAAAAATGATAAGAAATAATAGAAATGTTTAAGGAAATAGGATGGAAGAGGACTGTAAAGCCTGATTGTCGGGCTGGATAAATTATTCGATTTTATATTCACGAACAATATTTTTTAGTCCTTTTACATTTAGAATTTGGATCTCCCTCTTTTTTCTGAGAATGAGTTTTTCATTTTCAAAATCATTGAGCTGCCTGGATACTTGCTCGGGGGTGGTGCCTGCCACATCACCAATCTCTTGACGGTCTAGTTCAATATTTAAAGTTTTTGTTGCAGCGTTTGTGCCGAATACATCATTCAGATAAACAAATGCTTCCGCTACTTTTTCACGGATATTCATCTGAGCGTGGTATTTTACACGTAACTCTGTTCTTCTCAGTTCAAGTGCATAAAATAGAATAAGATTATAGGCAAAATCCGGAATACTCATGCACGAGTCGCGAAATAAGCCGGTTTCAATAAAGCAAACGTTCGTATCCATCAAAGCAATGGCATTAAAGTAGTATTTATCATTCCCCAGCACACGATGGCCTAAAATGTTTCCATCGGAAGCGATTCGGACTACCTGTTCCCTCCCGTTCAAATTTGGAGTAACTACTTTTACGCCTCCTTGCTGAATAAAATGAATGCCCAGCATTGTATTCCCTTCCCTGAAAATGTAATCACCCTTTTTATAGAAGTTCTGATTTTTTTGAGTAGAAATTTTATCCAGATATTCGCCTGTACAATATTTTTTGACAAAACAATTAATGCTTGTACAGGCGGTGCATTCAATTTTATGTCTCATAAATGTGAAGAAATATTCTTTAAAACTAATTTATTGCCGATTACAATTTTAATCACATGTGTGTACCAAAAGAATGATTTATATCAGTGAATGTATTATGCTGAAGATTTACAACAATGCGTTCAATTACGTATTCAATACACTGAGTTTATATGATCATGTGCCGGTGTTCCATGACATAGAAGATTACATTGTCCATGTCCCGGAGAAGTATATGTCCAGTTAAGTACACCGTTACTATTAGCAGTCACAGCATTTGTATTGAAATTAATTAAATACATATTATTTGTTGAATTGCCAAGCGTTCCGGTAATTCCGTGAGGGTCATGACAGGTGTAGCACGATGTTAGAGTGCCATGGGTGTTTTTCATTTGTTGATGCTTGGTAATCACTGTTGTTTCATCATGACACTTATAACATAATTCGTATGAATTAGGGGTAGCATTATAGGCAATTGCTGTATCGTAATTATATTTTAAAATGTGAGGATAGATAGAGCCATGAGGCCCTTTTGGATCAGTGGCTGAAACGTCATTGCTTGAATGACAATCAGTACAATAAATTATACTTGTTGGGTCTAATGGGCTAATTAAATCAGTTATGCCAGCATTTTTGCCTGCTGCAACAATGGGGTGATACGAAATACTCGAAGCCGGATCAAACTCGAATCTTAAATCACTTTGAATAATTTGCCTTGGAGGAGTGATTGAAGTTGCAGTTAAAGCAGTACTTGAATGACATTTATAGCATATTTCATATTCGTAACTAACAGGGTTTACCGTAGCGCCATTTTTATCTATTCCTACAACGCCAATGTTTGATCCTTTTACATTTGGTGCAGTTGCTGCTTGTGTTTTGGCCTCATGAGAATTATGGCAATCCACACATTCAACATGCTTTGTAATTACGGCCGTTACTTCAAGCGGATCATGAACGCCGGTGTAATCATAGACTCGGTGTGTATATGTTTTTGAAAATTCAGCTGTAATGTTCTTGGTTGATGCATGTCCGCCATGACAATCAAGGCAATTATCTTCTTCTGTTTTATATTTTAATAAGCGATTAGGCGCTCCTCCATTATGCGGATTATGACAATTCTCGCAAGCATTTTCAGCAACTGTGGTCCAGGGAGTATAAGGCCATGGGTTCGGAGCCGTATTGTTCCATGTTTTTACAGAGGTGTTGTGTATGCTTGCCGCCCAGTTTGTTACCTGATGGCAAGCAACACATAAACTGGAATTTTGAGTAGAAGCAACAAGAAAGTCGGTATAAATATTTTTATGAGGATCATGGCAGGAAGTACATTGAAGTTTACTATTCTCCAATGTTATTTGGGATGGTAAAGTAGCAGGATCTTTCAGATGCCCGTTTGCTGTGGCTAAAGCCGCATCATAGGTAAAAGAAATAGGATGGTCATTTGATAGATCTTGAGTAAGATTGCTAGATCCTGCCGGCATGTTCACAGTACTTGCAAAACTAATGGGAGTTATTCTGCTTAACACTTGTCCTAAAGCCACTGTTCCATCATGGCACGAGAGGCACAAGAGCGATGATCCTGTAGGTTGTCCTAGTGGAGGAGCAGTCATCGTATTACTGTTATATACTGTATAGGTTCCAACAGGATTGTTTCTATTCCATAAAGCAGACATCGGCTTGCTATTATGAGGTGTATGGCAGAACACGCAAATTTCATTTTCAGCGGTGGCTTTAACAGTTCCGGGTCCACTAACAGATAAATTATGTTTTGTGTTGATAATAGATTGAGAACTCAGTATTGCAGGAATTCCCAATAGCATGATCAGGTTGATAATTGTTTTCATTTTCCTGTAATTAATTGAAATATTTGTATTCTTGAATTATAGCTGTCAGCTATATAAATTTTATCATTGTCGTCAATGTACATACCTGAAGGCATCCAGAATTGGCCTTTGTCAAAGCCCTGTGATCCAAAAGTATATAAGAAATTTCCATTGATATCAAAAACCTGGACTACATGAAACATGGCATCTGCAACGTAAATATTACCATACGAATCTGTGGCAACTCCTTTTGGGCTTGAAAAATAGCCGGGTTTATCCCCGCTTGAACCAAAAACCGAAACTACGTCCCCTTTATTATTAAAAACCTGTATCCTGAAGTTCATCGCATCTGTAACATAGGCATTTCCTTTTTTATCAATCCAAATATGTGTGGGGAAATTAAATTCTCCATTTGCATTTCCTCTTGAGCCAATTGTTTTTTTAATCTCCCCTTTTTCATTTAGAACTACAATCCTGTGGGTGCCTGTTTCTATAACCCAAATTTCTTTATTCAATAGTGAATATGCAATTCCAGTAGGTTTATTTAATTTTAGCGTATCATTTAATACTTTACATTCTTTTTTTTCAGTATTGACAAGAAAAATTTTATTTGATCGGGAATCAGTAAACAGGATCTCCTTATCATGAAACTTGCAAATGCCTACTAACGAAGTATAGTTGTCATTTTTTTTATCAATGAAATGGGGAATTTTACCCACATCTCCGTCAACTTGAAATACGGCATTATTCCCCTGATCTAAAATCCAAAAAGAATGTTGATTGGATGCGAGAACCGATACAGGCCTTTTTAATATTATTTTCTTCTTACCAATTATAAAATTTAATACTTGTTTTTTACTATCTTTTTTCTCTT
>JAHEYJ010000166.1 GCA_023251675.1 Bacteroidota bacterium
ATCTTCCTGCGGAGGAATGCCCACGATGGTGGACGGGTAAACCGGGTTTTTCTTATGGGTGATAGAGGTAATATGAAACTTAGGATAATAATCCGCAAGGGAATAATAACCGGTATGATCTCCAAACGGGCCTTCTAAAATCAGATCCTCTTCGGGGTCAACATAACCTTCAATAATAAAATCCGCATCGGCGGGAACATACATGTCTTGTGTCAAGCATTTTACCAGTTCCACTTTCTTTTTTCTTAAGAAACCAGTGAACATGTACTCGTCAAAATTCGGCGGCAACGGGCAAGCAGCAGAAAAAGCATAAAGCGGATCGCCGCCCAGCGCCACAGCGACAGGCATTCTTTTGCCTAGTTTTTTATATTCATTGAAGTGGCCTGCAGAAACTTTATGCTTGTGCCAGTGAAGTGCGGTCAGCTTCGGGCCGAACACCTGCATACGGTATAAACCCACATTCCGGATCCCGCTGGAAGGACTTACAGTATGGATGATGGGAAGGGTTAAAAAATTCCCGCCGTCATGCGGCCAGCATTTCATCACCGGAAGTTTGGTAATGTCCGGATCAGTCATTACCACCTCCTGGCATTCTCCCCTGCTTTTTTTGATCTTCGGCATCCAGGAAGAAATTTTTCCCAGTTCCGGCAGCATTTTCAGTTTATCGGATAAGGAATTTTTCGGAGAGGTCAGGGAATGAAAAAGCGATTCAATATCACTGGCTACCTCATCCAGTTTGTCAACACCCAGCACCATGCACATTCTTTTTTCAGAACCCATGGCGTTGATCAGCAATGGAAATCCGGTGCCGGTATTTTCAAAAAGAAGCGCAGCCCCTCCCTCCGCCTTCCCCAAAAGGGAGGAAACCTTTGAAATTCTGTCAACCACTTCTGTTATTTCAAGATGCGGATCAACAAACTCTTTAATTCGGATGAGTTCGCCTGCTTTTTCAAGTTCGGAAATGAAATGCTGCTGGGATCTGTACATATTCTTATTTGCCTGCTGATGAGTAGCGAATGTACGAAGGAAATAGAATGGCGGCACTCACGCTGAACTCGTTTGAAATAAATCCACCGGCAGAATGCAGGTTCGAATCGGATCAGCTAACGACCGGGCTAAATGCGCTTTAGAATTTACTGCTTTCGAAGCCACTCCAGCGCTTTTTGTTCATCAGAAAATACCTGTGTGGGAACTTTGGGCTTGGCAAATGTGAGATAATATTGCATCTGGATCCGTACCGAAAGCGAATCAACCAAAAACGCAGCCGCTTTTCTGTATTTAATGGGTTCATCAGAAGCAGAAACTTTCATTGCGCTTTCTGATAGTTTTACAAATCCACGCAAGTCAATAAGGATGCAATGCTTCTTCTTTGCAAGTTTTGCTTCAGCTTCAAATATTTCTGACACTTCTTTTGCCGAAATGCTGGAATCCTCAGCATACTTTGCCACAATAATACCCTCATTTATAGAAACGACAGCTGTGCTTGTCTCAATTTGCATCTTACTTGAGTTACGTGTTTATAAAGAATATGAAATACAGATCAAAAAAGTCTTACGCCACCACTCCCACTTTCTTTTTCAAACCTGCAATCGTAATGGAACCCGGGCGCTCAAGAGGCATACCAAGTACTCGGTCCCATATTAGCGATGCCATAACACCCAATGCGCGTGATACACCAAAAAGAACAGTGTAGTATTCAAATTCTTTTATTCCATAATGCATCAACAGTGCTCCGCTGTGCGCATCCACATTCGGCCAGGGGTTTTTTATCTTTCCGGTGCTTTCCAGGATGGGAGGAGCTACTTTATAAACCATCTGAACGATCTCGCAGAGTTCGCTCACCTGCCCGTCTTTTTTGATGTATCGGTTATAAAAATCCTGCTGAGCGGTAAACCGGGGATCCGTTTTGCGAAGAACGGCATGTCCATAACCCGGAACCACTTTCCCATCTTCCAATGTTTTCTTAATGTAATCAGCAATCTGTTGCTCAGTTGGAAGTTTTGTTTTCAGTTCTTTCTGCATTTCAAAGATCCAGTGCACCACTTCCTGGTTTGCCAGTCCATGCAAGGGACCAGCCAATCCGTTCAAACCAGCCGCAAATGCAAGATAAGGATCGCTGAGCGCCGATCCAACCAGGTGCGTTGCATGAGCAGACACATTTCCGCCTTCATGATCGGCGTGAATGGTCAGATATAAACGCATTAATCTTCTTACATCAATCGTTTCATAACCGAGCATATGGGCAAAGTTGGCTGCCCAATCCAGTTTCGGGTTCGGTTCAATATGATCGTCTTTATGATATTTCTTCCTGTAAATATAAGCCGCTATACGCGGAAGACGGGCAATCAGGTTCATTGCGTCTTCATAAACATATTCCCAATACGATTTTTTACTGATGCCTTTGTGATAGGCTTCAGCAAATTCCGATTCTGTCTGCATGGCCATGACGCCAATGCTGAACATGGTCATCGGGTGTGTAGACGTGGGGAGTTTATCCAGCGTATCAAAAACATGTTTAGGAACAATGGCTCTTCTGCCCCAGGTATTGGTAATACTGGTTACATCCTCTTTACTTGGAAGATCGCCGATCAGCATGAGGTAAAATATGCCTTCCGGTAGCGGTTCAAAACCCTTGGGCGCTTTTGGAAGTTTTTCACGCAGTTCCGGAATGCTGTAGCCGCGAAAACGGATTCCTTCATCCGGATCAAGTTTGGATGTTTCAGTCACAAGGCCTATGATGCCTTTCATTCCCTGGTAGGTCTGGGCAATGGTGTATTCTCCTAATTTCTTATCTCCATGCTCTTTGATGAATGCTTTTACATCCGCAGCGGCAGGCAATGCTTTCTCTGCAAATTTTTCCCGTAATGTGTCCATGATTTGATGGTTTGAATAAAATTTTTGAGCATGTAAATATATTAAAGAACAGGCCCAAAAATCATGATTAAAATCATTTACCTTTCTTCCCGGCAAAGAAACCTTTTCCGAGATAAGATCCTGATTCCCCTAATTGTTCTTCAATTCTTAACAGCTGATTGTATTTAGCGATCCTGTCGGAACGGGAAGCCGAACCTGTTTTGATCTGACCGGTATTTAAAGCAACGGCCAGGTCCGCAATAAAAGAATCTTCTGTTTCACCCGAGCGGTGGCTCATCACAGCGGTGTAAGCATTCTTGTAGGCAAGATTAACGGCATTGATGGTTTCCGTAAGCGTTCCGATCTGATTTACTTTTACCAGGATCGAATTTGCTGTTTTCGTATCAATTCCTTTTTGCAGGCGTTCCACATTTGTGACAAACAGATCGTCGCCCACCAATTGTATCTTGCTTCCCAGCTTTTCAGTCATCAATTGCCATCCGTCCCAATCGTCTTCCGCCATGCCGTCTTCAATTGATACGATAGGATATTTTTTTACCCAGTCAGCCCAGTAATCCACCATTTCAGAAGACGACAATTTTTCTCCTGATGATTTTTTAAAATGATATTTTTTTGACTTCGCATCGTAATATTCAGAGGAGGCTGCATCCATTGTAATAAAAACATCCACACCCGGCTTATAACCTGCAGTCTCAATAGCTTTCAGAACATATTTGATCGCTTCCTCATTTGATTTGATATTGGGTGCAAATCCGCCTTCATCCCCCACATTGGTAGAAAAATTTTTCTCCTTAAGCACTTTTTTCAGTGTATGGAAAATCTCAACGCCCATTCTCAACCCTTCGCTGAACGAAGGCGCGCCGATCGGCATGATCATGTATTCCTGGAAATCCAAGCCGTTGTCGGCATGGGCGCCGCCGTTCAGGATATTCATCATGGGTATCGGCAATGTATTTGCATTCACGCCTCCGATGTATCGGTATAACGGCAGCCGGCTTTCTTCAGCGGCGGCTTTTGCCACCGCGAGCGAAACACCAAGAATGGCATTCGCACCCAGGCTTTCTTTATTATCCGTTCCGTCGAGGGCGATCATTTTCTTATCGATGCCGCTCTGGTCGTACACATAGGAACCGTTTATTTCCTGTTTGATCACTGTGTTAACATTATTCACTGCTTTCTGCACTCCTTTGCCTAGATAATAATTTTTCTCTCCGTCGCGGAGCTCAACGGCTTCGTGAGCGCCGGTCGATGCGCCGGATGGAACAGCAGCTCTTCCGAAAAATCCGGTATCCGTAACGACATCCACTTCAACGGTTGGGTTTCCTCGTGAATCAAGAATCTGGCGGGCGGTAACATTTGTGATGAAAGGCATATTTTTATTTTTTTAGTGGGTTATAGACAAAAAAAGCCCTCTAAGTTTATTCAGAGGACTTTTTACTGTCATTTGTGATTTTATTTTTTATCCGATTACCTTATTTCTTAATCCAGATACAGTTTCCCTGATCTTAGGAAGATCAGCAGGGCCAAGTTTGGAATTTCTGCCCATGGAAATCAGCATTTGTTTAAAGGGCTCGATCTCCTGCAATAATTTTGCACAGTCTGCATTCTTTTTATACGCATCCAGAAGCTGAAATATATAATCAAAAGAATGGCAGTGCACACTGATATCGCTGTAAAGCGATTTTGTATTTGCGCCGTTAGGATTTGTATTCAATGCTTCCACGGAAGTATAAAGGCTTTCGATCCAGCCGCCTGCCACCAACAGAACAGTTGTCGCCACCCGCTGATTCGACCGCAGGTTTCTTTCCGCTTTGTCAAAGGCTTTATCCAGCATTAACTGGAACGTATCCGGTTTGCCGATCTTCGAAATTAATTCTTTGGAAAACTCCGGATCAAATGCGCTGCTGATACCCAGATCACCCGATAGTTTACCCATCTGGCCGAGATATTCAAGTGCATCCTGGGGCTGATTATAGGAAGCCGCTAAACTAAGATCGGAACCAAATGCACCCAGCCCGATCGCTTTCTGATAATTAGAAGTAAAGCTCCCGCCTTTGCTGGAAGGAAGAAGAATGTTTTTATTGTAGCTGATCTTTGCTGCATTTAGTTTCTGAATAAGAACGCCCGGAGAAGGAATGTTGACACGAAGCAGGTCAAAGTTAATCCTCACTTCAGAACTGACCGTGTCGGTTGTGACTTCAACATCTTTCAATTCCGAATTTTCATTTTCCTTGTTGCCACCGCACGAAGAAAAGAACAAAGAGAAAGCAGACAATCCTGCTAAAAGAATGAAAGTAAAGGGAGAATTTTTGCTGATCATAGTTGCTGATTTTGATTGTTTATTTTAGTGGTCAAAGATATATTTTTATCGGGATTTACTGCAAAATTATTTTATTGCTATCCTACAGGAGTACCTTCCTGTTTGACAACTCCCATAGCGTAGAATTTTGAGATTCGTTCAGCGACCAGTTGATCCGGCGAAAGTTTATTCAAAATAGAAATCTGTTTTAATATCTCTTCCTTTACAAACCGAAAACTCTCTTCCGGATTGGCATGAGCGCCGCCCAATGGTTCCGGAATAATGCCGTCAATAAGTTTATTTTTCAGCATATCCTCAGCAGTAAGTTTTAATGCATCGGCAGCTTTTTCTTTGAAATCCCAGCTTCTCCAAAGAATAGAAGAGCATGATTCCGGGGAAATAACAGAATACCAGGTATTCTCCAGCATTAAAACTTTATCTCCTACTCCAATCCCCAGTGCGCCGCCGGAGGCTCCTTCGCCAATGACGATACATATTATAGGCACAGTAAGGCGTGACATTTCAAAAAGATTCCTTGCAATGGCTTCCGCCTGGCCTCTTTCTTCTGCCTCAATGCCGGGATATGCGCCGGGTGTGTCTAAAAATGTAACAACGGGTTTATTGAATTTCTCTGCCAGTTTCATTAACCGTAAAGCTTTCCGGTATCCTTCAGGATTTGCCATTCCGAAATTCCGGATCTGTCTTTCTTTCGTGGTTCTTCCCTTTTGCTGCCCTATGAACATGATGGTATGCCCCTCCACGGTACCAAACCCGCCCACCATGGCTTTATCGTCTTTCACAAAACGATCGCCGGCAAATTCAGTAAATTTTCCTTCCGTTATAGCATTAATGAAATCAAGGGTATATGGCCGGTCCGGGTGGCGAGAAAGCTGCACCCGCTGCCAGGGTGTAAGTTTGGAATAAACTTCAACCTTTTTTGCCTTGATCTTTTCTTCCAACTGGCGGATAGATGCCGAAACATCCACTTTGTTTTTAGCAGCAACCTGTTTTAATTTTTCGATCTGCTCGGATAACTCTTCAATGGGTTTTTCAAAGTCAAGATAATTCATAAGCTTACGAATAACGAATAGAAAACGAATATACAAATAGAAATGAGATGCCCGATCTGAGATTGAATTGAAAAAAAGGAAAATGAATATCGTCTATATTCGCATATTCGCAGTAATTCGCGATTCGAACCATGATTGCATTCCCAAACGCTAAAATAAATATCGGGCTGAACATTCTGCGCAAGCGCGAAGACGGCTATCATGCTATTGAAAGCGTGATGGTTCCGATGAAAGGAATTTCGTATGATGCGCTCGAGCTGATTCAAAGTTCCAAGTTTAGAGTTAAATGTTCAGGACTGGAAATTCATGGTGATGCAAAAAATAATCTCTGTGTGAAAGCCTACGGACTGCTGAAAAAAGATTTTAGTCTTCCCCCGATAGAAATCCATTTACACAAAGCGATTCCGATGGGAGCCGGATTGGGCGGCGGTTCGGCTGATGGCGCGTTCATGATCCGGATGCTGAATGATGCATTCAAACTGAAACTGTCTGAAAAGAAAATGATAAATTATGCCAGTAAGTTAGGAAGCGATTGTCCTTTTTTTATCCGCAATGAACCGGCTTTTGTTACAGGGCGCGGAGATGTTCTTGCTCCGATCAACCTGACGAAAGCATTAGAAGGAAAATTCATAGTTGTAGTTTATCCGAACATGCATGTAAATACGGCGGAAGCTTACAATGAGATAGACAAGTCAAAAGTCAAAAGCCAAAAGTCAAACAGGGAATTATATCAATTGAT
>JAHEYJ010000249.1 GCA_023251675.1 Bacteroidota bacterium
TCCGGCTATGGGAATCAGCGGCTTGGGAACCGTAAGCGTATGCGGGCGCATTCGTTTTCCCATTCCGGCCATTGGTATTATTATCTTCATAACTGAAGCCCCTCCTAAATCCTCCCCATCAGGGAGGATTTATTATTATTTATTTGTTACTCCCCGGTCCTCCTCCCCAAAGGGGAGGTCGGGTGGAGCATTTTTATTTCTTTCCCGTACTTCCAAAACCTCCGGCTCCTCTCTCCGTACTTAATAATTCATCTACTTCGATCCATTCTGCCTGTTCATGTTTGGCAATTATCATTTGCGCTACGCGCTCGCCGTCATTGACAGTAAAATCATCTTTTGATAGATTTACCAGAATCACTTTTATTTCGCCGCGATAATCAGCATCAACAGTTCCTGGTGAATTTAAAACGGTAAGTCCGTTCTTAAAAGCAAGTCCTGAGCGCGGCCGCACCTGTGCTTCGAACCCTGCCGGTAGTTCGATAAACAACCCGGTGGGAACCAGTGTTCGTTCCAGCGATCTCAGGACAATGGGAGAATCGAGGTTTGCCCGCAGGTCCATTCCGGCCGAAGCGGTAGTGGCATAAGCGGGTAAAGCATGTTTCGATTTATTGATGATCCTGACTTTCATATTTCTTTACAAATAATTTTTTTCTTTCGAAAATAAAAACGATAATTAAAAATAAAACTAGCAATAAATTCTTTACTATAATATCAATCCCATTGGATTCGATTCTAAGATATAACGAAAATGCGAACAAAAGTAAGGATAATGCCACATAGCCGAGAAACCGCCTGAGATCATAATTCACAGGATAATGTTTATTGCCGATGAAATAGGAGATGACCATCATGCCCGCATAACATACCAGTGTGGTCCATGCACTCGCCATGTACCCGAAACGAGGAATAAAAACAAAATTTCCGATAAGCGTAATCACGGCTCCCGTGATCGTAAGATAGGCGCCCCATTTTGTCGTGTCGGTAAGTTTGTACCAGATGGAAAGATTAAGAAAAACGCCAAGACAAAAGTTGGCGAGGAGCAGGATGGGAACTACACTTATGCCAGCGCGAAAATCGGCCCCGATGAAATACTGGATCCAGGAGATATTCATCCAGGTGCCAAGAAAAATGACGAGGCAGATGATGACAAAATAATTCATCACGCGTGCATAAACCGACCGGGCATCCTTTTCGGCGGAATGAGAAAAGAAGAACGGTTCCGCTGCATAGCGAAAGGTTTGTATGAATATGGTCATGATGATGGAAATCTTATAACAGGCTCCGTAAATTCCGTTTTGCTGAAGGGCCACATCCGCCGGCAAAAGATATTTTAAAAGGATCCGGTCCATTGTTTCATTGGTCATACCTGCCAGGCCGGCTACCAAAAGCGGAAGGGCATAAAGAAGAATCGTTTTCAGCAACGAGAAATCCCAAATCCCCCCTGCCCCCCTTTGCAAGGGGGAAAAGACCCTAAGAAAAGAAGGAATCTGCACAAGAAGCGTAACGGCGCTGGCGATCACATTGGATATAAAAATATAACCGATTCCAATTTCAGGAGAATAGAACGAACGAACCCAACTTGCCTGCGATTGTTCAAATTGATGCTTGCAATAGACTATAAAAAAAAGATTGAAGAAAATATTGACAACAATATTCAATGTTTTGATGGCAGCAAATGTTTTTGGTTTTTGCTGTTCACGCAACTTGGCAAATGCAATGGAAGAGATCGCATCAAGCCCCAGAACCAATCCAAACCAGATGATGTATTCGGGATGATGGGGGTACCGGATCAGCGTTGCAATGGGTTGAGAAAAGAACCATAACCCTGCTATAAAAACCGCTGAGGTCATTCCAACGCAAACAAGAATTGTACTGTAAACCCTGTCCTTATTTTCTGATCGTACGGAAAAATTGAATAAAGCCGTTTCCATTCCATAGGTAAGAATAATGAGCAAGAAAGAAACATAAGCATACATTTCGTTCACCGTGCCATATTCGGAAGTAGAGAAATTATAAGTATACAGCGGAACAAGAAGATAATTCAGCAAACGCCCGATGATGGTCGGAAGCCCGTAGATGGCGGTCTGGCTGGCCAGGCGTTTAAAAGGATTCAAGAATCAGGTCAGATTAGTGATTGACAAACGTAAGAAGATCAGGAAGATTTTTTAACCTGCAAGAAAATAGTTATTGACCCTGTAAATTTGAAAACTATGCCATTAATGCCGGATGACAATCTTTTTTGTGAGAAATTGATCGTCGGTTCTGAGTCGAAGTAAATACACGCCTCCCGGCTGGCCGGATAGATCAACAGAGATCCCTCCCCCTGACCCCCTCAAA
>JAHEYJ010000246.1 GCA_023251675.1 Bacteroidota bacterium
CATCTTTAATTCCCGTGAGCGGACTTCGATAAGCCCTGAATCATCACAAAGGTAATTCACGGCGTTCATTATGAAATTTTTATTGCCGAATGTTTGCTGCGAGTAAATATCATATCCCAGCGGGTAAGCCCGGTTGGCCGAATGCTGAACTGCATTCTTGATGATGTCTCCGTCGGCAACGATGATCATTTTGGTCGCCGGACTTTTATCCCTGAACTTTATCTCAGGAATGGAATCCAGGCCCGGCAGCGGATGATTCTTAAAGAGTGATTCGAATTCCCCTTCCAGCAGGACCGCGCAGGGCTTGTAGACCGAATTAAAGTACCGAACATCGGGTTCGCGGAATACCGTGCCTACATCAATACGTGCCGGGGCATTCTGAACATTGGTATAACGGGACGTGGATAGTAAGAATGTTTTTTTAATTCCCGCAACGCTGACCGTATCGACGGTGCTGGTAAATTCACCTTTAACCAGGTTGATGTTGTTTACGATCGGATGGTTGTTGCTTTGTGCCAGCAGCGGAAAGTAATACCACGGCATAAGCCTGTATTTTTTATTCACCGGCACAGGAATGACTCCCGATCGCATATCCATTACCAGGTTTGAATTGATACGGGCGCCGTATTTGAACAATTGATTTTCAAGATTTAACGGAAAGCTGATCGCAAATGTTTCTGAAGAATGGCTCAGGCTGTCCATGCTGGCATAAACGCCGTCGATGAGCCAAAGCACTTTCCCGCCTTTCATTATAAACTGATCGATCAGAAATTTTGACTGTTCGTTGAAAGCAGAGTCCGGCTTGGCGATGATGATCGCATCTTCTTCGTTCAGCTTTTCAATATTTTTAATTTTTCCCTCCAGCTTGATCCTCCTGACGGAGTAGTAATCTCCAAGGGCGTGAGCTATGTCTGCTACGTCAACAGAATCCAGCTCGCCGTGGCCTTCGGTAAAAGCAACTTTTGCTTTTTTATCCATCGTGAGTTTGCGGATGGTGGTTGAAATTTCATATTCAAGCGACTGAATGGAATTGTTCAACTGCAGGTCGCTGGGCGTGCCGATCTGTTCCTTAAATAGCTGAACGGGGAATTCCCTGGTCCGAAAACTGGCAAGTGCGCCGGGAAAAATAGTTTGCTGGGAAGTGCCGGCTTCTACTTTTACTTCCAGGTAAGTAGGCGTAAGGCCTTTTTGCATGAGCTGCAGCGAAATCTCATCCTGTTTTTTCTTTTCTGGGCTTTCGGAAGGATTGATGAACTGGTATTGAATGTTGTCGTGTGAATAAATCCGCATCTCATCCAGCATTTCTTTGGTAGAAGTCTTTAGTCGGTCAAAGCCGGCGGGAAGATTTCCTTCAAGATAGATTTTGAAGTAAACAATGTCATCAAGTTTGCTGAGCATTTCTTTAGTAGCGGGAGAAAGCGTGTAGCGTTTGTCAGAAGTCAGGTCAAAACGGGAAAAGAAAAACGTAGCAATGAAATTTAATAAAAGAATAATGGCAATGCTGAGGACCAACTGAATAAAATCCCTCCGGGCTCCTCCTCTTATCTTCCCCGCTGGGGAGGAAGTTTTTTCTTTTTCTTCTTCAGCCATTTTTTTTGTCAGCCTTTGACCCTCCCTGAAGGGGAGGGCAGGGTGGGGCCTTACCACTTCCTGCTTTCCAAAGAAGTTTTCGTGAATAAAATAAAAATGCCGATCACACTTAAATAATAAATAATATCCCGTGTATCAATTACGCCGCGGCTCATGGATAGGTAATGGTCGTTGATCCCGATGGAAAGAATAAAATCATCCACCTTTCCAAAAATATCCAGCATGCTGATGTACTGAAATCCGATGTAACAAAAAAAGCAGAGAAACACGGCGAGTATGAAAGCAATGATCTGGTTATCGGAAAGGGAAGAAGCGAAAATTCCAATGGCAGTGAACGCAGCCGCCAGAAAAAATAAACCTATATACGAACCCCATGTTCCGCCTGAATCAATGTTGCCGGCCGGGTTTCCAAGTTTGTAAACGGAATAATAATAAATAAGTGTAGGCAGAAGGGAAAACAAAACAAGTGTAACACCCGCAAAATATTTGGCAAGGATGATCTGCAGGTCGGTCAGCGGTTTGGTAAGTAGAAATTCAATAGTGCCTGCCTTTTTTTCATCGGCGAACGAACGCATGGTGATCGCCGGGATAAGGAAAAGAAAAACCCAGGGCGCAAGCGAGAACAACGAATCAAGCCCTGCATACCCGTTGGCGAGAATGTTTGAATCGGTTGGGAGAATCCAAAGAAACAAACCGACCAGCAGGAGAAAAACGCAAATGGCAA
>JAHEYJ010000167.1 GCA_023251675.1 Bacteroidota bacterium
CGTTGAAGGAGGCGGGCCTGCCTCGGTATAAGAAACAAAATACCAGAGATAGGCTTTTAAAATAGTATTGGAAGCAGGCAGCCCATTGATCGAAAGAGTTGTCGGCAATCCTGAACCAAAGTTACCGGCAGTGGTGTAAGCATCATAACGGGTTTCAATTAGTTTTGATGCCTGCACATAATTTAACCCGCAAACGGATTGATTAAAACTTTGTCCCAGCGAACCATTCCCATTTTGAGGAAAAGGATTTTTATTGGCAGTTCCACATGCCCCAGGAACTTGCGCGGCAGCATTCAAAACAGAAAATAAAAGCAGGGCGGAGGAGAGTATTTTTTTTATGATTTTAAATTTTTGATTATTTTTTCAATTCTCATTTTCCCTGGTGATGATCATTATGCAGGATAGACAAAAGTAAATAAATAACAGTAAATGAAAAAGAGCAGGGAAGCATTATTTCTTCTCAGTCGGGTCTCTCCCATGTACATTGGAGGACTCGCACAAGCAATTAATCCGTAGTACGAATCCCGATAGCCCTGAAGGGTGCATGCGTATGCTCATAAAATAATCCGGTTTATTAATTTATATTTATCGTCGGGTTTGGCGTTGAACTGCTTAGATATAAAACTGTTTGCTGTAACTTTTGAAATACACTAATCGTTCTAAAAGAAAATATTTCATGAAGTATTTAAAATCATTTTTAGCTGTTCTCTTGCTTTGCAGTTTATGGAATTTACGGGCCAAAGCACAGGACAAGGTTTACATGCCTTTTTTCGAAACCATAAACATGAACCATGAATACCAGTATTCCGTATCCAAATTATTTAAATCATATCTGGAAGATGAGAACCGGTTTTCACTTATTCTTCCGTCAAAATCTGACAGCCTATATTATTCTGAACCATTTGAAACAACAAAAGCAAAAGCGGCTTCTTACGGAGCGAAGTATTTCATCATTGGTGAACTGAACAGGATCGGGGAAATGGTGATGGTGAGTGTTGCGCTTTACAATACGGCTGATGGAACAAAGGTATGGAATGATAAACTGAAAGCAAAAAACCCGGATGATCTTGATCCGATCATGCAGCGCATTGCGAAGAATATCGGAACACCCAATAAGGCGGCAAATGATGGAGACATTTACTCCGTTACCGAATACGAAACCCGTGAATTGAAAAAAACAACAACCAGCGATTATTTTGGTCTAGCTATTGGCGGTGTCGTTTTATTTACAAGCATCCCCGCAAAACCATTGACGGGTGCAGACCTCCTATGGGTGTATGATGCAAAAAACATATTAATGGAAATTAACGCTCAGGGTTATTGGGCAAGCCACATAAGCCTGTATGATCTTTCATTAGAAACATATTATCCGTTCAAACACAGTTCGAATACACCATTTATTGGAGGAGGGTTGGGAATAAGTGATATTAATGACAACAACTATTACAGTTTTACAAATACCAGCGACCATCAGGGTTATGGCTTAATGGTTTTGGCGGGAGGAGGTTATATTTTTAACCGCACTTCCAGTACCGAACTTCGGTTAAGCGGCAATGCGTTTGTGTGTGCCTATACTGTAAACTCTGAAAATCCTTTTGGCGCCATGCTTAAAATTGAATTCTTATTTCACAGGTAATGCTTAGAAAAGTACCCATCGTATTATTGATCTTATTTGTTATCCTGTCCGGATGCGGAACAACGCATATTGTTGTTATGAATTATCCCTCATCAGAAATTTTTGTGAACGGAGTATATAAAGGCCATGGCAGTGCCGATATTAGAAGAACCGGGGTGCCTAAAAAATCGAATATTGTGGCCAGGTACCAGGGCGTGGAAATCGGCTCAATATTAATAAGAAGAAAATTTGATGCTGTAACATTCCTGGCCGGTTATTGTACATATGGAATTGGATTTATATTGTGCTGGAGGTATCCGGAAATAGTATATGTTCCCACAGGGGATTCTCCGCCCGCTAACAATACGAATAGGAGCCCATGGGATGCACCTTCTGGTACATGGGATAAAAAATAAATTTTTTCTCTCGTTTGCCAGTTATCGCGCGTCCTTGCCTAAACAAATTCGTGGACATATTGGGATATAAAAAGAAAGAGACCTCACAACCGATCCGGCCTCTTCTTTAAATAAGTTTTAAGTTGTTATTTTATTCCTCAACGTAGTAATCGTTTCGCGAAGTTTTGGCAACGTATCCGCATCACATCCGGATTTTCCGTAGGCCAGCAGGGTTGTTTTTACCGGTTCCAGTTCCTGTAAAAGTTTTGCGCAATCCGCATTGCTTTTATATTGATACAGCAACTGGAATACATATTCAAACGCGTGGCAATGCGCGCTGATAGCTTTATAAATATTTTTTGTGTTTTCTCCTCCGCCATTATTTGCATTTACGGATTCAAGGGAAGTATAAAGTCCTTCCACCCAGCCTGCCGCCACCATAAGAACCGATGCTGCCACACGCTGGTTGGAACGTAGGTTGCGTTCTGCTTTATCAAATGCACGATCGAGCAAATGCTGAATGGTATCGGGCTGGTTGATATTAGCCAGTATCTTTTTTGACAGTTCTGGGTCCAATGCGTTGCCGATACCAAGTTCAGCGGCCAGTTTACCGGCTGCATCAAGATCGTCAAGCGCATCTTGTGTTTGATTGTTGGCAGCGGCCAGCCCGATATCTGCACCAAAAGCCCCGATGCCAATGGCTTTCTGGTAGTTGGTAACAAAATTGGATCTCTTCCCTGTAGGAAGGAGAAAGTTTTTATTGTACCCTATCTTGGCAGCAGAAAGTTTTTTAGACATTATGCCGGGAGAAGGAATGTTGACACGGATCAGGTCAAAATTTATCCGCGTTTCAGATGTAATGGTGTCTTTCGTAATTTCAAAATCGGTTGTGTCAGAAAGCGCTTCTGGTTTTTCACCGCAGGAAGACACAAATAAGGAGAGTAATGTAACTCCCGTAACAATAATTGAACGAACGTGGGGGTAGGTTTGGAGCATACATGGGGGTGTTTTTTTTTGTTTGAGTTTTTTTTGTTTAGTTTTTCAGCGTTTCAGAGAACGATTCTGAAAAGCGAAGTTTGTTTATAATAAAATCGGGACGAAAGTATTCGCTTGGATAATGCAGGCAATAATAAAAACCAACTTTTAGACGAACGGTCGTTTATTTTCGATTAAAGAACTTTTAAGCCGAGGTGAAAGGCTTTTGGATGGATGTTTCCATAGGGTTGCACGACCTGACTGACTTCAAAAAAAACTGTACATATCAGCTTTTTCGCACCCTGAGCGCAGACATAAAACATTTCCATTTTTTAATTTATCTTTAACCTCAGGTTTGGCGGGATACGGTTGTTAAACAGTTATTTCCACTGTGATGAAAATTAAAAAAACATATGCCGCATTTATTTTATGCTTTGTTCTGGTACAGGCGGTTATGGCCAGTAAATGGGAAACGGTCAGCAGCGGTGATTGGAATAGCGGAGGCGTATGGCTCGGCGGAGTTGCACCATCCTATACCAGTTCGGATACTTTCCTGATAAAACATCCTGTTCTGTTAAATGCAACACTGATCTTAAATGCAGGCGCTAATATGCAAATTGATAGCCTCGGGGGAGGCATTTGCGGCCATCAGAAGATGAGGGTGGGCGCCAATGCAAAGGTCCTTACCTACGGCATTCTTGAAGTGGATTCGCTTCTCATTCCGGGAGGAAATGTTAACTGCCTGGCTCCGGCGGTTGTGATCCTTGCGCATTATGGTATTCTTTCTAACGGAGGGTCGCTGCATACCAACTGCTCATTTTCGGTTGGCTTCTGGTTCAATTGTCATTTGCCTGAATACGCGTTTGCAACGGGTGTGCCGTCCGAAAATTTATTTTCAGAGCTTTCTGTTTATCCAAATCCTTTTTCCTCGCAAACTACTTTGCATACCGGCACTCTGTTGAATAACGCAACGCTCACCGTTTATAATTCATACGGGCAGGAAGTGAGGAAAATAGAAAAAATTTCAGGACAGGAAATAAAATTGCAGCGCGATGATCTGCCGGGTGGTTTGTATTTTATTCGGCTGACCCAAGGCAACCAAATTTATGCAACTGAGAAATTGGTAATTACAGATAAATGAAAAGACTTTTATTCATCCTGGCCGCTTTCTTTACACTTGCTGTTGCGCACGGACAACTTAATCCAATTAAAAACTTACAATTTAATTGTTATTATCAATACCCTCCAGGATTGAATTGTTTTACGCTTAACTGGTCTCCACCCAATACATCGCTGACCGATTCATTGGTTGGATATAATATATATCGAAATGACACTTTGTATCTTTTCACAACCGGGTTGGGAATAGCATGCAATCCCTGTATTGGCGACACCAATCATACCTACTGCGGTTTTATGTACAATCCTGCATGGTTTTACATGCATGTTACCGCGGTTTATAATCAATCGCATATTGAATCGGCATATAACGACAGCGCTTATAATCCAGGATGCGGATTGATAATTGGAATAAATGAAAATAGTAATCCCAGCGCATTCACAATTTCGCCCAATCCCTTTTCCACGCTGGCAATTATCCGTACAGATCATCTTTTATGGAACGCAACCCTTACCGTTTACAATTCCTACGGGCAGCAAGTAAAGCAGATGAAAAACATTTCAGGGCATGAAATTAAATTGCAGCGGGATGGCCTGCCGGGCGGTTTGTATTTTATTCGCCTGGTGCAAGACAACAAAACATATTCAGTGGGCAAATTAGTGATCACTGATCACTGACCTTCCTGCGCCAAGGGTTATTTTGTATTTACACATGCGCGCAATCCAACCTCCCGATCGCTACCGGGATTAGCGGGAGAACTTTGCGCTGTAGCCATAAGGCTTCTGTTTACCCGCATCCCAAAAACTCTCTATAACAGCGCAGGAGCAGTCGGATCGTTGTAAAAAGCCGTCTGCTATAAATCATAATTTACGTAACGGAATAATTTTATTTTTATGGCGCTCTAAAACCAAACAAAAATTTATTAATTCAATTACATTTTATGAAAAAAGTATTACTTCTAATTTGCTTATCAGTGTTTTTCTTTTCAGACTGCTCTAAGCCAAAGCTGGCAAGTTTAGCCACCAAAACGGACCTTACAAAAAAGGCCAAGCCCGACTTCAATAAGAACAAGATCAGGGAAAGCGGAAAAGGATACTCTGTGGATATGTCTAAAGTGGGACACATGCCTAAGAAGGTAGCCCTCGTTTCTTTTTATGTTGATGATCCGGGATTGTTCAAGGAAACAAAGGTCGGAAACACCATTTCCTACACAACTACCAATACCGGTACTGCCAATGCAAAGATCTTCGCAAATGATTTTTACAGCAAAAGCATTGAAACATTGAAGACCACATTTAAATCGTATGACATGGAGTTGCTTACCCCTGCAGAATTCCTGACAAACGATGATCAGAAGCAGTTTTACAATGACTTCAAGGTGAAACATTCTTCCTTGGCCAACATTGGAGATAAGTTGGGTAAGTTCTTTAAGAAAATGGGAAATGCAGGAACTACGATCGAAACAGATGAATCAGCAGATGGATTTGGTGTAGTTAAGATCAACAAACGTGAGATCAGCGATTACAAGAAAAAAGGAGTGCAGCCTACTAACCTGAATTCCTGCGGTGATGACCAGATGCTGGAATCGATCGGATATGATCTTTGCAAGAACCTTGAAGTGGATGCTGTGCTGATCGTGTTCAACACGCAATTGGCAAGCAACGGATGGGCAGGGAAAAGCAACTATTGGATGGGCGCTGTGAACATGCATATGTTCGGTCCTAACCCGCTGCCATTGAAAGAAGGTAAAAAGGACAATATGTTCTATTGCAAGGGAATATGGTATGCCGGTTTCAGGACCACTTTCTCCAAAGGCTTATTGATCAACTCTGAGAAAAGAAAAAGCACCGATGAAGAAAAGAAGGTCATCGATGCCAATAACATAACCGCTTACAATAATATTGTTAAAGGGTTAGCCAATAAAATGGGAACCTACCTGAAAAAGGAATTGGAAGCAAAATAGTATTTACTAATTAAAGCCCCTTCAGAAATGAGGGGGCTTTTTCATTTTATTTTATGAATAGAATTTATCTTCTGGTAACCTGGTTACTGGTATTATCGAATTTACATGCTCAGCAGATCGAATGGGCGACCAACGTGGATTATGATAACGAAGTGGCTTTGAAAGATGGAGCCTACAGGGCAAAGACCGCGACCGGAGCGCCCGACGTAGAAAAATACGGTGAGTACTGCAAAGGAGGCGCTTGCCTGAATGTCGGCAAAACGGCCAGCATCTGGTTAACGTTCTCCGGCACAACGCCTGCGAAACAGATCCTTATCCTGGAAAGCAACGGCGCCGGAAGCATCCTGAAGGTAGAACTGATCGATGCCGTTACCGGAAATTCCACGCCTGTTTATGAGAACCCGGTTACGCCCGTAAATGCCAACTACCGGCTTACGCGTATCGTTCTGCCGGATAAAAGCATGAAACCGAAAATGCTGAAGATAAAGTTCAGCGCCAAAAAAGAAAAACAGCAGATCGACGCGGTCGGGATCACTGAGTCCGATGAGGAGTTCACATTGGAATCGGTTCTCAAGAAGTTTGCAAAAGCGCCTGTGAGTTTCAACAATGAAGGGAATGACGCTTCATTGAATAATCTGACCTCTGCTTTCAATGCCTCGAACATAAATGTACTGAGTGTAAAAAAAGATATTGAAACACTTGGCGCGGGATTAAAGCCCGGAGAATCCGGCAACCTGGGTTGGAATGTCAACTCGGAATATGGAGAGATCCAGCCGCTGATCACGCCGGATGGACTTACCTTGTTCTTTGTCAGGGGTGATCATCCTCTGAATACA
>JAHEYJ010000168.1 GCA_023251675.1 Bacteroidota bacterium
ACCCGGCGGGGGCGGGGTAACATAGTTCTCGATCTGGTTGCCTGTGCCGCCCATGATGATTCCGTACTGCGCGATGGGCAGGATGCTGTTGTTTGTTCCTCCCCCGACAAATGAATAATCTGCCTGTGCGCTGTTGCCGGTTTGGTTGTTTATGGCGGAATACTGTCCTGTGCCCGGAATAAAAACCTGCGGCGCAGGGGGAATAGCTCCTACCTTGTTGTCGACATATTGTTTGTCAACTAAACTTCTGTTTGTAAAAGCTGCAGAATAATCGGAAGAGTAATTTGCAACATTACCCAGCACAACATGGTTCCAGTCTACCGCATGATGCAGCTTGTCTGTTATTGTACTGTCCACGTATCCTTTGTTGACCAGGCTCAGATCGGTAAAACCGGCTGAAGAAACAAAGTTGGTATAACCTGCAATGCCTGCAAAAGTCGCTCCTGCTGATGAAATATAAGAGGACCTGATTCCCCCGCCAACAAAAACATTTCCGTTTGTTGACAGGTTATTCGCTCCAAAATCAATTGCTCCGGAGGAAGATGTAATCAGGTGATTGTCTCCGTCCAACGACAACGTGTTTTGGGAACCGAACGAGGCGATTCCGTTTACAGTCAGTGTCTCATTTACAAAAGCAGTAGTAAAATTTGCCGTCTTCGCGCTCACAATCATTGCCTGTAAGAGCGAATCAACATACGCATTGAAGCAGTGTGATCCTCCGGCTACATCCAGTTTGAATCTGCCGGAAGGAATGATTCCTATTCCCACCCTGCCCGTTTCGGTAATGCGCATTTTTTCAGTTCCGTTTGTTTTTATCACCAGCGGAAAGTTATTGCTGCTTCCCAGCGCATCGGTTCCGCTGAGGGAATTTAAACCGGAGGAAAACTTTTGCCCGCTTTGCCCATAAGATGTGAAGGAGATTACTCCAAGGATTGCGGGTAAGATTAGTTTTTTCATTATTCTATATATTAATCTCCTGTTTTGAAACAGGAGAGTGATTTCAAATTCATGTATGGCCTCAGTTTGAAGCCATCGTCCGATAAAGAAAAATTATAGGGCAAGTAAGAGAGCAAATATTTTTCAAAGATAATCTCCGATACTAAAAAGTCAAGAGAAATAATAAAATATTAGATGAAAGCTTTTAAAAATTCGACATATAAAATCCACCTATAGAGAAGCAATTATATGAGAGACGCATTTTAATCGACGTATATTTTGATTAAGTGTATGCATTATTGTATTAAGTGTTTAGCAGCATGGTTGCCCATAAAAATATTGTAGCCAGCTTTCCTTCTGAAGGAAACAGGAAGCTCTGTTTTGCATTTAAGTTTTACATTGCTAGGATTTCCTTTTGAGTACACTTCTACATAATCAACATTGACAAGGTGTTTATCATGAATGCGGAAAAACCCATTACCATGAAGCCGGTTGTGGTAATGTTTGAGTGTACAGGTGGAATGTATTTGATCCCCTTCTGCCAGAAAAACATGGGTGCGGTTTCCGCAGGCTTCAAACCGTACGATGCGGTGGATTTCAATCAAGTGTGATTTTTTTCCCTGAATAATTTTTATTTTTTTCATTCATAAAAAGCAATTAGGTTCAACATAGTTTCATTCACTTCTGAATAATTTAATTTTTCTTCTAAAAAAACCACTATGTGTTTATGAATATAACTTACATAGCGGGCATATAACCCCATGCTTTCTCTTTCAAGAAAACAAGTGGTCCCTTTTACCTTGAACAAATACATACCTGGCAGTATGCTTTGTCCGTTTTGACTACATTATGTGAATCTGTAATCTCTTAGGATTCTCCCGATTCATTAACGCTATGCCCGCTTGAGGTAAAAAGAACTGTCGCTAAAATAGAAACAGTTTACTAATTGTGAAAATATTTTTTCGTAATAGGTCATGTTGCTTTTTCACCGGCATAGCGGCGCTGTGCTGAAAACAACTCATCAAATTTACGGTACAGGTATTTTTGAAACAATTTCACAGTGTGAGATATCCTGCACGGGCTGTGCGATCACTGAAAAACCTTTGCCGATGATCTGCACGGGTTGTACGGTCAGTGAAAAACCTTTATACATGACCCGCACAGGCTGTCCGCTAATAGTACAGGACTTGCCGGTTTGCGTCAAGAATTATTTAGCCATCGATAAGCGCCGGAATCAATCCGGTACGCCCGTGCAGAATATATTTACGCGCGGGAGTAACTGCGTGCAGGGCTTTACCATTTAAGCACGGCGCTTATTACAAGTTATCTCAAAAATAAAATTTGAATGCTCGGGTTGCCACGAAGACGCTAAGACAAGAAGAAAACACAAAGAAAATCCACTTCGTGGACCTTTGAGTCTTGTAGCGAAAATATTTTTGAGATGGCTTCTAGTGATGATGATGCCCATCCGGCCCGTGCACATGCCCGTGAGAGACCTCCTCGGCAGTAGCAACACGTACGTTAAAGATCTCTCCTGAAAAATGAAGTTCATGCCCTGCCAGCGGGTGGTTGAAATCCATTTTAACCTGTGCGGCGGTGATCTCCAGAATTTTCCCCTGCAGCTGGTTGCCCTGGTTATCAGACATGGCTAGCGTGTTGCCTAATTTTATTTCGTTGAGGTCAATAGTGCCGTCGGGATTTTTAAAAGAATCGATAGGAATGTTCAGCACGTATTTTTCATTCTTCACGCCGTATCCTTTTTCGGCAGAGATGATAAAATCAAATGTGTCGCCCGGTTTTTTTCCGCGGATGTTGGCCTCGAAATCGGCCAGCAGCATGCCGGCGCCGAAAATAAAAACGAATGGGTTGGTAGCATCTGTTTTTTCAACCTGGTTCTCTTCGAGCGATAAACCGGCTCTTGTCATAAGGGTGTAACCGAGGGTTACGACGGAGTTTTTGTCAATTACCATAGATGATTTGTTAGCCGCCAAAGGTAAAATTAATTTGCAAGCCTTGCTCCTGCGAATTACGAATAGGGGAAACGAATTATGAATAAATATTTTTGGAAAATTTTTGTATTTATTCGTAATTCGGAAAATTCGTAATTAGTAGTATGCCTTTTTCTATCTTTATCGTCCATAACTTTTTATGCCAAAATATCCAAATACGATTTCCTCCAAGCTGCCGAAAGTGGGCACCACCATCTTTACGGTGATGAGCGCCCTTGCCACCGAGCACAAAGCGATCAACCTGTCACAGGGATTTCCGAACTTCAACGTGAACGATAAACTGATCGCCCTGGTCAATCAGAAAATGAAAGAGGGACTGAATCAGTATGCGCCCATGCAGGGAGTTCCGCTGCTGCGCGAAGTCCTCTGCGAAAAGATGGAAAAACTCTACGGAGCAAAATATCATCCCGACAAAGAGATCAATATCACTTCCGGCGGAACGCAGGCCATTTATTCTGCCCTCACAGCCGTGGTGCGCGAAGGCGATGAAGTGATCGTGATCGAGCCGGCGTACGATTGTTATGTTCCTGCCATTGAACTCAACGGCGGCATACCTATATATGTACAGCTGAAAGCGCCGCATCACACCATCGACTGGAATGATGTGAAGAAGGTGATCTCTTCCAAAACCAAAGTGATCATGATCAACACGCCTCATAACCCGATGGGATCGGTGATGAGCGCTGCCGACATGAAAGAACTCGAGAAGATCGTGAAGGGCACGAACATCATCATCATCAGCGATGAAGTGTATGAGCATATCATCTTTGACGGACAGAAACACGAAAGTGTTTGTAAATATCCGCTACTGGCAGAAAGGAGTTTTATCGTTTACTCCTTCGGAAAAACGTATCACGCCACGGGATGGAAACTAGGCTACTGCTTTGCTCCTGAAAATCTCATAGCTGAATTCCGGAAGGTGCACCAGTTCATTGTGTTCACCTCCAACACGCCGATGCAGCATGCGCTGGCTGATTACATAAAGGGATGTGATGACTATAACCAGCTTTCCGCATTTTACCAGGAGAAAAGGGATTTCTTTCTGAAACAGATAAAAGGATCGCGCTTCAAATTCACGCCTTCGGCAGGTTCATATTTTCAACTCCTTGATTACAGCGCCATCACCAATGAAAAAGATACGGACTTCGCCGTGCGGATGACAAAGGAAAACGGGGTGGCAAGTATTCCAACATCCGTATTCTACCACAAACCCATCGACAATAAACTTCTTCGGTTCTGCTTTGCCAAGACCGATGATATACTTAAGAAAGCCGGAGAGTTGTTATGTAAAATATAATTTTCTGAAATAATAATATGCCACAAAGTCTCCAAGACACAAAGCCGCACGAAGGAAAATACAAGTCTCTCTCTGAAGAAGAAGAAAAGACGGGTAAAATGATTGTAAATGCCGCTTATGTTGTACATAAAATGCTTGGACCCGGATTATTGGAAAAAGTTTATGAAGTTTGCTTTTGTCATGTGTTATCAAAAGATGGATGTATTGTCAAGCGCCAGTTAGATATTCCTATTGTCTTTGATGGAATTAGTTTTGAAGAGGGATTAAGATTGGATGTAATGGTGAATGATGTCGCGATTTGTGAATTAAAAGCAATTGATAATGTAAATCCGGTTTGGGAAGCCCAGGTCCTCAGTCATTTAAAACTAACAGGAAAGAGACTTGGATATTTAATAAATTTTAATGTCCCATTAATTAAGGATGGTATCAAACGATATGTAATATAAACCTTGGTGAACCTTTGTGTCTTAGCGCCTTTGTGGCAAAATAAAATGCGATGAATGATTTAAAAATAACAATCATCCAGTCAAACCTTCATTGGGAAAACATGGATGCCAACCTGAAGATGTTTTCGGAAAAGATATCTTCTATAAAAGAAGATACTGACCTTATTGTTCTTCCCGAAATGTTCAGCACCGGTTTTACAATGAACAACAAGTCCATGGCAGAATCCATGAAAGGGAGAACCGTTGCATGGATGAAACGGATGGCGAAAGAGAAAAAATGTGCGATCACCGGAAGTGTAATCATAGAAGAGAAGAAGAAATATTACAACCGCTTGTTTTTCATGCTTCCGGACGGAGAATATAAAACTTATGACAAACGCCACTTGTTCCGTTATGCCCATGAACAGAATTACTACACCGCCGGAAAAAAGAAGTTAATTGTTGAACTAAAAAACTGGAAGATCTGTCCAATCATTTGTTACGACCTCCGATTCCCGGTGTGGATCAGAAATAAGATTTTAAGGCAAAAGGCAAAAGGCAAAAGTGAATACGACATTCTATTGGTCGTCGCCAACTGGCCGGAACGAAGGAATCATCCCTGGAAAACGCTGCTGATGGCACGGGCCATGGAGAACCAGGTTTATGTAGCCGGCATTAATCGTGTTGGAGATGATGGTAACAACATCTATCATTCCGGAGATTCAGCCGTTCTCAATTTCAAAGGAGAGATCATCAGTACAACAAAACCGCACGAAGAATCCATCGAGACGATTGCCATTTCCAAAAAAGAATTAGACGAATGGCGGAAAACATTTCCTGCATGGATGGATGCAGATAAGTTCAAAGTAGGCAGCGGCAGGAGCAGGAGCAGTAAGTAAAATAATATCAAGAACTAATTTTAAAAACATTCCCTTCTTTCGTATTTTTCGTACGTCCCGCTAACTATCGGGATCGTTTTTCGACGATTACTCCACTTTCCAGTCAATTTCATTTTCCCAGTTCGGACGTACGGTAATGGGTGCAAAATAAAAGAACACGGTTTCAGGTTTTTTCTTCAGCAGGTAGTTGCCCGGTGTCCATTTATCGTTTCCATCCCCGTCGTAAATGATCCGCAGCCTGTAATTGCCGGGGGCCAGATAAGTAAAATAATACGATCCTTTTTCTGAATTTGCATAGTGAATGATTTCACCCTTGTCATTGATAAGTTCAAGAATAAATTTTATCCTGTATTTCATCTTCAGGTTCAGCTTTAATGTGCCGTAATTCTTTTCTTCCTGCGATTTGTAATCTATTTTTATTGTATCGTTGGTGAGTCCGAAAATATCAGTGAAAACGCCGGGAGGTATAAAAAGATGATAGTGTGTATCTTCTTTCGCTTTTGATGAATCGATCGGTATTTTTCTAGCAAATTTATTTTTATCAAAATTAAAAGAGGTAAATACACTGCTCAGGTCCGCTGAATCGGATTTGAAGTAAAGCCGTTTATCTGTTTTGGCGCTTAACAAAGGGTGAGAGAAATAAAGTTCTATATTTTTATTCAGATCGAATGGCCTTTCTTTTCTTGCATTCAGCGTAACCCTCAGCCCCCATTTTTCCCCGCGGCCGGCTCTGCTTTCCTGTTCTGCAGGGATGGGTTTAATTCTGACCGTGTCCAGGACCTTATCTTCCTGCATCAGTTGAATTTTCATTGTGTCCTTTAAATCGTCGGCAAACCAGTAATGCAGCGTGTCGTTGTTTTTTGAATACTCATACACCACTTGCTGCTTTGGCTCCCGGGAAAAGAACCGGAGTTTGAAGGACTCATCTGCCGGTTTGGCAAAGGACAGAACCAAATGGCCGTGTTCCGGGAAATAGGCTTTATAAAATTTTTGGAATTTGGGTTCTTCCTTGAACAGAAGCAGATTCAGTGAAAGATTTTTAGAAACGCTCATCAGTGTATCTGAAAATGCTATGCGCTCGGAAGGCAGATCATACCTATAATTCATATTCGCATCTTGCAGCGCAAAAATCTTGTAAGTACCCGGCCGAATATTGCTTATTTTGTAAGAACCATCCTCCCGGGTTTTTGCATAATAAGATGGAAGTTTTTTGCAAGGAACGGAATCTTCATAGGTATTATAAAGCATAACCAGGATCCCTTTTTCGATTTTCATATCAAAGGCATCTTTTACGGTTCCGCTGACGGAGAGCGTATCCACATGGTTCCCGGT
>JAHEYJ010000250.1 GCA_023251675.1 Bacteroidota bacterium
TTTCGCCGGCCAGTTTACTTACACCATAAACAGTGGATGGCTCCATTACAGCAGTCTGAGGAACATTTTCTTTTGGAGTTGAAGGTCCAAAAACGGCAATGGAGCTTGGCCAGTAAACTTTTTTGATTTTCTTTTCTTTTGCAAGATCAAGAACATTAAAAAGACTGTTCATATTCAGTTTCCATGCAAACTGAGGATTTTTTTCTGCATTAGCTGAAAGAAGGGCGGCAAGCAGATATACCTGGGTTATGGAGTGATTGGAAACAATATCATTTAAACCAGCTTCATCCAGAATATCAAGTTCTTCAAATAAACCTTTATGATTGAACTGCTTTCTTATGTCAGCGGCAACTACGTTTTCAATCCCGTATTTTTCCTGAAGTTTTTCTGTAAGTTCGGTGCCGATCTGGCCGGAGGATCCAATGATTAATATTTTTTCGGGTAAGGCCATAAATGAAGTTGATGCTAAGGTATAAAAAACCTAACTTTACAGAAGCCAAATACGAACAAATATTAGGCCCCAGTATTTTTTAGGTTTCAAAAAGAATTGAATAATAATTTCTTTCTGCTCGTCCTCTATTATACTGATCCGACCAGCTGATTATCTTTGCCGTCCTATGTTGTATTATTTTCTGAAAATAGTTGTTGGAATTTTTACCCGTATTTTTTACAACAATCCGCTTATTCTTAATAGAGAAAATGTGCCACAAAATACACCTCTTATTATTGCTTCCAATCACCCCAATGCTTTATGTGATCCGTGTTCATTAGCTGTGTTTTCAAAACAACGCATTCATTTTCTTGCGCGTGGCGATGTTTTTAAAAATAAAATTCTCTACTCGATCTTTGTCAAGCATCTTGGAATGGTTCCGATTTACCGCTTGATGGAAGGCGCCGAGAATCTGCATCGAAATGAAGAAACATTCCGTAACACGGCTGAAAAACTTCGTCAGAAAAAAACCATTCTGATGTTCTCAGAAGGAATTTGCATTCAGGAAAGAAGACTCCGCAAATTGAAGAAAGGCACCGCCCGTATTGCATTTGCTGCTGAAGAATCGGCCGATTGGAATCTCGGGTTGAAAATAATACCTGTTGGGCTAAACTATAATTCGCCCGCTGAGTTCAGAAGCGATTTGGTTGTCTGTTATGGAAAACCTTTTAGTGTTTCAATTTTTAAGGATGCTTATCTGAAAGATAAAGCAATTGCCATTAACGAACTGACAAGATATCTTGAAGAACGTTTATCGGAATTAGTGGTTCATATTGCTTCCGCTGATAACGATCAGCTGGTCACTCAGGTGGAAGAGATGCTGCAAAATGAAACCCCGGTGAATATTACTAAAGAAGAAAAATTCAAATTGACAAAGGCCATTGCAGTTCATATCAATAATGCGGGAAATGAAATTTTGGCATCAAAGGGAAAGATCAATGCTTATTATGCAGACCTTAATAAATTAAACTTAAGCGACCGGGTGATTAAATTTTTTTCTGAAAAAAAGATCAGCCTAGCGGGTTCCCTTTTAAATATTTTATTTCTGCTGCTCACATTGCCTTTATATATTTTCGGGTTTGTGAATAATTATATTCCCTATAAGTCCGGATACGTTTTAGCAAAGAAACTGGCGAAAACCATAGAATTTCATGCTACGGTACATATGTACTCGAGTTTATTCTTGTACCTTGTCTTTTATTGCCTCCAGATTATTTCTGTCGGCTTGCTGTTCAGGAATTGGTATCTGCTTGGGTGGTATATGCTTTTACTTCCGCTGAGCGGATTATTCACCTGGTCGTATTATGAATCGGTCAAACAGTTGTTGTCTATAAAATTTTTTATCTCACTTGGCATAACAAAACGGGATGAATTGATGCGATTAAGAAGGGAAATAACAACAGCATTAAAATCAAATTTTAACCTTTGATGCATTCCTGTGCTTGCTAAAAGAATCATACCATGCCTTGATATAAAGGACGGCCGTACCGTTAAAGGTGTGAACTTTGAAAATATTCGCGATGCAGGCGATGCGGTTGAACTGGGAGAGTACTATTCAAAGAATGGAGCCGATGAATTGGTCTTCCTTGATATCACAGCAACCAGTGAGAAAAGAAGAACACTTGCGGCACTTGTTAAAAAAATTGCTGCCAATGTGAATATTCCATTTACGGTAGGTGGTGGCATCCATTCAATCGAAGATGTATCGCTTTTGCTCGATTCAGGCGCCGACAAAATTTCCATCAACACAGCAGCCGTTAAAAATTTAAACCTGATCTCAGAACTTGCAAGACGTTTCGGCAGCCAGTGT
>JAHEYJ010000169.1 GCA_023251675.1 Bacteroidota bacterium
GCTGTCGGTAATGGATACCGTGTAGTTTCCCAGGGCAAGTCCCGTAGGTGACTGAACTGTGCTTCCCCCCGTCCAGCTATACGTATAGGGTGATGTTCCTCCCGCTGGTGTTGCACTCGCTGTTCCATCGTTGTTGCTGCACGTTGCAGGTGTTGATGAAACAGAAGTGGTCAATGCAGCTGAAGGCTGAGTGATATTTGCAATTGATGATGTAATGCATCCTTTGTTGTCAGTAATGTTCAGATTGTAAGTGCTCTGACCCAACCCGGTTGCTGTTTGAGTAGTTTGACTCGCTGCAGACCAGAGATACTGATAGGGTGAATTTCCGCCGGTGACATTTGCCGTAGCTGTACCGTTGCCCAAATTATAACAAGTAACATTTGTCGTTGTTACAGATACTGTTAAGAGAGCAGGTTCATTGACGGTCAGGGTCTGGGTATTCGTACAACCGGTACCATCGGTGATCAATACAGAATAAGTCGCACCACTCAAGTTGGAAATATTCTGCGTGGTTGCGTTGTTGCTCCATGCATAGGTATAAGAAGCCGTTCCGCCGCTCACTGCAAGAGAAACACTTCCGTTGCCTTGATTATAACAAACCACATGTGCAACAGACGGAGTTACAACCAGTGGATTCGATCCCACGCTGGTGCTTCCGGTTGTTGTACATCCATGTGCATCGGTGATCGCAACAGAATAAGCACCTGCAGATAGCCCTGTCTTGGCCGAAGTAGTTCCTCCGCCCGACCAACTGTATGTATAAGGTGAAGTTCCGCCGCTAACCGTTGCTGTTGCCGTTCCATTGTTTGTACAAGTAGCCGCAGAAGAGCTTATCACTGCAGAAAGCACTGCAGGATTTACAAGATTGAATGTTCTCCAGCTGCTGCAGCCGGCTCCGTCCAGTATGGATACAAAGTAAGAACCATAGGTCAATCCGTTTACATCCTGGCTGTTTGAACTAGTGCTCCATCCGTAAGAGTAGGGAGATGTTCCGCCGGTAACGGTCAGGTCAATGGCTCCGTCGGTTTGTCCGTTACAACTTATAGGAGTAACTGAATATGTAATGACCGGCGCATTTGCATTGCTGAGGGATATGACTCCGTTACTTGTACAGCCGTTATTGTCAGTTACAGCAACCGTATACGTTCCGGCATATAACCCGGTAACGGTTGTCGTTGTTTTATTTCCGTCGTTAACCCAGTTGTAAGTATAGGGCGCTGTGCCTCCTGAAACATTTGCTAACGCGCTTCCATCATGATTTCCGCAAGTAGGTGAAACCGGCGCTGTAACATTCACCGCAATTACCGCAGGGCCGGAAACCGTTGCGTTGTTTGTTGAATGACATCCGCCATTATCGGTTACGACAACAGAATAATTTCCTGCTGCAACCGCGTTAATGTTTTGCGTTGTCGCACCGTTCGACCATGCATAGGTATAAGGTGCCGTTCCTCCTGTCACACCGATATTCACGGCTCCATTGCCTCCGCCGTAACAGGTGACATTGGTAATAGAAGAAACAGAAACTGTTGATCCGTTCTCACTTATGCTCACATTCGAAGAAGAAGTACATCCGTTAGCATCACTGACCGTAAGTGCATAACTGCCCATTGATAATCCTGTAGCGGTAGATGTTGTCTGTCCGTTCGACCATGCATAATGATACACCGGAGATCCTCCGGAAATGGAAGCAACTGAAGCGGTTCCGTTTGTGCCCCCGCAATTTGCTTTGGTTGTAGATACCGAGAAAGTAATTGCTGCCGGATTAGTCAAAGAAACAGAAGAGAGGCCGGCACAACCATTTTTATCTGTAACCGTCACTACATAGTTTCCGGAAGTTAAATTACTTGCCGTAATATCGGTTGATACCTGCTGCCCTATTGAATTTGCCCATGCATAGGTATAAGGAGGTTCTCCTCCGCTGACAGAGGCTGAAGCACTTCCGTCTGTTCCATCATGACATGTAGGAGATACAACCGATGCGCTTAATGAAGTTCCGCCGCCGCCGTTTACAATTAACGTTTGTGTATACGTATCCGTATTGCTGCAACCGTTTGTGATTACCACTTTAACAGTATAGCTTCCCGGATTTGAATAAGAATGGTTTACGGTTGGCGAAAGTGTCGTCAATGTATTTCCGTCACCGAAATCCCATGCAAAACTTTTTCCTCCATAGGCAACAAAATTAACCAGGCCGCACGTGGTATAACCCAGCGAACTGGAAGGCGCTGAAATAATGAATCCTCCGCTTACCAGTAACCCGGATGAAACAATTACCGATTTACTCAAGGACGTAGTGTTATTACAGTTGTTTTTAAGTGTGAGAGAATAATTGTACGTAGCCTGATTTACATAAGCATGTTTGATCGTAGTTACTGTAACTCCATCCGTACGAATGAACATATCCGTTGCTACTCCGGTGTTTCCGTCCCCAAAATTCCAAAGGTTATCTGAATTTTCTCCTTCAAAATAAAATACCAGCAGGTCCCCAGGACAAACGGTTGATGAATTCGAATATCCTCCCGGTAGAATTCCGAAGTTCCACTGATTTAATTGCGGAGAAGATGAATTATTGATCGTAATAAGCTTGCTTGCCGTTTTTGAATTGCCGCAGGGATTAGTAGCTATGAGAGCAACATTGTAAACTCCCGTTGCGGTGTACGTATGCGAGGTGCCTGATCCAACGGTAGTATCAATTGGACTTCCATCGCCATAGTTCCAGGAGAAAGTAATACCCGCATTTCCGCCGCCTCCGGGTCCTGCGCCCAATTGTGGATTCATGATCACAGGATCACCCGGACATGCAGGATTATTTGGAACATAGATATCCAGCCAGCTGATCGTTTGACTGCTATTGATCGTAACGTTCTTATACAAGGTCACACTATTGGTGCATGAATTTGTGATCAGAACAGAGGCATAATACGAACCTGTTGCAGTATAAGTATGTGTGACCTGGCTTGTTGATGTGGTTATCGGTGTGCTTCCATCTCCGAAATCCCATAAGTAAGATGCATAGCCGGCCATAGTAGAAAGTGTTACCGGGCTGTTAGGGCATGCAGGGTCCGATCCACCCAAATTGATCCAGGAAGGGAAAGTCGCAGTAGCATCCACATTCACCGTACCCTGGAGCGTTGCGTGATTGCCGCATGTGTTTCCAACATTCACACTTACATTGAATGTTCCGGTTCCGGTGTACGTATGAGCCGCACTTCCCGTTCCATTGGCAGAGTTTCCATCTCCAAATGTCCAGGCATACGAAGCATAATTCTTGTCGGTTTCGAATTGAACCGGCTGGTTCGGACAAACCGTGTTCGGATTGATATTTAAGTACAGCCAGCTTGGAACCTGCAATGAATTATCAACGACTGTGGTTCCATATAAAATAGTATCCACGCCGCAGAAATTTGTGATCCTTACGGAGTAGTTATAGGTGCCGGTCGCCGTATAGGTATGGGTAGCGCTATAGCTTGATGACATCAAAGAATCACCATCTCCGAATTTCCATTTATACCAGGGAAATCCATTGCTGGTATTGAAATTCACATTTGAATTTGGACAATTCGGGCTTGACGAGTTCACATACACGGAGGAACACGTTGCGCAAGTGAAATACTGATTGGCGCCAACCGTAATGGTATCACGCAAGATCGTATCCGCTCCGCAGTAATTGGTTACAATAGCAGTAGTAACGTAAGTTCCGGAAGCGCTATAGCTATAACTTACATTTGGATTTTGCGAAGTAAATGTTGAAGATCCATCTCCCATATTCCATTGATACGTCGGAAATCCCCAGGGTGCATTGTGATTCACGGTCTCACCGGGGCAGACTTTCAAAGGATTTGCATACAACGGCTGAACCGGAAACGGGGATGAGCTGTTGATCGTTACCACCTTTGAGAACATAGTATCCTTTCCGCAATTGTTATACACTTTCGCAGTTGCTGTATAGGTGGAGGCCACAGAATAACTGTGCATGATGTTTGCATTCGCCGTAGAATCCTTATTGCCGTCACCGTAATTGAACACATATTTTGAAAAACCATAATTCCCAAAATCAAAAGTAAGCGGCTGGGTAGGACAAGCATTTGCAGGATACACATTGAAGTTATTGGAAATATTTATGTGCATGTTCCCTACCACATGAGCCGTATCTTTTTTGGTCTTCTGAATGTTGCAGTAGTTTTTCACCGTGTAGGTGACGACGAAAGTCCCTGTACCCAGGTATTTGTGGCTCGGGCTTTGAATCGCAGAGGTGTTTCCGTCTCCAAAATCCCAGAAATAGGATTTAGCATTGTACTCATTACCATAAAAATTGATGATATCACCCGGGCACGATGGTCGTGGACTAAAATTAAAATTATCATCCGGCTGATTTGTTCCGTTAATGGTTACTGTATGAGATTGAGCTAAAGTATTGTTACATTGATTGGTGATCGTCTGTGTTACCGTATAACTTCCCGGAGAAGCATAAGTATGATAAGGGTTTTGTCCCGTAGAACTGGTTGCGTCGCCAAAATTCCAGGACCATTGACCTTCATAGTTGTTCGAGTTAAATCCAACTTGCACACCGGGGCAAACATTATCAGGACCAAAACCAAAATCTGCAGTTGTTGGAAGAATAGTGCTTACAATTTTCATTGTAATGGTCACAGTAGAAGTATTCCCGCAAAGATTAGATAATGTATGCGTCACAGAATAAGTGCCGGTTGCCGAATAAGAATGCGAAGGATATTGCGAAGTAGATACCGGGCTTCCATCACCAAAATTCCATGTATGATTGCCTTCATACACAAACGGAGAGAATGAAATGACCTTATTATGACAGGCAGAATCCGCACTCTTCGTAAAACCTGCATTCGGATAAATGTTGGTCACTATTTTCATGGGCATTGTTTGCACCGATGCATTGCCGCAAACATTAGTAAGGGTATGCGTTACCGTATAAGTGGCCGCTATTGAGTAAGAATGCGAAGGGTTTGTTGCAGTAGATGTTTTTCCATCACCGAAATTCCACAAGTGAGAGCCTTCTAACACAACCGGAGAAAAATAGACGAGCTTATTAGGGCAGGCTGAATCCTGGTCTTTTGAGAAAACAGCATTTGGATAAAAGTTGTTTCTCACTTTAAAAATTCTCGTAATGGAATCTACCCCACAGGCAGGTGTACTGCAAATGCAATGAACCGTATAATTTCCTACTGTTGGAAAAGTACGCGTAATGTAACTGCTGGTTGAAGTATATCCGTCACTCATATGCCATTTCACAAAACCTGGATTGTTATTCGGGTCAAAACTCACCTGCTCACCAGGACAAACAGAATCCTTTGAAATGTTGAACCAACCGTTTGTTCCTTGCTGAACAGTTATAGCTTTTGCATCTCCACCTAATAAAGCCCCCCCAGCATTATACACCATAACATAAGCCGTGTATAATCCGGCAGATGCATAAACATGAGTGAAAGAATTGGGTTGAATATTATTTAACGTATTACCATCTCCGAAATACCAATGATAATCATATGCATTCGCATCATTGGTCGTGTTGGTAAAAGTAAAGGGAACGCCCACACAAGTCGAATAGGAATTTACAGCGAAATGAATATTCGGATTTCCGGCAGTGATATTTATACTGTAATCCTCTGTTTCCCCGTAAGGAAAGTTCGTGCATGATTCTCCGGCAGCAACGGTAGAGGCATAGCGGCATCTGACTCTCATTCTTGTTGATCCTGTAGAAGCAGCTTGCGGAATCCCTACCGTTCCTGTAAAGCTGTAAGTAGCCGCAGCAGGAGAGGCATAAACAAATTCGCCCGGGTCATTGAAATCACCATTGTGATTAAAGTCAATCCATACGCCAAAACCCTGATTATAGGAAGTACCCGCTTGCATACTGATGGAGTAAACATTTCCTTTCTGCACAGAGGTTGTATAGGTTGTTGAGTAATAAATGTAATTATTCGCATTTCCGTTACATCCCGATGCAATATTTGCCAGTGTATTAAATGAAAAATTATTTATATAATCGTTAGAAGAACACAAACTGCTATAAGTTGGAGTACAATAGGTTTGTGCGAAGGCTTGGGTTTGATTGAAGGAAATGAGAAATGCAGCGAAGAGTGAAATCGTGTAAAGTTTTTTCATTTGTAAAAATGTTTTATGCCGTGAATATTAAAGGAATTCGAATATACTAAGAATTGTAGAAATAAGCGGTAATTTTTAAATGAGGATTGCACACTAAAGAAGTTGGAGGTTGAACCGATTAATTACTCAAAAGGTTTCACTTATTTTATTAACATTTTATTAAAAAACGAAAGCCCCTTCCGTTTCCGGAAAGGGCTTTAAATGGAAAAAACAATGATTTTATTCAATTATGAACTTCCCAGCACCAAGGATTTCATCTCCGCTTGAAACTTTGAAAAAGTACAGCCCGGCCGGAAGATTTCCTCTTAAAAGTTTTGGTTTCTGAGAATCAATTTTTTGTTTTCTTACTTCTCTGCCGTAAATATCAAACACCTCCATGATGGATTGAGAAGTAATCGTTGGCAGTTGAATTGAAGCAGAAGCAGAAAAAGGATTTGGGTAAATAAGAATTGAAGCTGCTTCCGGATTTTCATTTATGCCTACCGTTGCCGAATCGTAAACAAAGAATTTGTCTAAGCCGCCTTCCACAACTGTTCCACCGGGGCCCGCATCGGAAATGCTTAACGAAATATGCATATTTGCAGTCGGCGTCAGAAATGAAGATATTTTGAACTTTTTATGCACCCAAGCACTGCTTGAAAAAGTTTTAGTAAGCACTTCAAGCGGAACGGTTGTC
>JAHEYJ010000170.1 GCA_023251675.1 Bacteroidota bacterium
CTATGGAGTGAAAAAGATCGTTACCGGTTGCCCGCATTGTTTTAATACGCTCAAGAATGAATATCCATCGCTGGGAGGAAAATACGAAGTCACGCATCACACACAACTTGTTCAGCAACTGATCGATTCCGGAAAACTAAAAGTTAAAGGAGGAAGTTTTTCGGGAAAGAAAATTACTTATCATGATGCCTGCTATTTAGGAAGAGCGAATGATGTTTACGAAGCGCCCCGTTCGCTGATCAGAAACCTGGATGCAAACCTTGAAGAAATGAAACGTTCACATGAAAAAGGTTTCTGCTGTGGAGCCGGAGGCGCACAAATGTTCAAAGAACCGGAAAAAGGAAAAAAAGATGTCAATATTGAACGGACGGAAGAAGCGCTTTCACATTCCCCAAATGTAATCGCGACTGCATGTCCTTTCTGCATGACCATGCTGACAGACGGCGTTAAACATTTTAATAAAGAACAGGAAGTGAAAGTGATGGATATTGCCGAACTGGCTGCTCAAAATATTCCATCGAATTAATATCCTTTCCATGAAAATCAACTCTCTTATCTCCTCAAAATACCAGGAAGAAAAAAATGTTGTGCTGGATAAAGATTTTAAGCCGAGCGATAATTTTTATTCCAGCGATAAAATATTCCGGCATCATTTAAAAAATTCGCTTTCAAAAGAAGGACTTGGCTACCTGCATCCGAAACTGGAGAAACTTGGAAAAGAAGCTGCAGGAAGAATGAATGAACTTTCCCTCCTTGCCGATAAAAATTTCCCGCAGCTGATCAAGAGAAATTCACTCGGTGAAACAATCAATGAAATTCATTTTCATCCCGCCTACACCGAACTGCAGACAATCGCCGTGGATTCAGAAATGTTCCGCGTAAAATGGGAACCGCAGCTAAGAAAAAAATTCGATGGAGAACGTCATCGCCTCGGTTTCAGCGCAGGGTATTTATATGCCATGAGCGAATGCGGGCAGTATTGTCCGCATTGCATGACCGATGGCGTTGCGCGCCTCATTGACCTGTACTGCGCTGAAAAGGATAAAAAACATTTACTCCCTCACATTTATACAAACAACGCCGATGATTTTTTTTCAGGAGCCATGTTCCTCACAGAAAAAAGAGGCGGCTCGGATGTAGGAGCGAATATTGCAAACGCATCAAACAAGGAAAATAATACCTACTGCCTCAACGGAGAAAAATGGTTTTGCAGCAATGCGAATGCCGATATCATCTTCGCGCTTGCCCGCACGGATGAGGACACGCAAGGAACAAAAGGCCTTTCCATTTTTCTGATCGAAAAATATTTTCAGGACGGAAAAAGAAACCCGATAGACATCATCCGGCTGAAAGACAAACTGGGCGTTCGCTCCATGGCAAGTGCAGAGTGCATGCTGACGGATACCATCGGCAAACTTGTTGGCAAAGAGTTTGAAGGATTTAAAGTGATGACGGAAATGATCAATCTCTCGCGGCTGTACAATTCCATCGCGGCTTTATCCGCTTCCCGCAGGGCATTGATCGAAGCGTACCAGTTCGTTTGCCACAGAAAAACATTCGGCAAGCTTGCGATTGACCACGCATTGGTACGAACCAAACTTTCTGAGCTTGGCTCTCTTCACATTGCAAATTTTTATCTCGTGTGGCGCACCATCAAAGCATTGGATTCAGCCGATGCAGGAAATGAAAGAGAAAAACAGCTCTTCCGCTTCATCAATCCCATGACCAAAAAATGGTCAGCAGAAACCGGAGTTTACATTACACGGGAAAGCATGGAACTCATGGGCGGACTCGGTTACATTGAAGATACAGTCATGCCAAAACTAATGCGCGACATCATGGTGCTTCCCATCTGGGAAGGTTCCGGCAATATTATTATCCTGGATATGCTGCGGGCGATGTTCAAATCAAAAGGTTTTGAGATTCTTTGCGAAGAAATAAAGAACAGCGCTGGCAAAAGTCCCGAATTCGGAAGCTGGATGAAAAAAGAATTAGCCATTCTTGAAAATTACTCCTCAACATTAAAAAAACTTTCCCAGGATGAAATGGAGGCCACTGCCCAACTGTTTTTCGAGAAACTCACTTCCTTATTCCAGGTTTCATTATTGATTGAGGCGACAGATCAGGAAAGTAAAGCATGGATAGCACCCGCTTTGAATTTTCTCCGAAGAAGATACGAATCGTCAGCGATGGAAAAAGTTCAACCTCTTTCCCTGAATGAAGTTAAATCGCTGATTGCCTGGGAATATTAAAAAAAAGGCACCCGGGGACGGATGCCTTTAAAATCTTTTCGTCTTTTTAGTCTTTGTCTTTCTTGTCTTTATCGTTTCCGTGCTTTTCGCCACCTCCATGCTTTTCACCACCGGCATGTTTATCACCTCCAGCATGTTCACCTTTTCCTTTCTTATTAATTTTTTCTTGAATGACCGGCCCTTTAGGAGAAATAGGTTTTGGAGGTGCGGTCGTCGTCGTTCCTGGCAAAGGTTTAGGCGGCGCTGTAGTAATACCAGGCCCGGAAGTTCTTGGAGGAGGCGTTACATTAGCATTCTCACTACTGGCTGTCTTCGGTGTCGGCTTCACATCTCCTTTTACTTCAGGAGCAGTTTCTTTTACAGGAGCTGTTTTTACCGGGCCCACGACTTTCGGTGAGGGCTGAGTGCTTTCAGTTGGTTTCTTGTCCTGAGCCAGCATCAGTGCAGGTAAAGCCAGTAAAGCGAATGCTGCGGTTAAAAGACTTTTTTTCATGTTGTTATTATTTAGTGGTTGTTAAGAGTGAATGTCGCACATTAATGGCAATTATTATACCATTAGGGCAATAAATATTTATTTAATAGTAACTTTACCTCCTTATGAATAAATTCAAAGACATACACCCCAATTCCCGGGTCTGGATCTACCAATCCGACAAAGAATTTACGACGGGTCAGTTGAAAACCATTGACGAACTTAAACACGTTTTTCTCGCACACTGGGAAACGCATGAGAAACCTGTAAAAGGAAGAATTAATGTCCTTCACAAACGATTCATCGTAATTGCGACGGATGAAGGTGAGGAACGAATCTGCGGGGGAAGCATTGATGCGTCCGTCCGGTTCATGAAAGAACTGGAACAGGAACTGAATGTGTCTCTGCTTAATAGGATGCTCGTTGCTTATAAAAAAGGGGAACAAATCTTTTCATGCAGCTTACCTGAATTTGAAATGCTTATCAAAAAGGGAGAAATAAATCAACATACGATTGTATTTAACAATACGGTTCATACGGTAGCAGAGTTTGAAAAGAATTGGGAAGTTCCTGCCGAAAAAAGCTGGCACAAGCAGCTGGTTATCTGAAAACGATCTCTTCAATCACCTTCTCCCCCGCCGCATCATTCAGCATTTTGATGATCTTCTCACGGGAATAAAAGAGTTCCTGCCGGAGCGGCGCGGAATCCAACTGTACATAAAGTTTTTTACTGGCAATAGAGATCTGCTTCGTATGATTCTCGATCATCTTGCCCATCAGCTTTGGCCAGCTGTCAATGACCTTTTTCTCAGCAAGTTTTCCTGAAAGCCGGTTGGATCTCAGATAGGAGCCGATGGCGTTTTTTATGGATTGCTCGTTGGATGACATATTTGATGCTAATATACGAATTGTGCTAATGATACTAATAAGGCGAAAGAAGAAAGAATATAGATTTGATTAGCAGGGCGGTTCATTCGTTGCATTAGCATGCCATTCGAATATTTAAATCACTACAACTCAGCAATATTCCCGTCCTTCACTTTAAAAATCTTCATCTCCGCTTCAACACCTTTAAAAAGTTTTTGAATCCTGTCTTTGTTTGTATCGGTAATGAATACTTGCCCGAACTCGGTGCTGCTGACCAATTCAATCAGCCTTTTCACCCTGTGTTCATCCAGTTTGTCGTGGATGTCATCCAGCATAAGGATGGGAATTACCTGCTTATGCGTTTTCACAAATTCAAACTGAGCCAGCTTTACCGCCAGCAAATAGGATTTCTGCTGGCCCTGCGAGGCAAATTTCTTTACGGCATATCCACCCATCCTGAATTCCCAATCGTCTTTATGTACACCCACCGTCGTGTATTCCATTACCCGGTCTTTATCCTGTGCTTCGTTCAGCAACGCCTCAAAGTCGCCTTTGCTTAACTGGGATTGATAAGCAATTTCAACCTTTTCCTTTCCTCCGGAGATCAGTTCATAATATTTCTGAAAGATCGGTTCGAACTCTTCAGAAAATAATTTTCTTTTATTGAACATCCTGCTCCCGTATTCGATCAGCTGAACATCCCATATTTTCAATGCTTCACTGTCAAACTTGCCGGATTTTGAGAACTGTTTTAACTGGGCGTTTCGCTGCAGGAGGACTTTAGTATATGCAATTATATCTTCTAAGTACGGGCGATCGTATTGGGAGATGATGCTGTCAGAAAATTTCCTCCTCACTTCACTTCCTTCCAGGATCAGTTCTATATCGGAGGGGGAAGTCATAACTACAGGAAACATTCCGATATGATCCGCAAAGCGCACCACTTCTTTTTTATTCAGCTTGAACTGCTTCCGCTCTCCTTTCTTCTGGCCGCAATACACTTCTTCTTCTTTTTCTCCAAGCTTAAAATCACCCTGGATCACAAACATCGGCGCATCATGAAAAATATTCTGGGAATCGATCGGGTTGAAATAACTTTTAGTAAAGGAGAGATAATGTATAGCATCTAACAGGTTGGTCTTACCTTCTCCGTTATTACCCGTTATACAGTTGAATCGCTCAGAGAAGGCCACATTTGCATGCGCATAGTTCTTGAAACTGACAAGAGAAAGTTTATGCAGAAATAACCGGTCCATCCGCCGAAATTACAAAAGATTAACTGTACGAATCACGAATAGAAACGAATAAACGAATAACAGCCGGAATTTTACCTTTATTGATTCGTATATTCGTTCAGATTCGATATTCGAACTATTAAAATAATTTTAACTTTGCCATCCTTTAGAATGCCGGATACAAAATCCTGCTTTCACAAATTGAAAAACATGGCTGAAGAAAAAGACCAACCCGTAGTTGATGTGCAGCAAACCATCAGCAAAGCGGAGCGCTACATTGAAGAAAATAAAAAAAGCCTGTCCATCATTGCCGGTGCCGTTGTTCTGCTGGTCGGAGGGTATTTCGCATGGACAAAACTCTATCTTGCCCCGCTTGAAGAAGAAGCGCAAGGACAAATGTTTATGGCCGAGCGTTATTTCGAAAAAGATTCTCTGAATAAAGCCATTAACGGCGACGGCCAGTTTCTCGGCTTTAAAGATATTGCTGACAAATACAATTTGACCTCATCGGGCAATCTTGCTCATCTGTACCTGGGGCTTAGCTATCTACATACCGGCAAATACGATGACGCCATCAGTGAACTGAAAGAATATGATGGAGACGATCTGATGCTGGCTCCGATCTCTATCGGCGCGCAAGGCGATGCACTTTCCGAACTCGGGAAACAGGATGAGGCAATTGAACATTACCTGAAAGCGGCTGAATCCAACAAAAATAATTTCACCACCCCTGTCTACCTGATGAAAGCGGCTACACTATATGAGTCGATGGCGAAATATACTGACGCTGTTAAGATCTATGAACAACTGAAAACAGATTTTCCCGAAGCCCGCGAAGGGCGTGATGTGGAGAAATACATCTCCCGCGCAAAGATGAAAGGCGGAATCGAATAAGTTAATCTTCAAAAATGTCTTCTTCCTCAAAAAGATCACCTTCTGAATTTAAGGTCGATCTCGTATTTCCTGATGCAATAAAGATTGGCATCATTGTTTCCGAATGGCATCCGGAAATTACTGAAGCTTTGTACCAGGGAGCAGAAAAAGTCCTTCTTGAAAATAAGATCAAAAAAGAAAATATTATCAGAAAAAATGTACCCGGCAGTTTTGAACTGCCACTGGGCGCTCAGCTTCTATCCGATAGAACAAAAGCGGTTATTTGTCTCGGCTGTGTGATAAAAGGAGAAACCGATCATTACGATTTTATATGCAACGCTGTATCAAACGGAATAATGAACGTTGCGTTAAAAGCAAACATTCCGGTAGCATTTGGCGTGTTAACCACCAGCACGACAGAACAGGCGAAAGAACGCGCTGGGGGGAAACATGGAAACAAAGGTGAAGATTCTGCTTATACAGTATTAAAAATGCTCGCTAATCGATAATCAGCTTTCCTACACCGATCAGCTCTTTTGCAGATTCTACTTTATAGAAATACATTCCTCCAGATAAATTTCCCCGTTCAAGTTCTCCTGAACCCGATTCAAGTACGATAGATTTTACTTCTGATCCAAATGCATTATAAATTCTCAGCACACAAGAAAGGCCATTGAATTTTGAATTGCGAATTGTTACACTTGAGATTGTCTTTAACGGATTCGGAAATATACGGACGGATTTATCTATTCTATTCTCTGCAACTCCATTTAAAAGATCATTTGTACAGAAACCAGGACTTTCGGTTTTAGTTGAAGCCGGCTGCCCGATCAGGGGCCCGGAGATGACGGTGGTAAAATTAGCAAGTGCCGAGCTGAAATCAGTATGTGTTTACCGCTGGATCACCGTATTGCCGGAAACATTTGCATGAATATAGGTCCAGTACATTGCAGACGCATTATCATAATTTCCGCAGGGAATTCCCCCGGCATTGGTGAGAAAATTACTCGGGTAGACGAAGGAAGGCCAACTGGAGCCGGAGCATAAG
>JAHEYJ010000247.1 GCA_023251675.1 Bacteroidota bacterium
CCAAGCGATAAAGGCGCCACTTCCGCTACATAATAAGTGGTTGTTCCTGCAACCGCAGTGGAAGGAGTAATAGAAACAAATGGCGTTGCCGATACCAATGATGTATAATAATTTAACGTATACGCTGGATTACTGGGAGTAGCCGTAAGAGGTGCAGCAAAATCATTCAGGCAGTAAATAACATCACTTGCTGTTGGAAGCGAAGTAAGATCACTTACCGAGATTGTAAATGTGTAGTAACATAAATCTACTCCGACAGGAATTGCAAAATAAGTACTCGTTCCGGGTGTGGCAGGAAACGGATTACTATTGTCATATTCTATAGAAGTCGGTGTAACATTATTCGTATTAAAGAAACGCAATCCCGCAGGGAAACTCGGAGCAATACTGCTTACAGGAATCGTCGGCAGCGTATAATTACAAAATGCAAAAGCATGGTTATTCGGTGTGTTTTGACAATTCGCAGCTAAATAATCCGCAGCATCAATTGCTACCTGAAGCGGATCTGTGATCGGTTCGCCTGCACATCCGCCTGATGTCTGGTACCCCTGGATAAAAGGCATGTTATTGAAAGCAGTACCGGATATCGCTCCCGTTCCGCTGATCACTCCGCCGCTGAGCGTCACATTAGGAGGGCAATCCGGATTTTTTAAAATATTGCAATCATTCGTTACCGTTAAGTGAAAAGTTATTGAAGCTAAAACCGAATCGGGAAAACCAACGGGCGGCATAGGAAGAGTTCCAAAATCCCAAACAACGGAACCCGTTGATCCCATCAAAGGGTCGAAGTAAAAATTATTAGGCACGGGAGCAGGAATAAAATTAATTGTAGTAGCCCCGCTTCCGCTGACATACGTAGTTGTATAAGGAATAGGAATAGTGAATTTGGTATTGTTCACTGCTTCCGTTCCATGATTTTTTATTTGAAGTTTATATTCAAGGTCCTGGCCCGGTTGAACGGTATATGTTCCACTTCCAACCGGAAACCCGTTAATGGTTTCTGTTGAGATCAGCGCTTCCACATCCGGAACGTAAGCATCCACAGCCATGGCGATGCAAAAAATAATATAGGTATCCTGGGTGGATCCATATTGAAACTTTGTCGATGTCTGATTATTCGTAACCACCGAATTGCCTGCATTGGGAATATTGAACATGGCAATATCAACTCCTGTGTTATTCTGCAGATTCGGATTACGAACGTTCCCACCAGTATTCACTGAACCGTTAAAGAAATTGGTGGTTGAATTCCCTGCATGGCTCAGATCGATCCATGCATTGTCCTGGTAATTACGGATCTTGAAATAGTCTCCTGAAATTCCCACATCCCCTTCTCCTGCCATCATTCCTAATTTCATATTTACAGCACCTGCCTGTGCTGTGTGAAAACCGGAAACCGGAAGTTCAAACTGTGCAGTGCCGCCTATAACATAAGCATGTCCATCAAAAACGGTTACATCGCGCCACTTCATTTTCGAATTCTCATACACTACGATCATTCCCCATCCGCCATAATAACCGGTAGCATTTCCATTTCCTTCTATCAATGCAATATCGGCAACCGTGTAATCGCCAATTCCATTTGCTTTTACATAGGAGGTTACTTCAATATATCCTGAATACATATTTCCATAAACACCATCCGGATAATAAATGTTTCCGGGATTTGCTACAAACTGGGTATAATTGGCCTGGCCCGGTCCTTTTAAAGAGATCGTACGTTTGTTGAGCGTTTTATTAACCGCAACCTGTACAATAGCAGTACCTGAAACATTGCCTCTTGCAGCAGCTGAATTTTGATAGCTGCTTGAACTTTGATTTCCCCTGGAATCTCTTACCAAAGAGTTTACAGTTAAAACAATTCCGCCGGCAGGAGCATATACCGTTACAGGATCAAAATCAACTCTCCTGAGATTCGTACCGGGTACAGTCGCCACCTGATTCGCTGGATTGGCCCAGGTACTGCCGCCATTCGTTGAATATCGCACGTAAGGAGGACCGGCAAATAAAAATTCAAAAAGGACCTGAGGTCCCGCTCCTGCAGAAGTATAGGTATATCGAACACCATAACTATTATTACTTCCAACTCTTGTAACAGCAACTGTATAATCTGTGTACTGGATTAAATTGCCACTGGTAACGGTGTAATTCTGATTGACAGGAAGTGATTGGGGTGTCGTTGTGGTTACGGTAAAGGTCTCCGGGCTGGTTCCGGCATCAGACGCCCTGCCCGTCCAGTA
>JAHEYJ010000171.1 GCA_023251675.1 Bacteroidota bacterium
CGTCAGAAGTGGAAAGGGTTGCAAAACTATTTCCAAGAGAATCCGTAGCCGTAATACGAATGTTAGCGGTAGAAACGGAACCGGCAGAAGAGAACTTATCCCGATTCAGAATTATATTTCCACTGACGCGGTAGGATTGAGCAAATGGAACATAAAAGGTTGTATCTCTTGTAACCACCACTTTTTGTTTCTGCCCGTTAATATTATACAGATCAACTAAATTCATCAAAGGGAATATTTTTACATTGAACTCTCCTTCCGGAATATGATAGTAATCCACCTGCCCGAAATTATCAGTAATCATTTCTGAAGGCATGAAATGGCCGGGATAGATTACCGATTTTCCGGTAACAGAATCGGTTTGTGCATTTCGGTCAATTGAAATAATAATATCGGTTATCCCTTGTTCATTCTCATCCTGCTTCCCGTTTCCATTCATGTCTTTAAAACAAACCACTTTCAGATCATAATACTTGACCCGTGGCTGCGGTATGTCAAATGATTTCCTGAATCCGACACTGAGGTAGTATGCCCTGCTAAAAATTTTATTTCCTTCCGTTCCAACCTTGCTATACATGTAAAGGTTATTGTCGATAAAAAGTGACCAGCCCTTTTTAAAATTAAAATGCAATCGCGCATTGAGCGCAATTCGTTCCGCATTGCTGTGTACCTCATAGTAGTAACTGTTATAAGAACTGACCAATAAAAGCTTGTTATAATAATACTTCTGAAAATAGGGCATGATACGGATGGATTTACTGTAGCTTCCGAAATAATAATAATCTCCCTGGGTGGATAGATCATGCGGGCCGTAATAGTAAAAGACGTTTACTCCCCAGTTATTTTGAATAACATTCAATCCGAATTTTGCATTATAAAATACAGTTTTGGATGTGGGCGCTGGAATACCAATTGTAGAATCTTGCGCATCAACAATATAAGTGTACCCTAGTAATGCATAGGGGCCCACATATCCTGAAACGCCCGTCTTATAATTTACTCTTAAAGAAATTTTTGGAGAGATGGTTTTAAAACGGGTGAAAACGCTGTCACCATTTGGCAGGATCTTTAATTGTTTTACAGAAATATGTTCTAAAAGAGGTCCTGCAAAAAGTGTAAGCCGGGAATTCACACGATCAGCCAGTTCAATTCCATGCCTGCCGGACAAATAAGTGTTTTCTGGTATCAAAACGCCCCGGTTATATACTCTTGGATCCTGAAAGGTTAAATTGGAATTGCCAATCAAATAAAACTTCTTATTGATAAAATAAGTAGTGGAACCATTCAGCATCAACCGGGAACCAAAAAATTGTGAAAAATGAGGCGAAGAATAAGAACCTGTTAATGTTCCTTTTATTTTTTTACGGTCAAGCACATACCCTACTCTTGCTCCCACTCCCAGGAAAGAAGTGTTGGGATCAACGGTTGTTATGAAATTGCCTGCCCCGTCAATAAAAGTCTGGTTATTGTAATTATGCTGTGTTTGCGTTACTCCTAAAATAGCATAGATGCTATTCCCTGGAAATAAAGGCACAAAGGCATTGACATCTGCGCCAAAAATATTAAGCTTGTTATAATTGTCAGAAATATAGGTAAGGGAAGTACCCATCGCAATTCCCCTTGGCAAAGAAGTCGTTTGGTAATGCAAATTACCGGAATATATAGGATTCACTAAAGTTGCCGCAACGGCACCGCCTATTTTATTTTTTTCATTTATTTCATAACTGCCGCTTACTCCCCTGCCAAAGGCGGTGAGAAGCCCGATTCCTCCATTGCCGGTAATATCACCGGCCTGCACTTCCCATCTATCGGCTTTGTATTGTACCATTATTCTGCTGCGCTGCCAGGTATATGCACCGAAATCTTTCATATTATTATTTCGTGAAAAGGATATACCGGGAATCCGAACATTATAATCGATAGTGTTATTATTTTTTAACCAAATAAAACCCCATGCCCCAAAAAGCACTCTTGGGCTTACATCCGATAGAAGATTTTGTAATTGCAGTTCTATAGTAAGCGGGGTTTGATTATCGTATAAATTATTATTAAAACTGCTTTCTAAATATTTAAAGTTTACGGATGTCTTTTTTGTGATCGAATCGGAGACCGCAAAAACTTTTATTGAAAGTTTGTTAAAATCCCTGTTCCACAAACTTGATTCATCCGGCGAAATGTATCTTACAAAAAAAGACATGACCGTATCACTGTGCGGCTTTAATTCAATTGTTGTAAAATATTTTCTTCCCAAGGCACCGGGGAAATCCAAAGAACTCCCTATATCGAATTCTAATTTGACAACCTGGCTCCCATTTCCTTTATTGGTCAGATTTAATTTAAATGGAGCTGATTGTGTATACCTGTCAAAATACACCAGCCTGTATTCAGGGATTATATCCCATTTAACCTTTTTTGGGATTGTAATGTAACAGGCCTTACTGACAGAGGATTGATTTTTGTCCGGGAAAAGAGTTCGGTTTGAATACAATGTAGCATTCACCAAATAGGATACGCCTCCAACGGCATTTCTCGCGAGCGATACACGAATGGGTATAAGGGTAGTATTACCCGGGGTAATATTTACCATTGTTTCTACATCAGAGATCACTTTCCATCCAACAGGAACAGAAATTCTGACAACCCCCTGAACCGGTTTCGCATTATTGTTGCTTACTTTCAGAATGTTAAAAAAAATAGAATCCGGGCTGTGTTCGACTTTTTCCTTTATAAACTCCATGGATATTACATTGTGGGCGCCTTCTGTCTTTGCAATGGCAGAAGAAGGAGCAGGCACAGGAACTGATGCAGGTGTAGAAGAAGGAACAACAGAAGCAGAAGGCACTGCCGGTAAATTGATAAGCGTATCTTTTTTTGCAGTGGTATCAGGAATAGATTGAGAAAACAATCTTGTAAACCCGGAAAAACAGGATAGTAAAAAAATAATGAAAACAATATTCGTCTTATGCTTATTCACTTAATACTAAAATCAAATAAATTAAAAATCATACATATTAATTTCCAAATTAATATCATCTGAATAATAATCGGCTGGCTCTCCCATCAGGCTAACAGAAGTTCCGCAATAGTAAGAAATGTCAATCTGGTCAGTCGTATACACATAGTTAGGAGGCACGTCATCAGCCCCTCCTAAAGCATTACCATCTATTAGAACTTGCGGTGCGTTTGTCAGAACCATATTAGGAGGTCCCGGAAAAAATTCCTTACACTGGCCGCACCCTCCAACAATCGAAGTACTTGCTTCTACTGTTGAGAAGGGCAGCTTATGGAGCGTGTTAGTACCGGTAATATTATTATCTCCATCCGCATCTTCAAACCAGGCCGTTAATTCCCATCGAACATAAGCAGCGTTTCCATTATCGTTCACCGTAATGCCGATCCTGGTATAGTTCGTATAAGTAATTCCGGTTTTATACTTGCTTATCGAATTAAAAATAAAATCCAGATTTCCTCCATTTAAAACCTGTACCCGCACAGACCCGGCCTGAGAAAAAGAATTCGTTAAAGAAGCTATCCAGAAAAAAATTACTAATACCCTTGCCAACATAGTGCTAAAAGATTTTTAAAATAATTTCAAAAAAAATACAAAACCAAATACAAAAAACCCCGATAAATTCTGAGAAATATATCGGGGTTTTTTAACCAGAAAACTTTTTTAAAGATCTCTTAACTCAAGTAAAACATTAACTACATAGCGGTCAGGTGCAGGGCTTTGCACTAACAAGCTGGTAGCATTCATAGTAGTGGTACCACCGGCAGTTTGTGTGCCGGCAACCCAATTGATTGTAAACGCATTTTCAGTAATATCTCCTCCATTGGTGGTTGCCGCTGTAGTACCCCAGGTTAAGAGGGTGGTTGCAGCGCCCGCCCAAAGAGCTAAACCATTATTGGTAGCGTTACTGTTTGTGTAAGGAATTCCTGTGCAAACTTCATTTGCAGAGGGTACTGGTCCTGCACCAAATGTATTTGTACCTGTCCACCCAACTGTAAATCCGACATTATTAATATTCAATGTATTGGCAGCAGGGTTATCGGTTCCTTCCATAGTTGCTTCTTCTGCACCAAAATCCACAGCCCAGTTACCTGAAGCTGCAATGGTAACGTCCGTATCATAAAAAGCAGAGTTTGGAATACCAAGTTTGTATTCATCAAGTGTATTAAACACAAATTCAATGTTTCCGCCATTGATCACATGAATACGAAGAATCTGGTTAAGCGTAATTGCTACCGGAATAACAGCTCTATCAGAAACAGGCTGTGCAATAGCTGCTGATGTAATGATCAACGCTACTAAACTACTGTAAATTGATTTTTTCATAAATGTTTGAATTAGAGATTGTTTGATGATATTGACTTGTTAAACGAAATTACTAAAATAATACTTACTAAATACTTGAAAAATAAAAATATTTTTCTTAAGAAGTATCTGATAACACTATTAAACACATAAAAACTAAGAGATTATGGTCTCTGTTACGCTTAAAAAAGCCAAAAGTTTCACCAAAGATTAATTTATTTATCTTTGTAAATAATATATAGTAAGCACAACCTTTTATGTTTAAACAATCTATCTTTTTATCCAAATTTTTAGCTTTCTTAGTAATATCCATAATGTTTCAAACTATTTCCTCGGGGCAGGATTTTGAAGTAGCGCCCGTACGGTTGAATTATAATTGTGAACCTGGTCAAAATCAAACTAAAACCGTTAGTGTACGGAATTACGCCAATCAAAAACAGCAGTTTGCCCTTGTTGTTGCCGATCTTGTGATGGATAGTTTAGGAAATAAATTAAGGGTGACGGATAAAATGAAAGTATCAAATTCCTGCAAAGACTGGCTAACGATAAATCCTTCCTTTTTTGACCTTAATCCCAATGAAAGTAAAGAGATTAAAGTAGTCATGCAGGTTCCTCCTGGAAAAGCAGAAAGCAGATGGGCGGTAATAAACGTTTCTGCTGTTGATGAGCAAACTTCTATGACCGCAGACAAGAACATGAAAGCGGGTATAAAAGTAAAACCCCGGATAGTTATCCGCGTAGTTCAATCACCTTCATCTAACATAAACTATAAAGCAGCAATAAGCAATCTTACTGAAACAACCCAGCCAAAAGATACTACTCGTTCGTTCTCCGTCAAAATCGCAAACACCGGAGAGAAACTTATTGATGCAAAAGTTTACCTGATCCTTTCCAATCTTCAAACAGCAAAAGAAATTAATGTAAAGCCGGAACGCATTTCTGTATTCCCCGGAAATATCCGATATGTAAAACTGCTCATGCCGGCAAATGTACCTTCCGGGAAATATTCACTTGCGGCGATTCTCGATTACGGCAATAACACCACACTCGAAGCCGTGCAAATGAATATTGAGGTGAAATAACCTGCGAATCATCATGGCTTCCAATAGCTTCTTACGATTTTTTTTATTTTCTTTTTTATTATTCTCAATGGAGCTTTTCGCGTTTTCTCAGAGTGAAGATCACACATTTTACGATAAAGAAAAAAAAATAAAAAAGGAAATCTATCAGGTAAAATCTGTTTCAGGCGTAAAAATTAAAGAGGGCCAGTACCAGATTTTTTTTAAAAACGGCAAGACCTGGCAAAAAGGCAACTATCTGAATGGAAAATTAACAGGCGAATGGAATATCTTTTTTGAGAACGGAAAACTCAAACAAGTTGCAAATTATCAGAATGGGCTGAGGCAGGGCGAATCTAAATTATACGATAATGACGGGAATTTATATCAAGAACTTCTTTTTCAAAATGATTTATTGAATGGAAAAATTCAAATATATTTCCCCAATGGCAAACTACAGGAAATCTCTAATTATTCGAATGATACATTAAATGGAGAAAGTCTTGGCTACTACGACAATGGGAACAAACAATATATACGCAATTATAGTCGCGGAAAGAAGAACGGAATGTGTGAAGAGTTTTATGAAAACGGGTCAAGAAAAGAAAAAAGTTATTTTTCAAATGATGTTTTTGAAGGAGAATGCATGATCTATTATGGCGATACGATCAATGGCATTCAAAAAAAGCTCTTTTATAAACAAGGGAAACTCAACGGACTTTTTACCGGGTATTATCCTGATGGCTCGGTTATGATGAAAGGTACTTATATCAATGATTCTCTTGAAGGCGATTATGAGCAATATTATTCCAAATCATTTTTAAAGAAAGTTTCAGTTACAGTCGCCTCACCCTTTATTCGTGACGTCCCCTTACTTGAGAAAGGAAATTATCTTCACAATCAACGTACAGGGCATTGGACCTCATGGTACCCTGACGGAACAATCTACACTTCCGGAAATTATAAAGAAGGAGAATTTGACGGCATATGGATTATTAATTTCCCTGACGGTAAATTAAAACAAAGCGGAGCTTATTTGCACAATATTGAAGAAGGGGATTGGAAGCATTATCATCCGGACGGAAAGATGGATTTTGAAGGAAAATATATAAAGGGACAACGAGATGGCATCTGGAACAAATATTATGACGATGGAAAATTAATGGCAAAATATTTATATACCAATGGCAAACTTAATGGCAAACAAACGGCCTTTGATAAAGACGGAAAAGTTGTTGAAGAAAAAGCGTACGATAACGGTGTGCTGAAACCGTAATTATTTCCCCGTTCCCTGCAGAAT
>JAHEYJ010000172.1 GCA_023251675.1 Bacteroidota bacterium
TATATAAGTGACAGCAGTTCAAAAGAAATGGATAAACGCTTTTTGTCATTTTATTATCCTTCGGTTTTTAGGTTTCAGCAGAAAACGGAATCCGGCAGTAAACGGAGGTCGGTTAAATTTATGGAGCTGGCTCCCGGCATTTCCCTGCTGGATGTTACCCGGTCTTCCAACGGGCTTTTCCTGGAAAACAATATTTTCTTTTTTCTCTGGTACAAGAGGAATGTAGAGGAAAATAAAACGCATTTAGTGGTTTTTCCTGTCTATTGGTATTTTGCAAATAAAAAGGATACGACCCAATTTGTTCTTCCTTTTTACTATAAGAAAACGGGTGTCAATACGAAGAAAGTAAATATCGCATTCATTTATCATTCCAATCAAACGATTGGGAAAAGGACCAATTCTGTTTTCCCTTTCTGGTGGAGCAGTGCGAAGTACTATGGAAACGATACGGTAAGAAAAAATACCTTGTTCCCCGTTTACTGGTCAGCTAAGAGTAAGGACAGGAACAGCACTGTGCTTTTTCCGTTGTTCTATAGCTTTCAGAACCAAAACATGCGCTCTCAAACTTTTTTTCCTTTGTTTTCTTACGGCCTGATGAAAGATTCCGGTAAAAGTTATGTGGCCATTACGCCGCTGGTATGGCATATCAGATCAAAAAATGAAGTGCGCAATGTTTTATTTCCTTTTTTCTGGAACCAAAAGATATTTTCAGAACACGATACCATTAATAAAATATTTATCCTTCCTCTTTTACAGTCAGTCCGCAGCAGGAATCAGAACAGTGATATTTTTTTTCCGTTTGTTTACAGTTTTAAATATCCGTACAAACGGTCACTGACGATATTTCCGTTGTTCTCTGCCGGAAGAAGAACCGATTCCAGCGAAAGCTATCTTGCCGTCACTCCTTTTTTCTGGAACTTCCGTACAAAGGAAAGCGCGACAACCATTTTATTTCCGGTGTTCGGAAATCAAAAGTTGTTTTTCAAAGACGATACTGTAAGTAAAACGGTTCTTTTTCCATTATTATGGTCGGTACACAGCAGGAAAAAATATAATGATGTTTTTTTCCCCTTAGTATATAGTTTTAAAGATGAGCATAGACGGTCGTTCGTTGTTTTCCCTTTGTTTGCTTCCGGAAGGATGGCTGATTCCAGCAGAAGCTATTTCGGCATCACTCCTTTTTTCTGGCATACAAGAACGAAGGAGGGCACAACCGATCTTTTATTCCCGCTTCTCTGGAAGCAAAAGGAGTACAGGAAGGATGATACGATCAGTAAAACCGTTTTGTTCCCGCTGCTTTGGTTAAAGAAAAGTTATTACAGAAGTCATACGGTTCTGTTTCCTTTTGTGTTCAGCTATAAGACTCTGATCAGCCGGTCGGTCACCGTTTTTCCTTTTTTCTCGTATGGCAAAAAAGCGAAATTGAACCAAAGTCATTTTGGGATCACTCCTTTCTTCTGGCATTTTCAAAATCAAAAAGGGAAAAGCAATTTATTCATTCCGGTATTTTTGAATTTCAGCCGATACAAGGAGCACGACACCTTGAATCGGAATATTTTATTCCCTGTTCTCTGGACCCTCCGGAGCAATGAAAAGAACAACACGGTTCTTTTCCCGGTCCTTTTCAGTTATAAGAACAAATACAAGCACTCGCTCACCGTGTTCCCATTATTTTCCTATGGGAAAAGATATGATTCCGGCAACAGTCATATTGGCGTTACCCCTTTTTTCTGGCATATGGAAAGCAAGTATAGCGTCCTGAATATTTTATTTCCTTTTATCTGGAACCGTAAAGAATATTTATACAACGATACAACCAACCGGACGGTGGTTTTTCCTTTTTTCTGGTATTCCAAAACAAAAGATCGGACCAGCGAGGTGCTCTTTCCGTTCTGGTTCAGTTCTCGGGATCAATACAAGAAGGCGTTGACCTTATTCCCTGTGTTCTCCTATGGAAAGATGGCTGACTCCAGTCATGCCCACCTGGCCATCACTCCTTTTTTCTGGCATGTGAGAACAAAGCAGGATGAGATTAATTTTTTGTTTCCTTTTTTCTGGAACAAAAAAGAATTCCTGAAAGGGGATACGGTGAACCGGATCGTCCTTTTTCCGATCCTATGGTCAACCCGGAGCAAGGAGAAGAACTCCGATGTGCTTTTCCCTTTTGTATTCAGTTATAAAGATCCCTATAAACGGTCGCTGACGCTTTTCCCGCTGTTCTCGTACAGCAAGAGCTTTTATGCGCATGAAACCTATCTGACGGTTACACCTTTCTTCTGGCATGGAAAAACACCGGCCAGTGAGTATAATTTTCTTTTTCCCATTCTCTGGAACCGGAAAGAGTTTTTAGCGAACGATACCATTAATAAGGTTGTTATATTCCCGTTGTTATGGTCAACACGGAGCAAGAACAGAAATTCAGATGTGCTTTTTCCATTTGTATTCAGCTACAAAGACCAGCACCTGCGATCATTGACGATCTTTCCTTTGTATTCTTTCGGCCAGTCGTCTGATCTCACGAAACGTTACCTTGCGCTTACGCCCTTATTCTGGCATACGGAGACAAAACAGGATTCCCGGAACATTCTGTTCCCTCTTTATTTTAACCATAAGTTCTATCATGTAAATGATACGGTAAGCACGACCTATATTTTTCCGTTGTTCTTCTCGATGAAAAGCAGGAAAGCGGCGAACGCTCTTCTTTTTCCCATTGTATATAGTTTTAAAGACCAGAACTATCATACATTCACTTTCTTCCCATTGATGTCGGCGGGACATTCAGTGAAACAGGACAAGCATTATTTGATGATCACTCCGCTTTTTGGCAACTTTCATTCGCCTGAAAGAACAAATATATTTTTATTTCCCTTATTTAATTATCGTAAAGTCAAGGAAGAAAAAAGTATTTCCGCTTTATTATTTCTTTACAGGGAAACTTCCAAGCCGGGTTATTCCCGAACTTCCTTTTTGTGGCCGCTGTGCGAACACCTGAAATATGAGAACCATAATTCATTCAGGTTCGCTCCGTTCGTTTGGGCATTAAGGACAGATACTTCTAAAATGTTCTCTATTCAGCCTTTATTCTATTCATATAAAAGCAGGACTTCTTCTTCTTTCATTTTATCCTGGTTCCTGTACAAGCATGAAACTGTCAAGGGAATTTCTGTTTCGAACAGTTTACTGTGGAGGGTCTTTTATTCCAAACGGTATTCAAACGGGGATTTCGAAAGCAGGTTCCTGTACCTTGTCTATGCAAACATAAAAGAGAAAGGGAGAAGGGAAAAAAGTTTGCTGCCTTTTTATCATAGTATAAAAGAAAGTAACGGGAATCAATATGCTTCTTATTTTTTCAGTTTTTATAACCACTTCAGGCAATACAAGACGGAGATAAAGGATTTCTACGAAGAAGAAAGGATATTCTGGTTTGTCCGGCTACGCTCCAACTACCGCCAATTAAAAAGCGAGGGGAAAGGAGATTTTAATAAAAGAGGATAATGGCCCCCTGTTTATTTGCTGAGTATCTCAAACTCTGTTCTCCGGTTCAACTGCCTTCCTTCATCCGTATCGTTGGAGGCGATGGGTTTGGTTTTTCCGTATCCTTTTGCGCTGAGACGGGTTTTGTCTATTCCGTGCGTTGAAAGATAATCCACTACTGATTGGGCGCGGCTCTGGGAAAGTTTCAGGTTGTAATCATCGGCGCCTTTTCCGTCGGTATGGCCGGCAATTTCAATTTTCATCGTTGGCATGTCTTTCAGCATGGACATAAGCCGCTCCAGTTCGGAAGTGGATTCGGGGCGCAGCGTTGCCTTGTCGAAATCATAGAAAATATTATTCAGAACGATCTTGCTTCCCACCGCAATGCTTTTCAGTTCTACGTCTTTCACGTATTCCTGGTATTTGAAAGTTTCCGGTATGTCAAAATTCTCGGAGTGAAAAAGATAGCCGTCCTTCTTCACCGCAATGCCGTAGTTCTTTCCTCCGGGAAGAGTCACTAAATATTTTCCGGTGGCGCTGTTGGATTTAAAAGAGGCAATGGTTTGATTCAGCGTATTGTCTATAAGTTCAACATCGGCTTCAAGCGGTTGTTTTGTCAGCGCATCGGTAATAGTTCCTTTCAGAACGCAGGCAACGGCAGATTTTACTGAATCGGGATACGTAATGACGTAAATATCTTTTTCTCCAATGCCATTTGTTTTGTAAGAAGAAAAGTAGGCGTGCTTTCCGCTGGCTGAAATAACAAAGTTGATATCGTCGTCGGTGGAATTGATCGGATAGCCCAGGTTCTCGGGCTTCGACCATTTATTTTTTTTAGTATCGTATACTGTTTTGAAAATATCAAACCCGCCCATGGATTTATTTCCTTCCGAGCTGAAGAAAAGTGTTTTTCCGTCAGGATGAATGAAGACGCTGTGTTCTTCATAGGGCGTATTTACGTCTTTACCCAGGTTTTCGGCAACTCCCCATGAATTCTTTTTTGCATCCCATTTGCTTTTGTAAATATCATGCTTGCCGAATCCTCCCTCACGGTTACTGGTGAAATAAAGTGTGCTGCCGTCTGCGCTGAGTGAAGCGGATGATTCATGCGCTTTTGAGTTGATGGTTTCGCCGAGTTTCACCGGTTTATCCCATTCCGTTCCTTTCAGGTCGCATTCATAAATGTTTCCGCTGCCATCATGCATGTCATCAAGATAGATGAAAAGTTTTTGCCCGTCGGCAGAAACGGCCACCGTGGCGTCGTGGCGGTTGGACGTATTTACCGGTGCTCCCATGTTTGTTGCTTCGCTCCATCCGTTGCCGGTATTGGTGGAAATATAAATGTCTTCAAAATACTGCTGGTCGAACGGGTCAACACCGCCGCCAGTGGTGTTCTCCCTGCGGGAAGTGAACATCATCGTTGCTTCATCGGCTGAAGTAACGGGTGCGTAATCGGGAAAAGGGGAATTGACGGAAGCGCCGATATTATCGATGGTGACTTTCACCGGTTTTTTTACCAGCTCGATCCCGTTCTTACATTCCATCATTCGTTTATCGATGTCATCTGATTTTTCCTTGTCGGCTCCTTTCAGTGCCGTCTTGGCGGACTGGTATTCTTTTATTGCTTTGGTGAACTGCATGGTGAGATGATAGCCGCAGCCGAGGTAGAAGTGAATGTCTTCAGCTACATTTTTGTTTAGTTTGAACGCTTTTTCAAGAAAGGCGACAGATTTTTCTTTTTGCCCGGAATAGAGATAACACACGCCGATCTTATAGTTAAGCAAGGCATTGCTGGCGTTAAACTCATTTGCTTTCAGGTAGGAAGGCAAGGCATGGCGGTACATCTGGTGGCCGAGTGTGTAAAAGTTATCGCCGTCATCCATATTCTTCTTAGCCGCTTTCAATCCGGCTTTATCATTCGGAAAAGCTTCTTTTGAGAACTCAACGTTCTGAGCAAATGCTGTTGATACAGCAAACAGGAAAAGGAAGGTAAAAAGTTTCATAAGGTACGAAGTTTGAATCTTGATTAAGAATACCTGCAAAATTAAAATAAAGAAAGTAAGTAGAGAAGAGTAATAAGCTGATAGCTGTTAGCATTTTTAGCGATAAGTGCAGATTTTTTTTATCTTGCAATAAACACTTTGCTGTAGATTCTTCCTTTGTTATCCTCGGTAACCAGCGTATAAATCCCCGCACCCAGTTTGCCTGTATCCAGGAGGAGATTGCTTTCTGTTTCTGTTTCCATGATCAATTTTCCCAGCACATCATATAGCTGGATTCTTGTTTCCTGGGATATTCCGGAAATATGCAGTTCGGTGACGGCTGGGTTTGGAAAAATGCGGATGGAATTATTCGCTGAAGATTGATGAATATCAGTGGTGAGGCAGATAGTCGTATCAAAATCAATTAGACTGGGAATAATATTTCTGAAAGTGAGCAATGAATTTTTGAATTGGCTGAATTGCCCCATGCTGTCGGCGCCGGCGCTGAACGACCAGAACATGACGCCGGAAAAATTCCCGGTGTACGCATTGTAAAGCATATCATTAGGCGTGTGCTTGTTGCTGTTGCCCTGTGATTCTCCTATCAGAACGGGTTTATCCAATTGCCAGTAATTCTCAGGGCAGCAGGATTTGTACGGATCGAAACTGATGGCGCCGTTCATCCAGTCGTAATAATGCACTTCGTAAAAATCAAGACGGGCGAGGGGTTTGTTATACGTGCTTTGTATCGCCTGGTCTTTCCAGTAATTTCCCACACAGGGTGTGGTCACATCAAACTTATCGGAGTTGTAGCGCAAGGAAGCAGAACCTACGGTAACCATTTTTGATGAGTACTGGTGAATGGCTTCTGCCATCATGCCGACGAAGCGCTGCATTTCATTTGCATTTACATTTTGTGTAGTCGTTCCGGCAAAAGGAATGTTCATACTCCATTCGGGTTCATTGATCAGTTCCCATGCAAACAAGTTGCACTGGTTGTCGTAACGCTGCACCATCGGGATCAGGACATTATTGATGTAACTCCTGGTTTTGGATGAATCCTGGATCAACGTTGCGTGCATGCCTCCGTACATTCCGAGCGCGGCATCGTTATTCGTGATGCTGAAATCCCAGATGGAAGGGATCAGCATGATATGATGTTTCAGCGCACGGCTGAAAATATCATCGAGGTTGGAAAAGA
>JAHEYJ010000040.1 GCA_023251675.1 Bacteroidota bacterium
ATGGAGCGTATCTCGCAGAATTACTTTTAAAAAAAGGATATACCGTTCATGGGATCAAGCGCAGAAGTTCAATGTTCAACACACAACGTGTCGATCATTTATATCACGATCAGCACGATAAAGGGGTGAAGTTCTTTCTTCATTTCGGAGATCTGACCGACAGCACCAATCTCATCCGCATTGTCCAGGAAACACAGCCGGATGAGATATATAACCTTGCCGCGCAGTCGCATGTACGCGTTTCTTTTGAAACGCCTGAATACACTGCCAATGCGGATGCGATCGGGGCACTCCGTTTACTGGAAGCCATTCGGATCCTTAAACTGGAAAAGAAGACAAGATTTTACCAGGCTTCTACTTCTGAACTCTATGGAGATGTATTGGAAATTCCACAAAAGGAATCCACTCCATTTAATCCGCGCAGTCCTTACGGGGCCGCTAAAGCCTACGCATTTTACATCACAAAGAATTATCGCGAAGCGTATAACCTATTTGCCTGCAACGGCATCCTGTTCAACCATGAAAGCCCCATACGCGGCGAAACATTTGTAACCCGGAAGATCACCCGTGCCGCAGCTAAAATATCCCTTGGTCTGCAGAAAAAAGTCTTTCTCGGAAACCTGGATGCTGAACGCGACTGGGGGCATGCAAAAGATTATGTGGAAGGCATGTGGATGATGCTTCAGCATAAAGTGGCTGAAGATTTTGTTCTGGCTACCGGGAAGAAAATCGCTGTTAGAAAATTCGTTGAACTTGCTTTTGAAGAAACAGGCGTAAAGATCGAATGGAAAGGAAAAGGAGAAGATGAAAAAGGCATCGATTCCTCGTCCGGGAAAACGATAATTGAGATTGATAAGAAATACTTCCGCCCTTCAGAAGTGGATCTATTGGTTGGCGATGCATCGAAAGCCAGGAACCTGCTGGGCTGGATTCCAAAACACAATGTAGAAGAACTGATTAAAGAAATGGTAGCCAGCGACATCAAACTTTTTGAGCGGGATAAATACCTTGTTCAGGGCGGGCACAGGATTCTTGACCAGCATGAGTGATGGAGAAGAATTCTAAGATATACATTGCCGGCCACCGCGGAATGGTGGGTTCAGCCCTTCTCCGCCAACTTGAAAAGAAAGGATTTTCCAATATTGTTACCCGCACGTCAAAAGAGCTTGACCTGGTCGATCAATCTGCAGTAAAAGATTTTTTTTCAAAAGAAAAACCAGAATATGTTTTTCTGGCTGCAGCCAGGGTCGGCGGCATTCACGCCAACAATACCTACCGGGCGGATTTCATTTACTTCAACCTGATGATTCAGAATAATTTGATTCACTCTTCTTATGAAAACAAGGCAAAGAAACTTTTATTTCTCGGCTCATCGTGCATTTATCCAAAACTTGCACCGCAGCCTCTCAAAGAAGAATATTTGCTTTCCGGATATTTAGAACCGACCAACGAACCTTATGCCATTGCAAAGATTGCGGGCATTAAAATGTGCGATGCCTACCGTTCGCAGCACGGATGCAATTTTATTTCTGCAATGCCGACAAATTTATTCGGGCCAAACGACAATTACGATTTAAACAACTCTCATGTTTTGCCGGCGCTATTACGTAAATTCCATGAAGCCAAAAGAGATAAAAAATCATTTGTAGAGATCTGGGGCAGTGGAACTCCCAAAAGAGAATTCCTGCATGTTGACGACTGCGCTGAAGCCTGCCTTTTCCTGATGGATCAATACAACGATGCAGGGCAGGTCAATGTGGGCATGGGAGAAGATATTTCTATTAAAGACCTCGCCCTTCTGATCCAAAAAATAACCGGATATCAAGGTGCAATGAAATTCGATCCTTCAAAACCCGATGGCACCCCGCGCAAACTCATGGATGTAAATAAAATTCATTCGCTCGGCTGGAAACACAAGATTGATTTGGAAGAAGGGATACGAAAAGTATATGAGGAAGTGAAAACCAAATTCTAACCGTTATTGCGAGCGAAGCGAAGCAATCCCAATAAAGAAATGCGCATCAGGTATAAGGCATCAGGTATCAGGATGGGTTTCCTAATCCTTTGTATATGGTTTTGGACTCTGAATTCTTTTGCACAGCAAAAAAACCTTCCGCTGAACAGGGAATGGGGATTAAACCCGGAAAAGAATTTTTCAAAAGAAGACTCCAATGGTTTTTCGAATTTCAGGCCGCTGGTTGAAAAAAGCAAAATGACCTTGAACGATTATACCCGTTCAAACAGAGGAGAAATGGCACGCCTTTACACTTACGGAAATGGACCCTGGTTATATAGAAAACTAAAAACAGAAAGCCTGATTATTGTAAACGACACGGCTGACAAATTTCATCTCACCATCGATCCGCTTCTCAATTTTGAATTCGGAAAGGACCTGGCAAGTACGGATTCCGCTCCGGAGATGCTTTACAAAAATACCCGTGGAATACTGGTTCGCGGCGATATCGGTCAAAAATTTTCATTTGAGAGTGCGTTTCTCGAAAACCAGGCGACTTTTGTTCAATACATTGATGATTATATCAACAGCACAAGCACCCATTTCCCAAGTGCGATCAATTATCATTACAATGTAATTCCGGGGCAAGGCCGGTCAAAGCCATTTAAAAAGAACGGGTACGACTTCGCCATGTCATCAGGATATGTTTCTTACTCCCCGAACCGGCATTTCAATTTTCAGCTGGGCACCGGAAAACATTTTATCGGCGACGGATACCGGTCGCTGCTGCTGAGCGACAATGCATTCAATTATCCTTTTGCCCGCATTACTACTTCTTTCGGAAAATTTCAATATACAAACCTTTACGCCGTATTTATGAATCTGACTGACGGCGGTGTAAAAACTCCTCCCGGAACGGAACGGTTGTTCCAGAAGAAAGCGGCAAGTTTTCAGCTGTTAAGCTGGAATGTTCATAAAAGAATTCAGCTGGGATTATTCCAGGGATACATCACGGAATCAGCGGATTCATCCAACAAAATGAATCTTCATTTAACTTATGTAAACCCCATAATTCTCTGCAATGCATTGTATTACGGACTGAAAAATGAAAATAATATCCTTCTCGGAGCTACTTTAAAGATAAAAGCAACAAATGCAATCTCATTTTATGGCCAATACATGATGGATGATATCTCCTCCGCCAATTCACTGCATAATAAAACCGGATTCCAGGCAGGAGTAAAATACTTTGATGTCCTGGGAATAAAGAACCTTCACCTTCAATTGGAATATAACCAGGTACGGCCTTATTCTTATGCATCTGAAAAGAATTCGCAGAGCTATACACACTACAATCAACCCCTTGCCCATCCGCTGGAGGCTAATTTCAGGGAAGCTATCGCTTTTCTGAATTACCGTATCGGTGATTTTTTTACGGAAGTAAAATTCAGCTGGGCGGCCATTGGCAAAGATTATCTGGGCAACTTTGGAAACAACATTTTTTTATCTGACACCTTAAATACACCTAAAACAAACAATATCTCTTTGCTTGACGGTTATAAATCTACTCTTATGTACAAAGATTTCAAAATAGGATATTTAATCAATCCATCTACTAACTTAAACATTGTTGCAGGGATCTCAATCCGTTCTGAAGCCAAAGATTCGGGTGGTATTCTGACGCATTCAGAAACCAATTTTATTTACTTCGGTATCCGTACTTCGCTGAGTAATGTTTACTATGATTTTTAGCCGATTTCCATATTAAATAAAATTCGGAAACCTTTTCATTACATTTTCGTAAATTTGCTCAAGTATCTACAATGGAACTTCTTCTACTTACTTTTGTTACTGCTTTTGGAGTGGTTTTGCTTTCAACCCCTTCGCTTATCAAAGTAGCTATACTTAAACGCCTTTTTGACGAACCCACCGAATCGCGTAAACTTCATAAACGCGTAATTCCCACAGTCGGAGGTATCATCATTTTTGCCGGAACTTTTTTTGCTTTTGTACTTTGGTTTCCTTCAGACGCCTTACTCGATATTGATGTTGGAAATTCAAACTATCTCAAAAATGCATTAACGCTTCAGGTAACAAAATCTGCCCTCAACGATTTCAAATACATTCTCGCTACCGTTCTTGTATTGTTTTTTGTAGGCGCTAAAGACGACATCATCGGCACCTCTCCGATCAAACGATTGGCCGCACATGTTTTGGTTGCCCTGATGATTGTTCTGATGGCGGATATCCGGATCAAAAGCATGTATGGTATTTTTAATGTAGACGAAATTCCTTTCTGGTCAAGCATTTTCCTTTCCTTGTTTGCCATTATTGTCATCATTAACGCATTTAATTTTATTGACGGCATTGACGGCCTTGCCGGCGGAATCGGATTCATTGCCTCTATGATTTTTGGCATTTGGTTTTATCTTTCACATGACATTGTCATGTCGTTACTTTCGTTCTCACTTGCCGGTTCAATTTTTGCCTTTTTGTTTTTTAATTTTTCACCTGCCAGTATTTTTATGGGGGATTCGGGATCTACAACGATTGGATTGCTGCTTGCAGTGCTGGCCATCAAAGCGATTGAAACTCCAAGTGCGGATGTAAGTGACAACTTCATCGGCGAGATCCACCGCCCGATTTTTGTAATGGCCATTCTGGCCTACCCCCTCATTGATACGCTCCGCATTTTTGTTTACCGTTCCGTAAAAGGGATATCCCCTTTTGAAGCAGATAAAAATCACATCCATCATGCCCTTCTGGATATGGGATTAAGCCACCGTATGGTTTCAATCACACTGTATACGGCCAGCCTTCTTATTATTACGGTAGCATTTGTCTTCAGGGGAATGAGTCCCACGGGCGAATTCCTGGTTGTATTTTTTACCGCGATCGGTCTTGCACAGATCCCGTTTATTTTCAAGAAGAAAAAAGCCGATAAGCTTAAAGCCGATGCAAAAAGCACGAATGGCCAGGGAAAAGTGAGTCCCGAAGTCAAGAAGAAACTTTTTCACGATAAAGATTTCTAAATCTTCGAAAAACGAAACGGTGCGAAAAATACGAATGAGAGCATTTGCAATTCCACTTTCCTGCATCTTAATTCTTGCTTCTGCCCTCTCCCATTCTTTGTTTGCACAAAACATTCCATTAACAAGAGAGAAAAATATTCTCTTCGATAAATACCTGAACAGCGCTGAATGCAGGATCCATACTTCCATTCAGCCGCTCTTGAATACACCCGAACTGCAAACCATTGGCGATTCAATTATGAAATCATTTGGCAAAGTCACTGAAAAAAGAAAATCGAAGGGTGAAATTGCAGTGAATGGAATTTTCGCATCTGAAGGGGAATTGGAGAAAAGCACTTCCATGACAAAAGATTTTCTCCTGGAAGGAGGCGTTTCGGTTTCGGCCGTTTATAAAAATAAGCTTGCCGGCAATTTCACTTTCCTATCAGGAAATTCGTCTTTCAATTCCTATTTTGATACCGTAATAAAACATTCATCCATCGTACCCGAAATCGGAAGCGCTTATGCATCAAAACAAGGATATTCCTATCAATATTTTTCCGGTTATCTTTCTTATTCACCGAATAAGATTTTCAATCTCCAGGCCGGCAAAGACAAGAACTTCTGGGGGGATGGCTATCGCTCGCTTTTCCTGAGCGATGTTTCCAATTCATACCCGTTCCTGAAGATCTCTACAACCGTATGGAAAATAAAATATGTGAATCTATTCACGATGATGAAAGATGTGACTGCGTCCCCGTTCAGGAATGATTTCAAAAATAAATACGGCACTTTTCATTACCTAAGCTGGAATGCAACCAAACGGATCAATGTGGCGCTTTTTGAATCCATCATCTGGCAGGGAACGGATTCCAATCGCGTAAGAAGCTTTGATGTCAGTTATCTTAATCCTATCATTTTTTTCCGTCCGATTGAATATTCATTAGGCTCATCGGATAATGCTTTCCTGGGAGCGAGTTTCAAAATAAAAGTTGGGAAGAAACAACACCAGGAGTTTTACGGACAACTGATACTTGATGAATTCGTCCTGAAGGAAGTGCTGGCCATTTTCAAAAAATTGGCTCACCCGTTTGATCCTGCAATTAAATACGGTTGGTGGGGAAATAAACAGGGCGTTCAGCTCGGCTTTAAGAGTTTTGACCTGTTCACACTGAAAAACATGACCTTTCAAACCGAAATAAATGCCGTGCGTCCTTACACCTATTCACACGGGAGCGTTCAGCAGAATTACGGAAACTACAATCAATCCCTTGCCCACCCGCTGGGCGCCAACTTTACTGAATCCGTTTCTTTTTTGAATTACCGCTATAAGAGATGGACAGCAGAAACAGAATTCCTCTATGCGATTTATGGAAAAGACAAAGACGGAATAAATTATGGGGGAAATATCTTTGAATCCTATACTACAAGGCCAAAAGAATTAGAGTACGGGAATAAATTCTGGCAGGGATTGAAAACAAATCTTTTTTGCACCCGATTCAAAATCGGTTATTACATTGTACCTTCCGCCGACCTGATTGCCGAAGCGGGGCTTGCGCAGAGAAAAGAAACAAATTCCCTCGAACACCTTTCATCAGCATTTTTCTTCATCGGGATCAAAACAGGGCTGATGAACAGGTATAATGATTTTTAAATTTATTTTTTTATGCGCATAAGTTTGTACATTCGTTCCTTATATTTTCCTCTGTGAAAAAACAAACCTTTCTAATTGTCTTTCTTTTAGCCGCAGTACTTCTTTATCTTTTTGTTTTTAAAAAACAGCATCACTCACTGCAAGTGCCTGTTTATTATCCTGAAGGGGTTAAAAAAACGATGGTGGACGGAAAAGAAAGAACCGATTCTGTTTACCATATCATTCCTGCTTTCAGATTCATCAACCAGAACGGAGACACAATAACCGAAAAAAGTTTCAACAATAAAATTTATGTGGCAGATTTCTTTTTCTCCACCTGTCCATCCATGTGTCCTAAAATGATGACGCAGATGAACAGGGTGATGGCTGCCGAACAGAATATCAATGATCTTATGATCCTTTCCCATTCCGTTAACCCCGAACACGACAGCGTTCCGGTTCTGGCAGAATATGCAAAGCGTGTTCATGCAGATGGAAAGAAATGGATGCTCGTCACCGGAATTAAAAAAGAAATTTATGACATTGCCATGGAAGGCTACAAGCTTCCGATCAGCGAAGATCCCCGTGAGCCGGGAGGTTTCCTGCATACTTCCCTTTTTGTACTGGTGGATAAGGAAAGAAGAATACGCGGGTATTATGATGGCATTGATTCCTCAGAAGTTAACACATTGATAAATGATATAAATATTTTGTCAGCTGAATACAAAACAGAAAGAACTTCTTCAAAAACTCATTAAAGTTCAAAAAATGAACGACAAAAGATTTTTTATTCTCAGCATCTTTGTTTCAGTTATCGTATTTCTCGTAGTCATCGTATTGAACATTATTCCGAAACCTGATTTTGTCCCTTCATTTACAAAGCGCCTTCCACTGGCGAATGCTTTCATTAACGGCACCTGCTCATTGTTGCTGCTTCTTTCTCTGTACTTCATCAGAAAGAAAAACATTTCCGCTCACAAGAAAATAAACATCACTGCATTTTTTCTTTCCTGCCTTTTCCTGGTTTTCTATATACTTTATCATTATTTTACGGAAGAAACCCGGTTTCCGAAAGAAAACCCGATCCGGCCTGTCTATCTTGCCCTGCTCGCCTCTCACATTATTCTCGCTTCGCTCATTCTGCCTTTCATCCTCATGTCGTTTTACCGGGGCCTGAACATGCAAGTAGAGAAACATAAAAAAATCGTCCGCTGGACCTATCCCATCTGGCTTTATGTGACCATCTCCGGTGTTGTGGTTTATCTGATGATCTCTCCTTATTACCCCTCCTGATCGTTCACTTTTTTACTATTCCAACCTTTTCATTTTTAGTCTCGTCTTAATAGATCATGAAAAGATGTGGTTATAAATGAGATGCTGTGCTACGAAATAATATTACTTAATAGAAATCCAATTATCGAAGAATAATTAGTTTCGTAGCATGTCGGTTAATTTTTATTGTTACACTACTTAAACCAACAAACAATTAAAAGTATAATCATGAAAAAACACCTACTTACGTTATTCTGTTCTGCTCTGGCATTTAGTTTTTCAGCAGTCATGAATGCCCAAACGGCAGGAACTTTTACATTTAGCTTCACCGAAGCTTCTCATTCATCAACGTATAATGGAAACGCACAGCATGTTTTAGCCGTTTGGATTCAGTCCAGCACTGGCACTTTTGTTAAAACAAAATTACGTTATTGGGGTGGCGGAACGAATGATCACCTTCCAACATGGAAAGCCAATTCTGCTTCAAATGTTACCGATGCGACAACAGGTGCCACTTTATCTTCCTGGACAACAAAAACAATAGTATGGGATGGCAAAAATGTAAATGGAACAGCAAACGGGACTTTAGTTGCAGATGGATCATACAAAGTGACCATTCAATCTACCTGGGATCATGGAACCGCTGGTACAGTAACAACATCCTTTACTTTTACCAAGGGTCCGAATATCGATCACCAAACACCTGCCAACACAACCAATTTTACAAATATTAAACTGGATTGGGTTCCAACTTCCACTACTGGAATTGATAATATTTCAGCCAGCTCAGATATCAACCTGTACCCAAATCCAACGAGCGGCATTTTCAACGTTGACTACAAAATGGCAACCTCAATTAAAGTGATGAACACATTAGGAGTTGTTGTTCACGAAGAAAAAGTTGAACAAGGAAATACCGGAACTAAAAGTATTGACCTTTCAAATTTCGCCAATGGCCTTTATCTCGTGAATGTTTTGAATGGCGAAGAATCTTCAAACTTTAAAGTGATTTTGAATAAATAATTGTTCTTCTGATGAAAATGGAAAGGCACTTCTCGGAGTGCTTTTTTTATTCCCCGGCCTCCGTCACAAATGATTTTACACCCGGGGTCTCGTATATCTGGTAATTTCCTTTCTCATCAGAATAAATCAGGTAGGCTTGCAACTCCGGATGCATTTCCAGGAATTTCTTGGCTTTTTCAAGACCCAATACTAAAATGCCTGTAGCATTTGCATCGGATGAAATACATTCTTTTGCAAATACGGTCGCACTCAGTAAATTATTTTTGGTTGGATATCCTGTTTTTGGATCAATGTGATGTCCATAACGTATCCCATTCTCAATAAAAAATCGCCTGTAGTTTCCTGACGTTGAAACTGCCATGTTTTCAAGTTTAACAATCGCTTTGATCGGATTAACAGAGTCTTTGTTCTCAATCGGCTTTTCAATTCCGATCGACCAGTTGTCACCATTCGGCTTCTTACCTTTTGCATAAACTTCGCCGCCAATCTCGACGATATAAGAAAAAATTCCTTTTGAGTTTAGAAAGTCAGAAACCACATCAACAGAATATCCCTGGGCAAATGCATTAAAATCCAATCCCACCCTGGGATCCTTTTTTACTACAGTATTGCCCTTTAATTCAATTAAATCAAACCCTACAAATTTTAACATGCTGTCAATTTTTTCTTTTTCAATATTCTGTTTTTTACCCGGTCCAAAACCCCATGCATTTACCAACGGATAAACCGTCGGATCAAAAGCTCCGTCCGTATTCTTCCAAACTTCTTTGGCTTTATTAAAACAAGTGGTAAAGTATTTATCGGCCTTTACATCTTTCTTATTCGAATTTATTTTAGATATAATTGAAGAAGGAAGATACGTAGAAACGGATTTATCAAAATCACTCAGGATTTTTTCAATTTCCGGTTGCAGATCTCTGTTCTGTTTATCAAAATAAGTAATGTGATAGGTTGATCCCTGTGCATTACCCGCTATTTTAATGGGTTCCGTTTGAGCATACATCGAGTAGGTTGAAATAATAAAACAACCAAACGCTGCCAGTATTTTTTTCATATGCATTGCTTTTAAATAATAGAATTTTGCAATTCTCTTCTCTGTTGAATACAAACATACAAATTTCTATCTGTATTCTTATCTCACAGCCAGTTACGCATTGCTAAATCAGCCCGCGCAATATGCCCGTAATTGATTGTCGCCCGTTTGTTTATCTTGATTATCTTTGCATCAGTTCTTATACATTGCTTATCGCGAAAGGTGGAGGGAGACGCCCTGTGAAACCTTGACAACCTAATGTTTTGTTGATTGGTTAATTGATTGATTAGGTAATTAGGGTTAAAACTAATTATCGCAATTATCAATACCACATCACCCAAGCAAAAAGGTGCCAAATCGTAGAAAGATAAGTCGGAAGTAATTGAAATAAATAAACAATTATATATATCCCTTCCGGCAAAAACGGAAGGGATTTTTTTTTGAATATGAATGACATCAGGAAAATATTAACACAACGGATCCTCGTCATTGACGGGGCCATGGGGACTATGATCCAGCGCCACAAACTGAGTGAAGCGGACTACCGTGGCTCGCGCTTTGCCGGCTGGAAGCACGACCTGAAAGGGAATAACGATCTGCTTGTGCTGACCCAGCCGGAGATAATTAAAAACATCCATCTCGAATATTTAAGAGCTGGCGCTGATATCCTTGAGACCAATACCTTCAATGCGCAGAAAATTTCATTGGCCGATTATAAAATGGAATCGCTGGCTTATGAAATTAATTTTGAAGCCGCGAAGATTGCTAAACAGGCGGTAATTGAGCACATTGCCAACTGCCTATTGCCTACTGCTGCTTTTTTTGTAGCCGGCGCCCTCGGACCTACCAACAAAACCTTATCCCTTTCTCCTGACGTAAACAACCCCGGCTTCCGTGCAGTTACTTTTGATGAAGTGGTTGAAGCGTATTCCGAACAGGTGCGGGGATTGATCGACGGAGGAGTTGATTTACTTTTAGTTGAAACCATTTTTGATACGCTCAATGCGAAGGCGGCGCTCTTTGCCATACAGAATATTTTTGAGGAAAAGAAAATTGAATTACCCGTGATGGTATCGGGCACAATTACGGATGCAAGCGGAAGAACACTAAGCGGACAAACGGTGGAAGCATTCCTGAATTCTGTTTCGCATTTGAATTTGCTCAGCATCGGGCTGAACTGCGCCCTTGGAGCCAAGGAAATGAGGCCGTACCTGGAAGAACTGTCTGAGAAAGCTCCTTTCTTCATCAGTGCGTATCCGAATGCGGGTTTACCAAATCAGTTCGGAGAATACGATGAGACGCCGGAGAAAATGTGCCACCAGATCGATGACTTTCTCAACAGCGGGTTCATCAACATTGTCGGCGGCTGCTGCGGAACAACTCCCGATCATATCCGGCACATTGCGGAACATGCAAAGAAAGTTGCACCGAGGAAGATTCCGAAAGTGGAACCTTTTCTGCGTTTGAGCGGGCTCGAAGCTGTTACATACCGTCCCGAATCCAATTTCATGAACATCGGCGAGCGGACGAATGTGACAGGATCAAAGAAGTTCGCGAAGCTGATTCTTGACGGAAAATATGACGAAGCCCTGACTGTTGCAAGAGAGCAAGTAGAAGGCGGCGCCCAAGTAATCGATATCTGCATGGACGAAGGCATGCTGGATGCGGTGAACGCGATGACCACTTTCCTCAACCTGATCGGCAGCGAACCGGATATTTCTAAAGTGCCCATCATGATCGATTCATCCAAGTTCTATGTGCTTGAAGCCGGATTGAAATGCCTCCAGGGAAAGGGTATCGTGAATTCCATTTCCATGAAAGAAGGCGAGAAGGAATTCATCCGCCAGGCAGGGATCGTAAAAAAATTCGGCGCTGCTGTTATCGTGATGGCCTTTGACGAACAGGGACAAGCAGATACCTACGAACGGAGGATCAGCATCTGCGAACGCGCGTATAAAATTCTTACAGAGAAAGTAAAGTTCCCTCCGCAGGATATTATTTTCGATCCGAATATTTTCCCCGTCGCAACCGGCATGGAAGAGCACCGGAAGAATGCCCTGAATTATTTCCGGGCGGTGAAATGGATCAAGGAAAATCTTCCGCATGCAAAAGTAAGCGGAGGCGTGAGCAATGTCTCTTTTTCGTTCCGCGGCAACGACCATGTGCGCGAAGCCATTCATTCCGCCTTTCTGTATCATGCCATCAAAAACGGCATGGACATGGGCATTGTGAATCCCTCGCAACTTCAGGTATATGATCAAATCCCAAAAGAACTATTGAATCTGGTAGAAGATGTTTTACTCGACCGGAATGAGGATGCCACTGAAAAATTAGTTGCGTATGCCGAGATCGTCAAGGGAAAAGGAAAACAGAAAGAAGCCAAGGACGAAGAATGGCGCAAGGGATCGGTGCAGGACCGCATTACCCACGCGCTCGTAAAGGGGATTGTGGATTATATTGAAGTGGATACCGAAGAAGCACGAAAGAGTTTTTCTAAAGCTATTGAAGTGATCGAAGGCCCGCTGATGAACGGAATGGGCGTTGTCGGTGATCTTTTCGGTTCCGGAAAAATGTTTTTGCCCCAGGTGGTGAAGAGCGCCCGTGTAATGAAGAAAGCGGTGGCGCATCTTACACCCTATATTGAAGCGGAAAAAGCAAAGGGAGAAAAGAAAGGAAAGATCGTCCTGGCAACTGTAAAAGGCGATGTTCACGATATTGGAAAAAATATTGTCGGCGTTGTGCTTGCGTGCAACAACTACGAAATCATCGACCTGGGCGTGATGGTTCCTTGTGAAAAGATACTGGAGACGGCTAAAAAAGAAAAAGCGGATATCATCGGACTGAGCGGACTCATCACTCCCTCTCTGGATGAGATGGTGCATGTGGCTAAAGAAATGGAGCGCCAGGGATTTAACATCCCGCTGATAATCGGCGGCGCAACCACTTCAAGAGTACATACCGCAGTTAAGATCGAGCCGAATTATAAATTTCCGGTGGTGCATGTGAACGATGCTTCACGCAGCGTGCCGGTAGTCGGAAATCTTGTTTCAAAAGCAATGCAGAAGGATTTTATTTCAACCCTGCGTAAAGAATATGAACATATCCGCGAGCAGAACAAACGGTCCGGTTCGCAGGATATCTATTTATCGCTGGAAGAAGCAAGAAAGAACAAATTTACTTTGAGCAAGCAGCGTGTTACGGTAAAACCTTCTTTCATTGGAAACAAGGTCTTTAAAAAATATCCCTTGGAGGAAATTGCAAAGTTCATTGACTGGACACCTTTCTTCCATAGTTGGGAACTGAAAGGAACCTATCCGAAAATATTTGAGAACAAAGAGCGGGGCGCAGAAGCAAAAAAACTTTTTGACGATGCCCGTGTCATGCTGAAAAAGATCATTGAAGGGCAATGGCTCCAGGCGAATGCGGTAGTTGGGTTTTATCCTGCCTGTTCCGAAGGAGATGACATACATCTTGGCGAGACAAAACAACCAACTGTTCTCCACACTATCCGCCAACAAACGAAAAAATCTTCCGGGCAGAAGAATGTGGCGTTATCTGATTTTATCTTACCCGCTTCCGTCATTGCGAGGAACGAAGTGACGAAGCAATCTCAAAAAGGAGGAGATTCCTTCGCTTCGCTCGGAATGACGGACTATATCGGAGCATTTGCAGTAACAACAGGCATCGGAATCGAAAAAAAGATAGCAGAATTCGAAAAAGATCATGACGACTATTCCTCCATCATGCTAAAGGCTCTTGCCGACAGATTAGCGGAAGCCTTTACCGAACTGCTGCATGCAAAAGTGCGGAAGGAACTCTGGGGATATGCAAAGAATGAAGCTCTTTCTCATAACGATCTTATAGCAGAAAAATACCAGGGCATCCGTCCGGCGCCGGGCTATCCAGCCCAACCTGATCACACAGAAAAGAAAACTCTTTTTGAATTACTGGAAGTGGAAAAGAATACCGGCATCGTATTAACTGAAAGCATGGCGATGTACCCGACCGCTGCCGTATGCGGATTTTATTTTGCTCATCCCGAAGCGCATTATTTCGGGGTCGGAAAGATCCGGAAGAACCAGGTGGAAGATTATGCAAAACGAAAAGGAGTTTCCTTAGAAGAAATGGAACGCTGGCTGGGGCCGATCCTGGGGTATTGACCTTCAAAAATAAATTCCCGATACCGCTCACTTAAAGAGAGGGGATTAATTTCGATATGGATTATTCAGGTTGGACTAAAGTCCAAATTGATTTGGATTATTTGCCACGACCTTAAGGTCGTGGCTATTGAAACAGCCTGGAAATTGGCTTTAGCCAAAATTTTATTTGGTCAATTTAGTAAGCTGGGGCCAATCTTAGGTTACTGATCTTCTCCAATAAAAATTCCCGATCTCATTTGAAACAAGACCGGGAATTTGATCCTTCAATTACTTTTCAGCAGAAGCAAGAAACATTTGGATCCGCACCATACTGTTCAAGACTGATAAATTAGTGTATTGTCCTATCTTACTCATATCAATATCTAAAACCGAATAGGCCACAGGAATTTGAGCGCTTGAATTTGATGCGTTGTATTTAACGACTGCAGCTTGCAGGTCAGAAAGCAGCTGGGCACCTTCTCCCTTATCATAAAATTCTCCACCCAGGCCTCCTTCAGTAAAAAACATCGACTCGTCCAGATTCTCATATTTCGTAGATATCGCTTTTATTCCTGTCTCATCCTGCAAAATAAGGCTCTTGATTTTCTGGCAGTCCGCATTTATTTTTGAATACAATGCATCCGCCTTAATAGAGTCGCTCATTCGCTCCTGCATTCTTTTCAGCAAATCCTCACTTTGAACATACGCATACAGATTGTTAATCACAATCTGCTTCGATGGCCGTATGTTGCTCAACGTAAATAACAATCCACCGGCGAATAATATCAGCATCGAGGAAGTAATTGTATTTATTTTTGTTTCAGCATTTCGTATCCCTGAAAAGAAATAGATAGGAAGGAAAATAAAAAATAAAATCCCAAGAGAAATAAGCCACATATTATTGGCATAAGGCCAATGCAATACCTTGAAAAGTGTCGCCAGGCTTATAAGCATTCCAAAAAATGTGGCTACCCCTAAAACAATCTTATCTCTTGTTGAATTTGCTTCCTTCGTTTTGAGAATGAACAGAAGTGGCAAAAAAACCAAACTTGCAATCGTGATTCCTAACAGCAACATTACATTTGCACCCGGCCAGTGCATTATTTTGAAAAAAGATCCGGCAATAAAACCCACTACCGAAGTGCCACCGGTTATGATCATTGTTTTTTTCATAGCATAATAGTTTTTAAAGGTTAATAATAGGATGGTCTCCTCCTCTATTTCCCGCAACTCCTTTTTAAAAAATCGGGAAACTGTTTTGCGGTAAAAAGATTCAAAGTCGCCACCCGGTTCAAGTTCACACTCAATGATGCAGCAGATATGATCGAGAAGGCTGACCTGCAGATCTTCCATCTCCACTCCCCTGCTTTTAATGTCGCGGAGGATAAAATCAATTTGCTGTTCACTCAACGAGTACATTATCCTAACTGTGGTTTAATGTCAAGTAAGAATTTCATCGTGTTCATGAAGTCGGCAAACTCACTCACCTTTTCCCGGGAAGTGCTTTTGCCTTTTTTTGTGAGCGAGTAATATTTCCGCACACGTTTTCCGATGTTTACAGTTTCCGTGCTGAGGATTCCTTCCGCCTCCAGCGAATGAAGCGAAGGATACAACGCGCCTTCCGTGATCTGAATTTTGTCACCCGTAAGCTCTTTTACTTTCTGGGTGATCTCGTATCCGTACATCTTTTGATTGTCGGACAGCAACTTTAAGACTATCGTCTTTAGAGTTCCTTTTATTAGTTCTGATGAATACATAATGTAAACATACATAAAAGTTTAATGCATAATACTCTTATGTATTAATATTATATCTATCTACTTGAAATTAAACACAATAAATTTTATTAAAATTGAATTATCAGATTATAAGTGATCGCATACTCAATGATCCCATCTCATATTTTTCATTGAAGTAAGAGACATATTCATTTTTTTCCTGGAGCGCAAGTGAATAAAGAAGAGGAAGGTAATGATCGTTTGTGGGAACAGCAAGCTGAGCAATCTTTCCGAGCTTTTCATAATGAATGATGGACTGATGGTCTCTTCCATCAATAAAGTCTTTGATCTTAGAATCGAATTCTATTGTCCAGTCATATGCTTTTCCACTCCAATCGATCATTCCGAGATTGTGAACGATATTTCCACTGCCGATGATCAGTACACCTTTCTCGCGAAGTGAAGAAAGTTCTTTTGCCAGTTCATAATGATACTGCGGAGGCTTGGAATAATCAATGCTCATCTGAAATACCGGGATGCCTGCTTCCGGATACATGGGAAGCAGTACGCTCCATGTCCCGTGATCAAGTCCCCATTCCAAATCAGGTTGAACTTTTGTTTTAGCGATAAGCTTTTGTGTCTCCTTTGCAAATTCAGGAGAACCGGGCGCAGGATATTTTACGGCAAATAATTCATCCGGGAATCCACCGAAATCATGAATGGTCCGCGGCCTTTCCATCGCTGTGACCCACGTTCCTTTTGTAAGCCAGTGCGCCGAAATACAAAGAATGGCCTTTGGCTTGGGAAGATCTTTCCCAAGTTTTTTCCAGGACCTGTGGTATTCATTCAGCTCAATTGCGTTCATGGGATTACCATGTCCTACAAAAAGGACAGGCATTTTTGATTCAGCGGATTTTTTTCCGCCGAATGTGTCCATAAATGAATGAAGCGCCATAGATCGTCAGTAAACTGAAAACAGGATGGTTACGAAGAACTCCTTCCCGGTCAGCCAACAAAATTATTTTTCTTGTGGCTTCCGTCGCAATACGGCTTATTGGATGAATGTCCGCAACGGCACAGGAAGGATTTATTTTCTTTTACTTCCGCAGTGCCATCGGCTTTAGTCACTTTAATCGTTCCTTCAACCATCAAAGGGCCATTGGGAATCACTGTTACTTTTGTTTGATTTTCCATAGTGTTCTTTTTAAAAGTTAATTTCCTGAAATACCCGCCATTTCAGAATAGGTTTCGAATCCCGGGCGGAGAGGTGTTTTGACAATAAATATGCGCGTGTTCTTTTCTATTGACGTGAACGTCATTTCGGTTTCTTCTTTTACAATGGCGTAATCATCCTGATTCATTTTCTGCTTATCCAGCTCCAATGACCCTTCCAGAATGAAAAATGAGTAGACCGAATCTTCTTTCAGGAGGAATATTTTTTCCTGTACTTTAAAAGTGATCTCCTGGATATAATCCACTTTACTTTCCATAGAAACCTGGGATCCGCCAACCATTACTTTGGTTTTTGATTCTTTGTCTTCAAGAATCCGGAAACTTTCGTTCTTGTAATCATTATAGGTCGCCGGTTGCAACATGGTTTTGTTGAGGTCAGGATCGAACCATATCTGGAAGATCGAAGAACCGGCATTTATCTTTTCAGCATGTGTTATTCCATTTCCGGAACGGATGATCTGCACATCACCGGCTCGTAGTTTTTTCCATCCTTTCAACTTGCTGTCGTAATGTTCGATCTCGCCTTTGAGAACAAACGACATGATCTCAAATCCTTTGTGTGGATGCTCTCCGATCAGGCCGCCCTGATCGCTCCATGCATGCGCCCAGTAAAAGAGGGTAGAATACGGCCGCTGAATGCCTTTGTCCTGGGGAAACCCGATCGGCTTGCGTTCGAGAATTCTTCCTCCGTCAAAAGCGCCTTGCGCCTGCTGTTCTTTCGGAATTATTTTTACCGGCATATTTATTTTACCGCTACAATGTTAAACTTCACTTTAAACTCATCGTAGATCATTTTGTCGCCGATCTCGGGAAAAAATGATTTAGATCCGTACTTAATATCAAACTTGGCCCGGTCAATGGTGGCTGTTCCCACGCAGGCAATTTTATTTCCTTCAGTTTTAATGACGGCATCAAATGAAACTTCATTGGTTTTATCCTTTATAGTAAGACTGCCGGTCACTTTGTGCGTAAAGTCTCCTTCCTTCGCGTCTTTTATCGGCGAAATGGAAGTGGTGATAAATTTTGCAAAAGGAAATTTTTCAGTATCAAAAAAGTCCGGACCCTTAAGGTGATTTTCCAGTTTTGTTCTCCATTGAACATCTTCCAGATCTTTATCGGCTATTGAGGTCATTTTAACTTCAAAGATCCCGGAAAGCGTCCCTTTGTCGTTAGAGATTGTTCCGTTTGACAGCATAATGGTCCCGTTGTGTTTTCCGGTTAGTTTTTCTCCAAACCACTCCATCGAACTCAGCGATGTGTCTACTTTGTAAACATCCGGTGAAGATGTTCCTTTAAATGAAGCTAAAGCAATGATCATCATCACTCCAGCGGGTAAAATTGTGTTTTTCATGTTTGATTTTATTTGTTTATGGATAATTCTTATTTTCTAAGTTTATCAAGTAAATTATTAATGGTTTTGGCTTCGTTAACCGACAAATGGGAAATGATCTTTTGCCATTCTTTTTCAGCTTTGTCTAACCTTTTTAACAGATCCAATCCTTTAGCAGTAATAACAACATCGCATGCTCTGCGATCTGCTGCATTGATCTGCCTTTCAACCAATCCCTTTTTTCTAAGTTTTTCCACCAGGCGTGAGGCATTTGACATTTTATTCAACATGCGGTCAATGAGCAGGTTCACCGTGGCGGGCTTTGAATGCTGCCCGCGAAGGATTCGAAGAATATTAAACTGTTCCGGAGTAATTCCGTAATCCTTACAATGCCGTACATGATGGTGAGAAAGCCAGTTGGATGTGTATATAATATTTACACTCAGCTTCTGGTATTCATTCTTAAATCTGCTTTGCTTTATTTCGCTTTCCAGTTTCATGAAACAAATATATGCATAAACATTATATGTACATACATATATTAAAATAAAAAAGAAACTGAAAAATTTAAAAATCCTTAAAAACAGGAAAATCAGCTTTTTTCTATGAAGCTGATGGGGATGGTAAGTCCGTGCGCAAACTCATATTCAAATTCTTCTTTGGCACTTTCGTCTTCAAAATACCAATTGACATTAATTTTAATACCCTTCTTATGAAGGGTCTCCAACTGATCAAGAATTTCACGAAGTACCCGGGCTGAAGGAGTGTTGAAATATTCAATACTGAATTTTACTATAGCGCCATCCAGCATTTTTTCTCCGTTATCCCCTATCCACTTCATAACAGGTGCATAAAACTTAGACGGGCTTTCAGGTCTGGACCAGCCGGAGATCATATATTTTTTATCGTCAGGACTGAAAATCACTTCCGGTGATACGTCCGTTCCTTTAATGAAGAGTGATTCCATATATTTTTGGTGTTTGCAAATGTAAAAAAATTATCCCGTTGGATGGTATAAATCCTACAGGATTAATTAAGAATAACAACCAGATCATCAGCATTTACACGGACTCCTTCTTTCAGGGAAATAGATTTTACTTCTACATCCGTGGGTGAAGTGACGGTGGTTTCCATTTTCATGGCTTCGATCACAAAGAGCGGTTCGTTTTTCTTCACCCACTGTCCTTTTTTCACAAAAACCTTTGATAGCATTCCCTGCAGCGGCGCACCGATATGTTTTGAATTTCCGGATTCTGCTTTTTGATTTTCTTCCTTTTTAATATTGAGAGAGCGATCATGCACTTCAATATTACGGGTTTGCCCATTGACTTTAAAGAAAACGGTACGCATTCCGTTCTCTTTTGCAGGGCCCACCGTCAGCAGCCGGACAATAATTGATTTGCCGGGCGCAAATTCAATAATTGTTTCTTCATTCTGATCCATACCGAAAAAGAAATTCTTTGTTGGAACACGGGATACAAAACCAAACTCTGTCCATTTCTTGAACGTATCCTCAAAAACCTTAGGATACATTTTATAGGAAAGAAAATCGGTAATGTCAATGGGCCTTCCAAGATCTTTCTCACTGAATTTTTTTCTGAATTCCTCAAATTCTTTTTCAAAATCCACAGGCTCCAGATGCGCATTTGGCCGGTTGGTGTACGCTTTTTTATCCTTCAGGACAAGTTTCTGAAGTTTCTTCGGAAATCCACCCGGTGGCTGTCCGAGATCACCGCGAAAAAATCCCTGGACTGACTCAGGAAATGAAAGTGCATCTCCCTTCTCAAGAACATCCGCAGCGGAAAGCCCGTTGGAGATCATAAACAAAGTCATGTCGCCAACCACTTTTGAGCTGGGTGTTACTTTTACAATATCTCCGAACAGCAGATTCACATCTCTGTAGGTTTTCTTGATCTCTTCAAACTTCTCCCCTACTCCAAGCCCGCTCGCCTGCTGGATGAGGTTGGAATACTGGCCACCGGGCATTTCATGGTAAAATACTTCTGCCGAACCGGCTTTCATGCCGGATTCAAACGGATAATAGAACTCACGCACGTCTTCCCAGTAATTTGAAAATTTATTCAGTTGCTCTATATCAATTTTGTTTTCACGCTTATTAAACTTCATCATCTCGGCAACAGAATTAAAATTAGGTTGAGAGGTCAGCCCTGATACACCGCCCAGCGCAACATCCACCACATCTACTCCCGCTTCAATGGCCTTGAGATACATCGCGGACTGAAGCGAAGACGTATCATGTGTATGAAGATGAACAGGGATCTTGACTTTTTGCTTTAACTCGGAAATAAGTTCATAAGCGGAATAAGGTTTTAACAGACCTGCCATATCCTTGATGGCCAGAATATGTGCTCCGGAGTTTTCTATGTCCTTGGCCAGTTTGAGATAATACTTTAGATTATACTTTGTGCGCGATTTGTCAAGAATGTCGCCGGTGTAACACATCGCCACTTCCGCAATGCCCCCAGTTTTTTTCCGAATGGTGTTGATACTCGGCTCCATCGCTTTCAGCCAGTTGAGCGAATCGAAAACGCGGAAAATGTCAATTCCATGTTCCCAGGATTTTTCAATAAACTTTGCAACAAGGTTATCGGGATAGGCCGTGTAACCCACCGCATTGGAACCACGGATGAGCATCTGCAACAAAATATTCGGCACCGCTTTTCGGATATCGATCAGCCTGCGCCATGGATTCTCATAAAGGAAACGCATGCAGACATCGAACGTGGCTCCACCCCAGACTTCCATACTGAACACTTCGGGATGATTCTTTGCAAAACTTTCCGCAACGCGGAGCATATCGTACGAACGCATTCTTGTTGCCAGCAGTGATTGATGCGCGTCCCGGAAAGTTGTGTCGGTGTAATGGATCTTCTTTTCTTTCTTCAACCATTCTGAAAATTTATCCGGACCCAGTTTGGTGAGAAGCTCTTTGGTTCCTTCAGGATATTTTTCATAGCGGTTAAAGTCGGGAACAACAGGTTTTGGGAATTTTTTTGTTTTGTCAACTAATTTCACATCCTGATTTCCATTTACAATTGCATCGCCGAGAAATTTTACAATGCGGGTAGCGCGATCCATTCGTTTTTGAAAGACGAAAAGATCTTTGTGTTTTTCTATAAAAGAAACAGTTGCTTTGCCATCATGAAATTCCTTATGATTGATGATGTTCTCAAGAAAAGGAATATTCGTTTTCACTCCGCGGATCCGGAATTCCGACAATGCCCTGTGCATTTTCCGGCAAGCTCCATCCAACGTGCGTGATTGGGCGGAAATCTTTACCAGCATGGAATCAAAAAACGGACTGATGACAGCACCCTGGTAAACGCTTCCTGCATCCAACCGGATTCCGAAACCACCGGGACTCCGGTACGTGATCACCGTTCCGTAATCGGGCTTGAAATCATTTTCAGGATCTTCAGTCGTGACACGGCACTGAATGGCATAACCGTTTGTTTTGATCGCATCCTGCGAAGGCATTTTAATCTGTGTATCACTCAGTTTGTATCCGCCGGAAACAAATATCTGCGTCTTCACCAGGTCAATATTCGTTACCATTTCGGTGACAGTGTGCTCAACCTGAATGCGCGGATTGACCTCGATAAAATAAATATGATTTTTTTCGTCCAGTAAAAACTCAACGGTTCCAACGTTATTATAATTTACTGCTTTACAAATTTTAATTGCATAGTTGTGGATCTTTTTCCGGGTCTCCTCCTGCAATCCGAACGAGGGAGCGACTTCAACCACTTTCTGATACCTGCGCTGAACGGAACAGTCGCGCTCAAAGAGATGAACAATATGCCCATGATTGTCGGCAGCGATCTGAACCTCGATGTGTTTGGGATTCTCGACAAACTTTTCAAGAAAGACCGTATCATCGCCAAATGCATTTTTCGCTTCGCGTTTTGCTTCGTAAAAAACCTTTTCAAGATCATCCTGAGAACGCACCACACGCATACCTCTTCCCCCGCCACCTGCAGCTGCCTTGAGCATCAGCGGATACCCAATCCGTTTCGCTTCTTCATAAGCCACTTTAATATCATCCAGATCCTTGATGCTGCTTTCAATGATCGGAATGTTCTGTTCCTTCGCAATTTTCTTGGCAGAGATCTTATCGCCCAGCGCTTCCATCACTTCCGGTTTCGGACCGATGAAAATAATTCCGTTCTCGGAACACTTCCGCGCAAACACTGCATTCTCCGATAAAAATCCATAGCCGGGATGGATTGCATCCACATGATTTTTTTTCGCAATGAGAATTATCTCGTCAATATATAAGTAGGGTTTAAGCGCTTCATCATCGCGCCCGACCTGGTACGATTCATCGGCTTTGTAACGGTGTTGAGAATAACGGTCTTCGTAAGAATAAACACCTACGGTTTTAATTCCTAATTCATAGCACGCGCGGAATACGCGAATGGCAATTTCGCCTCTGTTGGCGACAAGTACTTTTTTAATAAGCATTTATAATATGGAGGGTTTATCAATGGGTGATTTTATGTGATGTTTGAAAGAGCAGCAAAAGTAGACAGGAAGAAAATCAGTCGTAACAAAATCAATTAACAAATGATTAACTTTTTCAATTCAAAAGGCAAAAGGTAAAATTCAAAAGTAAACAGCCAGTAGAACGACAGGTAAACAGCCAGTGAAACATCAAGTTAACAGCCACAGAATATCACTTAACTCGCGGCTGTTTACAGGCTGATGACATGGCCGTTGGCCGTCTGCTATACCGGCTG
>JAHEYJ010000173.1 GCA_023251675.1 Bacteroidota bacterium
ACATATTTGCAGACAAGCTCGATGCGCATAAACGATTCACCGTTTCTCCGGGAACGGTGTAAGGAAGTCCGGCAAGCAGCAGCGCCATACGCGCCACGTTCCGGTTGTCCTCTCCCGCCTGGTTGGCGCAGCCGAAGATCACATCGCCGATCTCTTTCGGATCGACCAATGGATTCCGTTTCATCAATTCCCTGATCACGATCGCCGCGAGATCATCGGTTCTGACAACCGATAAAGATCCGCCAATGGTTCCTACCGCCGTTCGGATGCCGTCAATGATGTATGCACTTTTCATAGGTTACTAATTTACTAATGGTTACTAATATTACGAATTTATACTATTTGCAAGTTCTTTCTCTTTATTTAACAATTCAACATTTAAGATACGTTTGAATTTCACTTCCGTCCTTCCGAACGAAATTAATATTCCCAGTTTCAAATTAGAAACTACAAGATAATTTACCAATTGATCAAAATTCGATTTCACAAATCTATCGGAGGATTTAATTTCAACTACGATCTTACCATCTACCAAAAAATCAAAGTAGTTATTTCCAACAGTTTCGTTTTTGAATTTAACCGGAAAACATATTTCATCTTTAAAAGGGATCTGTGCATTCTTAATAGCACTTACCATTGCCTTATGAAAGACAATTTCTTTGTGGCCACCTCCAATCTCGTTGAAAACCTCAAAAGCACATCCAACTATTTTATAACTAAGCTCCGGATATAATAAATCAACTTTCATAAAATTCGTAACATTCGCAATTATTCGCTATTAGTATCCGATGGAAACCATTGCTTTGACGTCCGATAAACTGTTCCTTTGAAGAAAGCAACGTCTTGATCTTTTTGATTCTTTACTTCTATCAAATACGTCCCGGTTTTAGCAGTAAGAGAAAGTTCCTTCGCTTCACAGGTCAGCACATCGCCTTCTTTTACCGCAACAGGAAAAGAAATATTGCAATCCAGCGCAACACTTAACCGGCCGTGCGCATTGGAAGCAAAAGCAAGCGCGCTATCAGCAAAAGAAAATGTGATCCCGCCGTGCGTACTTCCAAAACCATTCAGCATTTCTTTTCTCACCTTCATCCGCAAAATACAATGTCCCGGTTCGATCAGGACGCGTTCAATGCCGAGCCATTGACTGAACCAGTCGTTGTCGAACATCTTATCTACAATTCGGTTTGCCAGATCCTGACTCATACGAACAATTCTTTTTGAGTTAATACACCTTCAAATTCCAGCAGCCATTTCTTTTTATTCAATCCGCCTCCGTACCCGATCAGGTCTCCGTTCGAACCGATGACCCGGTGGCAGGGCACAATGATCGAAACCGGATTTTTCCCATTCGCTGTTCCCGCAGCACGGATACACTTTGCATCTCCTAAATTCTTTGCCAGCTCAAGGTAAGAAATTGTTTTGCCGAATGGGATTTTCAGCAGTTCGTTCCATACTCTTTTCTGAAAATCTGTGCCCTCAAGATCAAGCGGCAACGAAAATGATTTTCTTTTCTTATTAAAATACGCATCAAGTTGCGTAAGGCAATCAACAATGTGTTTATTCTTTTTTTCAGTTCCGGATCTTTTATTCACAAAATAGAGGGAAGTAATTCCTTTTTCATTGCCGCAGATCTCTAATAACCCGCAGGGGGAATTATAATATGTTTTATACAGGGTGCCGTCCATCTCTCAAATGTAGCAAATCCAATTACTCATTTTCATCTAGAATAATGAACCGGAAATCAAAAGGATGTAGATGCTGCTTAACCTCATCCAGCCATACGGATCCTTTTTTCAAATAGAAAGGAATAAAATTGTCAAACCGATCCTGCTGAATCTGAGATGAGGGGAAATAATCATTCCCCACATGCACAAAATTTCTTGGAATCAGAACAGGAAATAATATCTTATAATGATCGAACAGTGCTTTTAATTCCAGCCAGTACGCGATCTCCGCCGGACCTCCAACATACGCGAGGTTAGGAAGTATTTTTTGCTGATAGAGTGGCCGCATAACCACATTGGGACTAAAACGTTCAATTTCCTCTTCCAGTTTTTTCTCCCATGCATCACGGCTCTCTTTCACTGCATTTGCATCGATACGCGCCCTGTAATTTTTTGAAAGGATAAAAAAATTAATGTCCTTCGGGATCACCTGAACATCATATTCCGCCTTTTTCAGTTGTGCAATGGTTTCGCTGACGACTGTACTACTTGTGTGATTGAAAATATCGTCACGGATTATTTCCTTGAATTCATTTTTCAAACGTTTGTCATCGGCATCAAGGATCACCAATCCATATTTCCAAAAAAGTTCGTTTACCAGATAACGCGTTGCATCCGCATAGTTCTGATGCTCTAAATATGCTTTCGAGAATAATTCCATCACATCAGCTGCATTTCCTGAATTCCCAATAATTGTTTTCAGGTCTTCCAAAGCAACATTAATTCCCTTCATAGAATATTTCCCGAGCGCGCCGCCCTGCTTTTTCAACCAGGTAACCTTCTGTCCAAGAAGATTGATATGATTCACTTCTTCAAAATCATGGTCCTCGCTGGCCAGCCAAAATAACGGGACGAAATTATTTTCAGGATATTTTTTCTTTAATTCCTCAGCAAGATTGATCGTTGAAATTATTTTATATAAAAAATAGAGCGGGCCGGTGAAAAGGCAGAGTTGATGGCCTGTGCAGACTGTAAACGTATTTTGCTCAAGCAGCAGTTGGCAGTTGGCAGTTGGCAGTTGGCAACCGGCCTTAGAATATTGTTCAGTTATTACTTCAACCAACAACTTTCGATTGAACTTCTGAGAAGAAATATCTTTTATAGCCTGAGAAAACGAATCGACCGAAGGCGAATACTTATAAAAAGGATCCAGCTTCTTTTCCTGTTTAATATAATCCAGGAACAATCCGGAGAATTGCCCTGTCTCAGTAAAAAGTATCCGGCTTGATTTCATCAGCGGACCAATTTCATTTCATTGATCAGGTTGGATGCTCCCGCAAATTTATCGATCACAAATAACGCATAACGCACATCCAGGACAATGCTTCTGCCCTGTGTATCGTCATAGATAATATCATTGGCGGTTCCTTCCCAGTTGCGGTCGAAGTTCACGCCGATCAGGTTTCCGGTCGCGTCAATGAGCGGACTTCCGGAATTCCCGCCGGTGGTATGCTGCGCGGAAAGAAATGCCACATGCACCTTGCCGTCTTTATCAGCATATTGCCCGTAATCTTTTTTCAGGTAAAGTTCTTTTAGCTTTTTCGGAACCGTGAATTCACCGCTGGTTGAATCCTCCTTCTCCATGATCCCGTCCAGCGTAGTATAGTAATAATATTTTATTCCGTCTCTTCCGTCGTACCCGCCGATCTTTCCATAGGAAACCCGCAGGGTGCTGTTGGCATCCGGATAATAATTCTTTTCAGGAATAACCACCTTTAACGCATACATGTAATCCCGCTGCAACCTGTTTACATTATCGTTCAAAGAAAAATACTGGGGCTGCACCTTGGTTTCATAGAATCCGTAGGCGCTTCTGGCAAGTACATAGGCAGGATCTTTCAGAATTATTTTTGCTTTATCCGCTGTATAATCTTTCAGAAATTCATTCAGTTTCTGTTCGGAAGCGAACATGGATTTCTTGTAAATCATTTCAGCATACCTGGCATAATCACCTTTATATTTGCCTTGAATCAAATTGTAAAAATCCGGCTGCATGGTTTTGTCAACGCTTTCATAATACATTTTCAGCATGGCAACAAAAAGTTTCCTGTCGGTCTCCATGTTGTAATCCTTATAAAAACTTTTTGACCCCGATTTACTATTTTCCAGCTTCTTGCTTAATTCATCCGGTTTGACTTCCACAAGGGACCTGAAACTATTGGCAAACTTTATAATTTCTACCGCATTGATGGTTTCTGAAAAATAATCTACCACTTTTTCATAGGGCGTAAGTTTGTCGTAAGCCGTTTTGAAATCACGGATGATGTTTCCGTATTTTTTATTCCACTCCGGATTTTTGGAAACCCTATCCAAGAACGTTTTTTCTATTTCCTGTTTCACTTTTATTCCGTCCGCCTTTTCAAGTCCGCGGATCTCGCCCGACCATTTTTTATGATAGTTGCTCACGCCGGCAAATTTGGATGCATATTTAATTCTCACTTCCGGGCTTTTCTTCATGTCCTCTTCCCAAACCGCCAGGCGGGCCGTGCGCGCTTTTACCCGGATCGGATCAGAAACTTTCTGGATCAGTTCCACTGCGGAAGACGGAAGATATTCGGTTGTACGTCCCGGAAACCCGAACACCATTGAAAAATCGCCTTCCTGGATTCCTTTTAAGGAAATAGGAAAGAAATATTTTGGTTTATAGGGAACATTGCTTGCGGAATAATCCGCCGGGTTGTTATCCTTGTCCGCATAGACCCGGAACAACGAAAAATCTCCTGTATGCCGCGGCCAGATCCAGTTGTCGGTATCGCCTCCGAACTTTCCGATGGATTCAGGAGGAGCGCCTACCATACGTACATCTTTAAACGTCTCCATCACGAATAAATAAAATTCATTTCCGTAATAGAACTGGCGGACACGGGCATTGTACTGGGTTCCGTCAGCAGACTCTTTCTCGATTTTTTTTCCACGGGCCGTAATGATGGAATCTCTCTTTGTTTCGCTGATCCCCGGATCAACCCCTTCTAAAATTTTTGCTGTTACATCTTCAATGCGGATAATGAATGTAACGGTCAGTCCGGGACAGGTAAGCTCGTCTTTCTTATCCTTTGCCCAAAATCCATTCGTCAGGTAATCGTGTTCCACCGAACTGTGTGACTGGATCTGGCTGTAACCGCAGTGATGGTTGGTGATCAGCAATCCTTCGGCAGAGATCATTTCGGCAGTGCATCCTCCTCCAAACTGCATGATCCCGTCTTTCATACTGGATTTATTCACGTTGTAAATTTCATCTGCCGTCAGTTTACATCCCATCTTCTGCATATCAGCTTCGTTGAGGATCTTTAGGAGCGATGGGATCCACATGCCTTCTTCGGCAGAAGCGATAAGCGATAAACGATAAGCGATCAAGGCAAGAATAAAAAGTTTTTTCATAAAATGAATTTATTTTATTACGGTTCCTATTAAGTCGTATTCTTTTGCGCTGAGGATTTTAACATCTGCAAAATCCCCTATGCGAACATAGTTCTTTTTTGCATCAACAAGAATGGAATTGTCTACATCAGGTGAATCGAATTCCGTTCGTCCGATAAAATAATTTCCTTCCTTCTTGTCAAACAACACCCTCACTGTTTTGCCGATCATCTTCCTGTTTAATGCCGATGATATCTTCCGCTGCACCTTCATGACCGCATTGGCGCGTTCCTGTTTGATGTGCGGAGGAACATCATCCTTGAGAGAAAAAGCAGTTGTGTTCTCCTCGTGAGAATAAGTAAAAACGCCCAGCCGTTCGAACTTCGATTCTTTAACCCACTTGATCATTTCCTGGTGATCCTTTTCGGTCTCACCGGGATAACCACAGATCAGCGTGGTGCGGATGGCAATTCCGGGAATGCGGCTGCGGATCGCATTCACCAGTTCTATTGTTTTCTCTTTTGTAGTTCCTCTTCGCATTGACTTCAGCATTGTATCTGAAATATGCTGTAGCGGGATATCAAGATACTTGCAGATATTTTTTCTTTCCCGCATCACATCCAGCACTTCCAGCGGGAAACCGCTTGGATAGGCGTAATGAAGACGGATCCATTCCAATCCATTTATATCAGAAAATTTTTCGAGGAGTTCGGCAAGATTTCTTTTTTTGTAAATATCCAGACCATAATAAGTAAGGTCCTGGGCGATAAGGATAATTTCTTTTACACCGTTCTTGACCAACTGTTTTGCCTGCCCGATCAATTCTTCCATCGGCACTGAAACATGCTTCCCCCGCATGATCGGAATGGCACAGAAAGAACAGGGACGGTCGCAACCCTCCGCGATCTTCAGGTATGCGTAATGCGAAGGCGTAGTCAGCAGCCGCTCACCGATCAGTTCATGTTTGTAATCTGCCTTCAACGTCTTCAGTAAACGGGGAAGGTCCTTCGTTCCGAACCAGGCATCGACTTCGGTAATATCCTTTTGCAATTCGTCCTTGTAACGCTCGCTCAAACATCCGGTAACGTAAACTTTTTCAACCAGCCCTTTTCCTTTTGCTTCAACGCATTTCAGGATGGTATCTATGGACTGCTGCTTTGCATTTTCAATAAAGCCACAAGTATTGATAACCAGTATATTAGCATCTGTTATCTCGTCTTTATGATCAACTTCAAAGTTATTGGCTTTCAACTGCCCCATCAGCACCTCAGAATCCACCAGGTTTTTGGAACATCCTAATGTAATTACGTTGACTTTATTTTTTTTTAGGGTCTTTGTTTTCATATTTTATAATGCGGATTCAAACAGATCAATTGCAAATGCAGATGGATAAAAAAAAGATTCTTTCTTGAATCTCCAATGAACTGTTGTAGCTCAGATTCAGGCAATAAAAATAGTACTATCTTTCGACCCACTTCAAGAAATAAAAACATTAAAATA
>JAHEYJ010000174.1 GCA_023251675.1 Bacteroidota bacterium
TGAGAAATAACGCGTGCTTTGGATCACGCTGTTGTTTTGCAGAATTGTTTTCTTGCGCTCGTCACCGGGGCCGTAAAAGAAATCAAGTTCATCAGCATCTTCAGAAACGATTTGAGCTTTGCTAAAGGATGTATAAGAAATATTCTGAGTAAGCTGACTGATGTTTAATGGTTTGTTGATAGAGATAAGTGCATTACTCTTCTGCGGGTCATACACATAGCCGTTAGCAAGAAGGGTAGCGTCGCTTTTATCGGTGATGTTCCCATTGGGAGAATAGTTGACAGTGAGATTGCCTGGCCCAAGAACTGTATGCAGGCGATCAAAATCATACGTAAATCTTTCATCAAGGCCTTTCAATACATCTGTTCTTGAATTTAGGTTGCCGTTTTGCTGATTAAAATCAAATGCCATATTCTGCACTCCCGGAGCTGATATGGTATGAGGAAAACCGAATTCAGTATACGTTTTTTGTGTTTGAATTCCATTGCCCAATGTGTATGCGGTATACTGTCCGGCAGGATTCATTGCATCGGCGTGGTAGATAAGGCTTCCATTATCATTTCTGTTGATCTGTATATGATAACCGTGTGCATTATAGGCATGTTTTATTGCGAAAGTGCTTGGAAAGATTTCTTTTGAAATGTTGTTGTACGCATCATATTCATATGAAGTACTGAACACAGGGCCGTTTATGTTCTCATCCACTTTTTTAATGCGATTCAGGTTATCGTACGTGTAAGTATAGGAAATATTCTCATTAGAGAACTCCCTGCTCACCGAAACACTCTGCAGCAGGTTCAGGCCATTTCCGCTTGTAACATAGGAATAATTATAACTATCAGGAGCCGGAGGAGGAGGGCCAGACGGCGTTAAAGTTTTTTGGGTAATGCGGCCTAAAATATCATATTGCAAATTCGTTACATTACTATTTGCATCGGTTTGTTTTGTGAGATCCCCAAACGCATCATATTCATATTGTGTTACACCCGAATTGACCTCCGTGAGCTTGGTTTGCATGCCGAGGTCATCATATTCAACGGTATTGGTGATAACAGAATTTAATTTTGTTTGTTTCAATTGCCGGCTGTGGTTATAGGAATATTCGAGTGATCCAGCATCGTCAGAAGCGGATTTCAAAATGCCGGTAGCATCGGTAGTTTTACTAAATAGTTTTCCATCCGGTGTAGTCGTTTCTGTTCTTTCGGTTCCATCTCCATTGTAGATATAAACAATATCCGTTGTATTAATTGGCGAACTACCCGCTTTGCTTTCTGTTTTAAATAATTGATTAAAGGTTGAATTGAATGAATTAGTGGTTATCACCGGAGCCTGTGCTCCGGGTACATTTTCATACACTCCGCATTGTTTGTAAATGTTTCCTCTTGCATCGTATTTAGTGGCTGAGAATATCTTGTTGTTAAATCCATCCATATCAGAAGCCAGTTCCCTGGAATAAATATCATAAATGGTTCTTGAGGAAGGCGAACCAGGACGCTGGGTCGTAACTGAAAATAATGAGTTCCAAATAATGTCATAACCAAATGTAGTGGCTATATAATCCGCTGTATTAAGTGAACCGGGCAGCACCCATGCGTAATTCGTGGTTGCTGTGAGATTATCAGGCGTTTTTACACTGGTGGCTCTGCCAAAACCATCATATTGGTATTTTGTTACAAGACCGTCAACACTAGTTTCAGTCAGGGGTGCTCCCCATTTTGGGTCGTAGGTTGCGTACGCATTTTGTCCTATCGGGTTGATGGTTTGCGTAATAAATCTGGAGTAACCATCGTACCCATAATTAACTTCTTTGCTGAACTGAAGTATTTCTCCCGGATTACTTACAACCATTCGTTTAAGAACACCTGTATTTGCATCGTAAAGAGAGTAATCCGTCTGGAGCATTCTCGTATTTAGAGGATCTTGTATCGTTTGGGTTAAATGTCCGTTAGAAATATTGTACGTATTATGTACTGTCCTGATTATATCCGGATTTTGATCTTCATTCCTATTCACAGTAGTTGTACTGTTTTCTACAACATTAAACGGCCCCCAGTTACCGGCGTGTATAAAATTCTGATCAACTATTGTGGTTTCAATAAAGGGGGTAGTGTTGTTAATATTGTTTTTATCAGTGACTTTGGTTATTGTTTTTGTTGGATTACCATAACTATCATAAGTAAAATCTTTGATAACTTTTGCACCAGTGTGCCAGTCTATTGAAACAATATGGTCAGTTGTATTATAATGAGAAACCCCCTTATTGCTGCATCTTGTAATCGAATTATGAGAAGAAGCAGTGTATGTTTCTTCCGTTACAAGCTGGTTTGACGGTGATGCCAGATAAGATTTGGAAGAAGATGGCGCTTTTTCATATAAAGAATTGGCCGCAGGTGGCTGAGGGTTTAAAAATGAATAATTAGTTTCAACTTTTCTATTTGCTAATGCATTGCTCGATGTTACTTTATCAAATCCCAAAAAGCCTTTTCCTTGCAAGTGTACCTGGGCTCCTTCATATTTATAAGTTGTAGTGTTCGCTCCACCTATTCCATCCGGCAATGTAAATTCTTTAACTACATACGATGGCATTTGCACCTCCATCATCGGATAAGTTGCGCCGGAACCTTTCACATACACATTACTTCCGCCATTAGCCAATGTTGCGTATTTAAATTTTGTATTTAGCCGGAAACCGTCAGAAATGGAAGTGGCTAAATGTGTAGTACTGCTTTTATTAAAAAAGGCAATCATCCTGGTACCTCCACTATTTGTTTTAAAGAAAAGATCTGTACGGCCATCTCCGTCAAAGTCCCCTATGAGAAATTCGGGGACTTTATCAGGACACACGTCCGTATTATTAGGGCACAAGGGGTAAAAATCATTTGTTTGATCAAGATCATCTGGTTCACCTAACCAAGGTTCCACATCTAAAGTATTGAGAAAATAATCCTGATTATCAGGGAATTCGACACTGCTAACTGCTCCTAGATATGTTATTGCAAGCGGTTGTATCTGATTCCCATAACATACCCATAAGGAAATACTACCAGGGATTTTAGACATTTGCACCAGATCAGATTTGCCATCATTATTTATATCTGCTACAAAATATTTTGTATTTACTGAAAAACTCGTCATTCCTGAAATAAGTTGAGGACTGGCATATCCAGTACCAGTACCCAGAAAAATGCGAGCAGACCGATTCCCAGGATTATAAGGACTGCTTATCTTCACAATATCTGTAATCCCGTCACCGTTAAAATCTCCAAACATATTTTGCGTATAATCACGAATAGAAACAACACCGAAACTTTCTGACCATATTTCCCGCGATTCATGAGGGTATAAAGTAGCAGAACAAGTGGTGCAAGAAGTATTCACACATCCAGGTTCTAGCAGTAGTTTAATGATTGTTTTTTGTATTCCACGCGACGTCATTAACTCTTGAATCCCATCCCCGTCAAAATCAATCGGAGTAAATCCGCTGTATCCAGTAACAGGATTGCCACTTGCATCATATACCTTGTCCAGTATGGCACAGTTCCCTGTTTCCAACCAATATATCTTAAACAAATTCGTACTACTTACATCTGGATTATACCTATACTCGATTCCTTCTGGTTTTCCATCTCCGTCGATATCAGCCAGCACAAGCTTTGAGGTTTCATCCATAAAAAATGTAATACCCTCAGAAAACCAATTTGCAGGATTTCCAGTGGATAAATACACTGTATAATAAATATCGTGAGATACTTTATGCCCAATTATGACATCATCCATTCCATCAGCATTTATATCATAGGTTTGAATGCCACTAGGGGTTGGTCCCCATTCGCTGAAATATTCACTGATATTATAAGGAGTAAAATTACTTGGCAATTGAGTGTTAGATAGATTAGGTACAGTATAATTCGTACCATCATCATTATTCAAAAGAAGTTGCCATCCCGTATACGTTCTAAGGCCTACCGGTGAAATAGAACTGTAAATAAATCCAAGCAAATCTGATTTTCCATCGCCATTAAAATCTCCTGTATAATAGTCAGCATTTGCAGGCACTGCAGTCTCTACAGTATTGCTAACAGCATTGGTTTGTGTGACATTTTCCCCATACTTTATAAATGTTGAGTTGAGTTTTGAGTAATCGCTTCCCTGTTCTATAATTTCATTTAAAAAAGTTTGAGAATCATACCCATATTTGAACTGGTAGCCTTTCACAAAGTTTCCTTCGTTTTCCACTTCGATTTCCCGTAAAACAAGTGTGTTTTTAAAATCGTTGTCAAGCACATATCGGATAGTTTGGTCAGTGCGTATATCATAATAAAATTTTATTGAATTATAAGGCTGAACGCCGGCAGCGTCGTTAGCAGTATACTTGATTTCTTTCAATACCACTTCTCTGTTGGTAGTATTGTTATCATAGAAATATGAAATATAATTTCCGAAGTTATCGGATACTTTTTTAAGATACCAGGTAAGAGCAACACTTGGATTAGTGCACATAAGCTTAGAATCAGACGTTGTTCCGTATTCCATCGTCGTTCCTCCTTTTGTCTGTACAGTAAATGAATTGTTAGAACTGCTATAGGTTACGAGAGAGAAATCATCATTTTCCAGTTTAAATAAGTTAACATCTTGATTCGTGGCAATTAACCTCATGCCGTCCAGCGCATAAGCATCCGTTCCATCCAGTTGAATTCCTTTTCTGTAAAATGCACTGGCGTTGTTTAAATGAAGGCAATCATGAAACTCCTCTTTCGGAACTCGTGTTATTGAAGATACGCCATTTATATTCCAGCCTCTTCCCACTAATCCATCAGAAGAACCACTGTTATAAGAAATGCCCAGTGTTGGCGCCATACCGTTTGTTCCAGGCGGTACTGTAATCGGTATATTGTAAACCGCCTGTCCGGAAGGTGTTACATTTCCGCTTCCAGCTATCGTACCCACTGGAAGATTTGGATCAATTGGTGGTACGGTGAAATTGGAACTGTGCGGGCCACCCGGATCATAACTAGCTGGGAGTTGAATATTCTTATCCACAAAAAGTCTGATCTGCTGATTTCCTGTTACTACAGCTGAAGCTTCGGGTAGAATTGAAACTGCATCACGGGCCTTATAATCACTTACCGTAGGTGACAGGGCACCTGTTTGCGTACATACAGGAGTATTCGGACATTGCCCGAAAGAAACAAATATGAAAACAAAAAAATATAGTAACAGTATTATTGCTTTAAATTGTGCTTTCATGAAATAAAATTTAACCGGGTTCATTTTTGATTGAGCCGATTTTATTTTTTAATGATTGATTTCAATTCTTCATTTTCTTTGCTCAACTTCTCAATTTTTTTGTTCATTTCAATTAAGTAAAGAGAAAGTTCCTCTATTTTTTCCATTTGCTTAGTGACCATATCCGACAAAGCAAGACCGTTTGATTCCACTTCTTTTGCTGTAGGGATACCCGGCAAATGCTTATTCGTATTCACAAAGTTTTCCAGTTCATCAAGCCCTTTCAAATTATACCCTTTATTAAAAACATAATCCGGCCATCCTGCAGTTCTGAGTTTTACAAGAAATTCTTCTGCAATTACTTTTCCTCCAACACCGAGCATGTAGCCGGTTGGAAAAGTATTTGTAGCCGTCCCGGCTGTATTAATAGCTACAGGTCCAGAAAAATATGCGTTGCCGTTTACATCCAGTTTTGCATTAGGAGTGGGAGTAGCAGTATTGATTCCCACGTTTCCATTTACATCTAATTTAAAGTTTGGTGCTGCTGTTCCGATCCCCACATTTCCATCATCTCTGACAAAAAATAAAGAAGTAGAATTATTGTTCAAAATATTCAGCGAACTTGTGCTATTGCTACTCCCGCCTCCATGAATTTCTAATTTTGAATTAAGTGCACCTGTGCCAATTCCGACATTGCCAGCGCTGTTAATGAGTAATGATTTCATATTCGTATTTGCGTTCTGAATAAAAAAGAAAGCATCAGCACCTATGTCCCACAGATTTGTTGTAAGAACGGGTCCCGTCAGAGTCTGGTCATGCACTTCATCTTCCATGCGTATATAAGCGGTTTCGCTCGGTGGGCAAGTAGGACAATACGCTGAAAGCGCTTTGATATGCAGATTTCTTCCGGGGGTTGTTGTTCCAATTCCAACATTTCCTGTTGCTGTAATTCTCATCCGCTCCCCTCCGGCGCCATTAGCATCAGTTTTGAAGATTACATCTGCAGCATTTGTTGATCCAATAAAAGGCTGACAACTGGCTGGTAAATTATTTCCGTCTGTTTTCCAAAAAGGATCTAATCCTATACACGGCGGTAAAGGAGGAGGAGGTTGTATTTTCAAATTCCCACTCGAATCAACCATCACTATACGGTCGCCCGTTCCGCTTAGGTTGGGTATTCTGAGAGAAGAGAAACTGGCGCTGTCGCCTGCCGCAACGCCTGCTTTTTCCTGCATGCTGCCATCAGGGAAAGCGATCTTAGGAACATATACTGCGTTGGACTCTGTTGCGGTTATGTTTGTGCCGCCAAGGATCACAGCGTTCGCGACACCGTTTG
>JAHEYJ010000041.1 GCA_023251675.1 Bacteroidota bacterium
TGCAGTGAATAGTGATAAGTACGATGATTTGCTTAATTCCGCTCCCGCTTGCGGGCCTTGGAACATTGATGCAAATAACCGTGGGCCGTATGATTGGTCTACAACAAACCGATTTCGAGATCCTGAAAGCAGATGGGATGATCTGAAAGAGAACTCAGGAGAATATAATGGTTTAGATTATATGCTTTTATATAACCTTTATTCCATTGCGCACCCTGAAAATACTTTTCTATATTTAAATAAGATGGATTTGAATACGGGTGGGATTTTTCCTTACTCGTCTCTTGGTTTGCCCCCTCACACAATTCATGGTAATCATGCGCATCCTTCGTTCGGTTATGAATTTAATACGCTTAAGTTTGCCGGGCATATTTTTCCAGATGGAGATGTAACGTATCGCGCCGGCAGGGAAATAGAACTTAAACTCGGGTTCGGTGCAGAAAAACTTTGTGATTTCGGAGCATACATCGAACCCATGCATTGCTCAGGCACATCATACTCTAAATCTGCTCACGATGAAAGCTATATTTCAAATCAGTTCGACCCAACGGATGAGCTTTATTTTGCAGGTGTATATAATACGAGGCCAAATAAAAATGAAGAGGAGAATGCTTCCTCAACTATTTTTCCCGCTTCTAAATCGGAGACCTCAAAGCCAATCACTCAATTCTCAATCACACCAAATCCATCTTCAGGAATTTTTACTTTGCAATTAGAAGAACAAACTGTAGGGGATGTGTTTATATATAATTCTCTAGGTCAAGTAGTATATCATGCCGTTAATCAACAAATAAACCAAGCAACTATTGATCTGAGTTTGCAACCCAAAGGGATTTATTTTGTGAAGGTGCAGTTAATCGATAAAGTTTATTCCGAGAAGATTATTATTCAATGATTCATGTAGCAAAACCTTGTCGTTGTTTTTACCATCTCAATAGTTCGTTTTTTTACTAGTTTGTAATTATTGCAAGTATAGAGGTATTTGAAAAAGAAAAAATAATTCTTGAAAAGATTTACATGAAAATAAAAAAATACATATTTCTTTTTTTTATTCCCATTCTCTTCTTGAGTAATTGCAGAAAATATGATGAAGGCAGTTTTATTTCTTTCAGAAAGCCTGAAACAATTTTGACAGATGCAATTTGGAGGATCGAAAGCTATGAAGTTAATGGGGTAGATTCTACCAGCTATATTTTAAATAACCCTAATTATGGCGATCTTCAATTCAAAGATGATGGAAAAAAAGGCACTTCTGAAGGCACTTTTTCTGGAGGAAGTTTTAGTGGGGTATATCGTATGATATCAAAAGAAAAAATTCATATTGATGGAAACGATACACTAGCCATAACTAAAAATGTTCTTTTTGTAAGAGAGACTGCTTACCAAACTCTTGAATTTCATATCACATATTTAAGCCATAAATATTTTAGATTGAAAATTGATTATTTTTCTGGCGGGTATACATATAATCATAACAACTACTATATTAAATTTAAAAATGTTAAGTAAAAAAAATGTTTTAGCGGTATTCCTGCAACTTATTATTGCTACAGGAATGGTTGCTCAAAATAATCCACCTTGGTGGGATAACTTTAACAAATACTGGTGGTATCGTTACCGTTTGCAAAATGACTTTATGTTAATAGGAGATTGCCAGGGTTGCAGTATTCCAGCTGAAAGACGCGGGCCGATGTGGGAGAGTCAAACAAGCGGTGATGTATTATCATTTTGGGCAGATGAAACCAGCAATCTCGGTTATTATATTGGGGTGCTTGCAACAGAATATAATTTACTCCAATCCAGTTATGTGGATGTTTCAAAAACAAAAGAAGAGTTATATTATGCGCTGAAAGCAGTTAATAGACTGGATGAAAATGCTGAATATTATTACAGACTTCCACCTCCACCAGCAGCAAATTATAGTGATCCCCCAGTTCCTGCTAGCGATGGTAGTGATTTGAATGGCTTTTTTATTCGATCAGATATTAAAGGTGATTTTATTTCTAATACTCTTGAGCATCCCAAAAATTGGGAGCATTTTAATTCTGGTAAAACATCATCAAATTTTGTTGTTAATCATTGCAGAACTTCTCTTACAAAAGATAATTTTGAAAATGATTTACCAAACGTTGAAAGCATGGATCAGGTAATAAATCTGATGATTGGTTTGTCATTGGCAGCAGAATACGTAACTGATTCGTATAATGGAATGGATTTATCTCAGGAAGCAAAAAATATTACGCACCGTTTGATAATGCATATGAAAAACAGCAGTCCTTTTGGCTGGGTAGTTAAAAATCCTGTAACAGATGATAGAGTCAACTTGGGGGCAGATGCATGGCCTTATAGTTATGGTTTTGCACAAGCCGCTTGCAATATTGTAAAAGATCCATCTGATTTTTTTACTGCAATTGAACCATTTGCTTGCGGCAAATACAACGATGCAATGACCGTTGCTGATTTTCCTTTATTTCAAACAATGAAGGATTTTATCTATTGCCCTCAAGGTAATTCGTGGCTTAATAATATCACATTATTCGGCCATCATTTCGAGGGTGCGGTCCCATGCAGCGGGTGTCAGGAACTTTATAAAGCTGAAGCATTAGCGGCTATTGGCCATAGTTATTATTCCTGTTATCCTAATTGTTATAATCCTGATCTCACAATTAACAATACAAATCTTTTTCTATCAACACAGGCAAGTTCAACAAAAGTGGAAATATTGCCGTTGCTTCATCAGGTGCTTCATGGTACCGGCAATCATATTTCCGATAATACCTATAAATCTATGCTCAATAGTGCTCCTTGTGTTGGCCCATATAATTTCGGTAATTGCAACTACGGAGACTGGGAATGGTCAGCACCTGTAAGATGGCGTCAGCCGGAGGAAAGAGGTGGTGGATGCCCGGGTCATGAAAGCGATGATCCGTGTCATTCTAATTTTTTTGGAGAGTATAATGGTTTGGATTATATGCTTTTGTTTAACCTCTTTAGTATGGCAAAAAATTCTGAAAGCGATCTTAATGATCATTATTTACCTTTCGATGTTAACCTAATTAACAGAGTGATTACAACAAATTTTCCTTGGGTTACTGGTGGTAATATATTAACCGGCAATCATACGTATGGAAATCATATGTGGCCTTGGTATGATCGTTCATTCAGTACGTTAGCTTATTCAGGCCATATTAGTGCAAATACTGCCAACCCTTCCAAAAGCGGTGATGTAACATTTCGGGCAGGAGAAGAAATCGCCTTACTGCCAGGTTTTGGAGTGGAAGCGGGGGCTGATTTTGGTGCAGTTGTGCAGCCCTTTCATTGCAGCGATAACGATTATATCCGTTTTGTAAAAGGAGGAAATCAGGATACAACAAAACATTATTATTCTTTACAGGATGTTCAATATTATGCTTCTGCACATAATACTCCCAATCAGTTTATCCTTCCCACACAAACAGCCTTTGGGACTAAGCCACAAAGTAATGTTATAGTTAAACCGGAGTTCACCATCACCCCTAATCCATCAGATGGTATGTTTCTTTTAAGTTTGCCTGGAGATAATTTGCAAGGTGCATCAGAAGTTTTCGTATACAATGATATGGGGCAGTTGGTTTTTCAATCTGCAATTTCTAATTCACAAATTGCAATTGATCTTAGCGCGTATTCCAAGGGCATATACTTTGTAAAAGTGCAAAGTATAGATTCCGAAGGGGCAAGTAAGATTTATACAAAGAAAGTTGTAGTTCAATAACGAATACTAAGCATTCTTGATTTATATGTTCAGAATGGCTTTTTAGTTTTCATTTTCTATCTTTGTTGTAATATTTTCTTTCACAAATGTGTTGCAGCAAAATCCTGTTTAAACGAGAGTTCTTCTTATTGCGCATATTTTTCTTTTTAGTCTTCTTGTTAGCTGCGAATTGCCTATTACCAACTTATTCTTTTTCACAAGGAACCTGGGCGCAGAAGGCGAGTATTTTTTCTACCAGAGTGGGGGCAGTAGGATTTTCCATAGGGGATAAAGGATATATAGGGACAGGCTATCATTGGGGTCCTCCTTACTGCAATGATTTTTGGGAGTGGGACAAATCAACAAATTCATGGACGCAAAAGGCAAATTTTCCCGGTACGCCGAGAGGAGACGCGGTAGGATTTTCAATTGGCAGTAAAGGGTACATCGGTACGGGTTCGGATTCGGTAGGAGGTACAAATGATTTTTACGAATGGGATCAAGCCACTAATTTATGGACACCCAAAGCGCCCTTTCCCGGCTCACCGAGATCATGTGCAATAGGTTTATCAATTGGCACAAAAGGCTATGTAGGAATGGGTGGTGATAGTACGGGCATTAGGCAGGATTTTTGGGAATGGAATCAGGCAACAAATAGCTGGAGCCAGAAAATGAACTTTGCAGGAGGAACAAGAGAAAGTCCTATTGGTTTTGTTATAGGGAATAATGCATACGTTGGTTCAGGCATTCCTCTTTATAACGACTTATGGGAATACACTCCTGCCTTGAATAGCTGGACGCAAAAGGCAAATTTACCGGATACATTACGATGTAAGGCGGCAGCTTTTTCTATAGGAACAAAAGGATATATTGGCACAGGAGAGACGTTATCTTCTAATTCCTCCAGCAATTCGTTTTATGAATGGAACCAATCCACTAATACGTGGACGCGAAAAGCAAATTACCCTATTATTGTTAAGGACATTGATCAGGCTACTTTCACAATCGGCTGCCATGGCTATTTTGCCGGTGGTTGTTGTTTTGTGCCCCCTCCTCCTGCAATAAGTCATTTTATACAGGATTTCTGGGAATATACTCCTGATGATCCTCCCCCGATTAATGCATCTATTTCTAACAGCACGACCATCTGTGTGGGTGGAAGTGCGATTCTTACTGCATCAGGTGGAATAAGTTATTCATGGAGTACGGGTGGTTCCTCCAACTCAATAACGGTTTCGCCAACTTCTACTACTGCATATACAGTTTCTGTTTCCAATGATTGTGTCTCAAAAACGCTAACTACTACTGTGGCAATAATAAATTCCAGTATAGCTTCTTTCAATTTCGAATATAACCCATGTAAAAATAAATGCATGGATTTTATAGATCAATCAGCAAACGCATTAACATGGAATTGGGATTTTGGAGATGGAACAATCGGCGCATCGAATAATCCCTGCCACTTTTATAATGATTCTTCAACCTATAATGTTTCATTAATAATAAATAAGTCAACGGCTTGTGCCGATACCTTTAACATGGATGTTCCTTATGTAACTCATGATACTACTGCTTTTGTTTATGTTCCGAATGCATTCAGCCCTAACAATGATGGCGATAATGATGTTCTTGGTTTTTTCAGGCAGGATACATTTTGCTTAAAAAATTTTGAGATAGCTATTTACAGCCGGTGGGGCGAGAAGGTATTTGAAACCACAGATATTAACAGTACTTGGGATGGCACTTTCAATGGGGAAAAATTACATTCTAATGTATTTTCATATTACTGTAAAACCGTAACAACAACGGGCAAACAGATAATAAGAAAAGGAAATATTTCTCTTTTACAATAATGATGGTTTATGCAAGCCGGAAAACAATTCTTTTTTCCTTTCACAATATTTTTTGTTTTTAGCTCCGCTGTTTTATTTTCCCAAAACTCAGATTCTACACTGCATAATGGATATTGGACTGATCCAGCAATCTGGAGTAAGGGTGTCACTCCTTCCGATACAGATTTTGTTTACATTAAAAATCATGTGATACTGGATACCGATGTGACAATGATTTCACCCGGAATGGTATATATAACCGGCAATGGCGCATTATGCGGTGATCATGATTTCTCTGGAAGTTTTATTAACTATGGACCGCTCCAAGTGCGCAACATAACAGTTACGGATACTTCTTATAGCTATGCACACTGGATGATATCCAACAGTGCAACGGTATTGGTAGGTGCGGATTGGACAACCTATTCGCCCGGTTACGGATGTGTTGGTTGCCCGTTTACGTGTAATCCGGTCATTCCACCTATTGCGGATTTCAACAGTAATACAACAATTTGTGCAGGGAAAACAATCCAGTTTTCTGACCTGAGTACCAATAGCCCAACTTCCTGGTCTTGGTTTTTCCCCGGAGGGTCGCCATCAATATCTCCTCAAAAAAATCCTGCAATTACCTATAATCAAGCCGGAGTATTTGATGTTACGTTAGTTGCGAGTAATTCCATTGGAAGCGATACGATTACAAAATTGTATTATATCAACGTGTTGCCGGCACCCGTTTTATTGCATACAAATGATACGACAATTAATTATGGAAATACGGTTACGTTAATTGCATCTGGAGGCGGAGGTTATTTGTGGAGTACTGGGGATACAACTTCTTCGATTTTTGCTCAGCCATCTCAAACAACAATTTATACTATTACTGCAACTAATTCGTACGGATGCACTACTGCCGATAACATCACTGTTAATATTGAACCATGCAATTTATTCTTTCTTCCCAATGCCTTTTCTCCAAACGGAGATGGCGAAAACGATTCTTTAAAAATATATTATCGCAATTCAGATTGCATTGAAAATTTGCATTTGATCATCTATGACCGATGGGGAGAGAAAGTTTATACAACTGACGATAAATATTTTCGGTGGGGAGGTAATCAGGAAAGCGGCGAACAACACACAAAAGTTTTTGCCTATAACTTGTACGTTAAGTTTACGGACGGGAAGGAGATGAACAGGAGGGGGAACATTACTTTACTGAGATAAATTTTAGTAGCAATCTTGACAACTTTCACCTCTTCGCATAATATACCTCTAAGTATTATCAATTAACAACCCAATACTATTTCCATTTATGGCTTTACAGCCATTGATTCGCCAGTTGGCGAATTATCCTTACAGATAAATGGTAGTTTCAAATGGTCTTGACATTTTTAGCAATCTCTGCTATTATGAAAAAGTCAGCAGTCATGCTGATTGGTTCCGATATATTCTATTGGAGCCAGTAAAACCGCCTGCCGAAACCATAAGGTCTGTAAGCCAAGTGGACGTGGAGGCGGTTTTGCGTTTATGCACGAGAAAATAAGAGAGTATTTAGCGTGGAAGGGGACATAAGCACTACAGAGGACAATTTAATTACCTCTCACAAATTACAGTTTCAGGTTTTCCACACTCTTCACTTGCAGAACATCAGCATTTCCTCTACCATTAATCAGGTTGTATCTTTATCATTTTAATATAGCCCTATTGTCCCGATAAGGGATCAACCTCAAAGGTTTGATGCGAACAATAGACTTTTAATATTGCATATTTTATACTGAGGTGTAATCTATATGCAGTCATGTCATCTTTTGATATGACCCTCGGTATCCGGGGAATATGATTGAGCCCTAGCGGTTTCAATCGCCAGAAGCCTACTGATTCGCATCGGTGGGCTTTTTGGTTTATGAAATTTAACGAAGCAATAGAAAAATTTAAAACTTTTTACGGATTAAAAATAAAAGCCAAAAGCTTATGCGGTTATGAACTTGACCTAAGGCAATTTTGTCTTTATATGCACAACCCGCATATTGAGGAAATAAACGATGAGCATATCATTTCCTATTTCAATGAAATGATAAATCTTGGATGGAAGCAGAATGCCCTGCTACCCAAGAGCATTGCAATTCGCAAATTCTTTCAGTACCTGTCGAATAAAGGATACAATGTTGTACGGCACGAACTCATTCCGATTCCACAACGCATCTATGTTATGCCCCGAGTGGCAGAAAAATGGGAATACGATAAGGTAATGAATGCATTGCCAGCGGATTCAACAGACAGCCGTGTTATCCGCAACCGGGCAATTATTAATCTTCTGTATGATACAGGGGCCAGAGTCGGGGAAATTGTCTCTCTTAATCTTGAAGACATGGATTTAGTGCAAAGGATTGCAATCATTAAAACAGAAAAATCAAGAGGCGTTTCTCCGATCAGAAGAATATTTTGGGAAAAAGAAACAAACGATGACCTTCAAAGATGGATTAAGAACAGGGGGAAAATAGCCGTAAAGACACCATTCAAAGATCCGAAAGCGCTTTTTGTCGGAGTTCGTAATTGGCAAACAGGAAAACGATTAACCAATAGCTCGGTTTCAATTTTCATGCGCCATCTTTCAAGAGAAAACGGGCTGGAGCGTGTCCTCAATCCTCATTCCTTCCGCCATCTTAAAGGAAATGATTTGTCACGAATGGGCGCAAATAACTCTACCATTTCACAAATACTCGGTCATTCATCGCTGGCAAGTTCTTATGTCTACACCATGATGAGCGGAAAAGATTTGGGCGAAACTGCTAAATCTTTCAATGAAAAGAGACGGGCTCTGAATAACTGATTTATCCACATTCAACTGTAAAATTGTTTTCCACAGGCAGTTGACTTTTTTTCTTCTTCTGCTATACTGGATTTATCAGACTTGAACGGCATCCTATAGGGGTGCCGTTCGCTGTTTTATAAGTCTTTATCATTGTCTCGGCTGAGCAATTCTCTCAGATACTCAAAGTCACGAAACTTATCTCCTGCAAATTGTTTTATCTCCCTGGCTGTTCTTGGTCCGCGTGCCAATATTAAAACCTCTTTCTTGTGTACCCTAAGAAATTTTAATACAGGCAAAAAATCTCCGTCGCCCGATAATATTAGCACACGATCAAATGCATTGCGTTCTTTCATAAGATAAAAAGCCATATCCACATCACAGTTTGCTTTGCGATGAATACTGCCGTCTTCACCTTCATAGGTTTTTACAGGTTTTAAAATTAATTTATAACCGAATTTTTCCAGTTTGATATAAAATTGAACTCTGCGAAGATGGCGGTCAAGCAATTCAAGTTTTGCTTCCGTCATATATTTTCCTTTTTCTTTTATCAGGGAAACAAGGTATTTCTTTAACTCCAATATCGGAACTGTTTCGTTTGTCAGATAGTCAAAAGAAAAACGGTGAATTTCCACGCCCCCAAAATAAAATATTTGTGATGCCTGATATTTTTCCTTCAAGTATGTATGTAATTTTTTATAGTCAATGCTCCATCCCAGCGATTTCATTCCGCCATAAAACAGGTTTGATGCATCAACATAAGCATAGGTGCCCATGTATAAATTATAGCATGGGGGATAAATATTGCTTATCCACAGGCAACCTATTGCTTTTGAAGAAGCAGAGGATATACTTTACTCAACCGGACTAATCCTTTTGCTTCAACAAGTACTGCAAGTGGTGCAAGAAGCAGAAGGCGCATAAAGAGGTGAAGAAATAAAAACTTCCCTATAAATTTTATGCAAAAAGTCCGGCCAAAAAGCTGGATTTTTTGTTTTTGCATATAGCGGTCTGTGGAATATCAGGGCGGAGTAATAAGGAGTTTGCTAAAGAGAATCACGGTAGACATTGGCGTTGTCCCGATACTGTCGGGATCGTCCGCCTGAGGCGGATAGATGCGAGCAATGTTGAAAGACGAGATAAAGCAGCCCTCCATAGACCGCTGTGTGTAATGCCGATACATATCGGAATACAACAGCAGGTCGAAAGATTATCAACTAATCATCTTCACGACAATTTATGCCACAATTATTTAATGTGTGCGCAAAAAAGATTTACGAGAAAGACGGGCAAAAGAAAATCAAGTGGTACAATGCGGGACTGATGAAAATCACAGACGCAGGAAAGAAATACTTGATTTTTTTTCACCAGCCCATGATAGAGTATCATTTATTCGAGAGAGATGTAACGCTTCCTGAGATTCAAATTGAAGAAAAGCCAGCGGAGAGAAGCGAATAGAAAGCAGCGATAAGGCAAATAGGGAACAGCCCTGTTTGTTTTGTCGTTCACTACTTCCATGCAAACAACACCCGTACCCAACGTAGTATTCGATGAACATTTAAGAGATTTAAAAATGGCCGAACTGAAAGTTCTGCTTGTTATCATCCGGCAGACACTCGGCTGGAAAAAGAACTGCGACTGGATTTCAGGAAGGCAGATGATGGAAAAGACAGGATGTTCTAACAGAGCCATCAATCTTGCCATTGATTCCCTTGTGAAAAGGAAAGTTATTGCAGTCCAGGATGATGGAGGGAACCTCCTTCGGGAGCCCTCTCAAAGGCGGGGAAAGCCAAGAATGTATTTCCGCCTTTGCGAACTATTCACGCATGTGGATACGCAGGGGAAAACCAATGAACAGAAGGGAATAACCGGCTCATCCAGCGAAAAAAATGCGCAGGACTTACGAAAATTAAGTAAGGAACTTGCGAAAAATATTCGCATAACAAATTATATCTCTACAAATTAAACTCTTACAAAGAATTATTAATAATAAAATCTTCTTTAAAAAAAAGAAGAAAACTTTATGAATCAAACAAGAAAAAAAATACGAAACGAAAAAGCAATTGAAAACCCTAAACCATTCACTCTGGAAGCAGAGCTTTCGGTAGCGCTGGAAGAACTCGCGATGTACATCATCAAAGAAGAGGAGCAGATCACGGACATTACTAAAATCCTTGAAAAAGAAACAGGCAGAGCCGACAAGGAAATACGGGATGTAATGGGAGAAGTGATAAGGGCAAAGCAATGGGAAGTGAAATTGAAATCAGTTCAATTTGATTACTGCGATTCCGATAACCTCACTCATGGAGTCGCATACTTTAAAGTAAAGCTACAGGGAGAAAAACAAGTTCTGGAAAGAATTGCTAAAGACGAGCTTTTCTCCGAGCAGGATAGTCCAAACATTTATCAGTCATAAAAATATATAATCAATCATGCCAGAAATAACTTCAAAAACATTTTATCCGTTCACCATAAAGCAACTCATGGTATTTCAGGAAGAGATCAAAGATGCAGGAAACTTTTACGAACTGATGAGGCAGAAGCAATCCCTACAGTACAAAGGAGGAACATGGACAATCGCCATGCAGGACGTAGAATATTACAAAGACAAATACCTTATTGGAATCTACAAACCGCTACGAGAGCATTACTCCACCGAAACGCCTTTCACCTTCTGGACGAGCATGCTTGAGATGCTCCATAAGGCGGAGAAACTCCTATGAAGCCCCCATTAACCTACTACGGAGGCAAACAGAAGCTCGCAGGCGACATTCTACCGCTGATACCTGACCATAACCTCTATTGCGAACCCTTCTTCGGAGGAGGAGCGATATTCTTCGCCAAACCCAAATCCGAGATAGAAGTCATTAACGATACCAACGGAGACCTAATAAACTTTTACAAAGTAGTAAAAACAAAATACAGGCAATTGGAAAAGGAAATCAAACAAACACTGTACAGTAGGGAACTGCATTATAAGGCAGCCAACGCCATACTTGCTATTCCAAGCATGTTCAGCGATGAAAAACGCGCCTGGGCGATCTGGGTCGTGGCCAACCAGGGTTACGGTTCCCGCCTTGATTCAACATGGGGATATGACCGGAAACGCAACACATCAGCAAAGAGGCTTCATAAAAAGCGCGACAACTTCGCCAAGGGATATGCCCAGCGTCTTGAAGAAACCGAAATAGAAAACAGCGATGCACTGAATATCATAAAAACAAGGGACAGTAAGGGCAGTTTCTTCTACTGTGATCCGCCATACTTCAATTCCAGAATGGGGCATTACAAGACTTACACTGAACAGGATTTTGAAAACCTGCTGAAACTTCTTTCAACCATCAAAGGAAAATTCCTCTTGAGTTCATATCCTTCCAAACTGCTCACCAAATACACAGAGCAGAACAAATGGCATATGAGGAAAATAGAGATGCCTCTTTCTATGACGGCACGATATGAATCGGGCAAGAGGAAAACGGAGGTGCTGACGGGGAATTATTTGTTGAAATAAAAAAAGCCCGCTAATTGGCGAGCTATTTAGTAGAATTACGCTCTACAACAGCATCAAAATCGCGTTGAGCTTTTTCTGATTGTTTTGGCGTTAAGACAAAAACATTCAAAGGAACATTTTTGCCCTCTTCAGAACCAACAAGTCTAACCCAATTGTCGTTTATTCTTTCACAAGTGAGATCATCATTGGCACTGGTTTCTTCGTTTTTGTTTTTTTTCATTTTTTAAAGAATGGGTTTTAGTGAATTTCCTTCACTATAGCATTTTTTGAGAATATTAATCAAGCCATCTGCACAGCCTGAGAGTATTTGTGCATCTATGGTTTCATCAAAAATATTTTCCGTTTTCGAGTGAATACATAAAAACCCATAAAAATCCTGACCAGGAGTCGAAGCAGATTGCCCAGTATTAATAGGAACAACTATTGTACTAGAATATTCTAATTCCCATCGTCTCTTTTTTTCTTCTATTGGTGTACTTGGTGAAAATTCGTCATGTCTCATTCCAAAACATTTCAAACTTGAGTTGGAATAATATAATTCGTTAACCAAATCGTTGGAGAAAAAATATTGAGGATTACGACCTGTGCGCACTTTACTAATTATTTGGTTAAAATCATGATTTTCCCATATAAAATGATCTAACTTCCTTCTTTTTCGTTTTCTTTCGGTTGCAGATACATCATCTCTTGCTATTGTAACAATTTTCATGTCCTTAATATTTCCATGGGGGTTCTTGACATCATCCTCAATCATTTTAATGGCAACATAACATGAAGCACCAGTAATGTCATTAAAGGTATGAGCTAAATTATTACAAAAACTTGTCAACGCCAACGGGCAAGAGTTGGAATTTTCCCACAGCGCAATGTGAATATCACGAAAGACATTATTGATTTGTGAATAAGCTTTTTTGTACCTCTCTGCTTTCGCTAAGCTTTTATTTAAATCATTAATTTCCTTTTCATGACGATCCAATGTATCTTGCAATAATTTCTTAGTTTTTCGATTTGAAAAGAATAAAAATGAATTTGCAATTAATGCTAACACTAATATAATAACAATTCCCCAAAAGGTTAAAGTTCCATTTGTTTTTCCAAACTCAATAATTATAAGTGCTAATGCAATGAGATGTCCAAAACTCCCGAACAGCTCTACTGTTTTATTCCAAAAAATTGAAAATTTAGATTCGGTAGAGTTTTCAGCCATTGGAATTTAAAGAAGTATTTACGACAAAACTATAAAAAAGTTTTACAAGAGAGGGTGGGGATTAAGATAAAAAGCCATTCACAGGGAACTGATTTTGTTAGCACAACTACAGCAAAACAAACCTCATACTATAGAAAAGTTTCTATTGAGTTCATATCCATCACCACTACTAAAAAAATACATCAAACAAAATAAATGGAATACAAGGAAAATCGAAATGCCTCTTTCTATGACGGCAAGATATCGTTCAGGAAAAAAGAAAACAGAGGTGCTGACTGGGAATTACGAGATATAGATTGTAAGTTAAATTTACTGCAGTAGTTTTTTTGACAGTGGCTGTGATTTATTGTCTACTAAATTTTGTGGATAATTTTGCGAAATTTTGCGATACAATATAAGAGAAGATTTTTCTTTTATCTTTGTTAAAAAGAAGAAACCCAAGGATTTCTCCTTGGGCTCTTCAGAAAGGGAACTCAGAAGTCGGACATATTGTATAGCTGGCTTTGCTGGCACAGCACCTTGTCTGCGGTTCCCCTCCAGTAACGAGAGGGAAGATTTATTCTTCCCTTTTTGTTTATAGTATCCATACTATCATATTTTTTTTATTTGTCAACTTTTTCAGCGACTTCAAATAAAAAAAGCCAGCAATTTTTTCTGCTGACTTTTTTGGAGACACTTCGTGCTTGCTCTCCAAATTTTTTTTGCTGATTGGTGGACCAAGGATTACGCTATGCATCTTGGGAAGTGAAGATAGAACCTTTCATTCTATTTACCAAACTTTTTTGAACATTTCTCATAGGGGAAATCAATTTTTTATTTTGATTACGAAGAGTCAGAATCCCACCCTTCACTTTAGGCGACTTTGCATAGAACCTCTCTAAAGAGTATTTGTTGGTTTTTGATAAGAAAAACAAGTTTTGTGAGATTCATAATGACACATAATTATGTATAACCACCTATATTGGGAAATTTATTTGATGAAATAAAAAAGTAATTACTAACTAATAGATAAAAGAGCCACATTAAATGCGGCTCTTTATTGAAATACTTGCCTCATGCCTGTTGTTTAATCAGCTTTTTAAGCAAGACAATAACTTCATTCAGGTGTTTTATTCCTTCAATAACGATGGTGCAGGATGCACCGTTCCAGAACTTCTGAACCTTCTCTGTCAGCGTTTTCACTTCGTGGTGCTTGATCTGCTTGCGCGTATCCTTTTCCGGATTCATGACCACAAGGGAAATTTTCTTTCTGCTGAAATGAAAGAAAGCAAGGTTCCGGTTTTTACGCATTGAAACGTAGTATTTCTGTGGATTAAATAGAAGCGTTTTGTCAACTTTCAGTAAATCCGCTTTCATCTTTCCATAAACACTTTTTACATCATCGGACACATCTTTTAAATGATAATCCTCGCTGTATTGAATTTTTGCCGCTTTCTTTTCCGGCAGAACTTTCGTTTCTGCTGGAGCAATCATTTTTGTTTTTTTAGGCGAGTGCTTTGACTTGCCTTTCTTTTTTGAAGAACTAAGTTTTTTCATAGTAATTGGTTTTAGTGAATGAAAAATGTTTCTGATGTGCATGGTAGCTCGGAAAAAGATAGAGTCAAGAATATTTAGATATAGGAGGAGGTTTTCAGAAAATTGTCAAATAGGGCATAAAAAATGCCTAATGCTATATTTAAATATATTGCAATACAAAAAATTATAAATCAATTTAATTTTTGAATTTTATATTGTTTCTTTTCATATTAAGTATTTTTACATAATGCAACAAAGAATAACGCCGGTGAAGTATTACTTTACAAATTACGGAGATATTTATGCGGGTTTGCTGGACGAATATGCATTTGATGATTACAATGTAATTGTTCCTCTAATAAAAAGTAAGGATTATAATAATTTAAAATCGGAAGAAAGAACTTTTGAAAAGGTAGAAGAATATGGATGGATTACCCATAAGGATACCATAGTTAACACGATAGACGGAAATAAAATTTCAATACCCAAACAGAGTCATATACCTGATTGGTGGGAAGGGGAATATGATAGAAAGATAATGTTTATTGTAGGTGCTGGCGCTTCTGCGAACTGCGTTACTGGAGTGGAAAAGTCTGCTTTTGAAAAAGACAGGTACAGACCGCCTCTTGGTAATGAGTTGTTTGATCATAGATTCAAGGAACACTATCGCAAATATCCAGGTGTAAAATTATCACTAAATTATTTACAGGATAAGGGTGCAGATATTGAGAAAATGCTGGAAGACGACTGGAAAGAAATTCGTAATAACAGTAATGATTCAATAATGAGCAGGCATATTAATATTCAGTTTTATTTACTTGAAATATTGAAAACAGTTAGTTATCAAACAGTGCATGAGTATGATACTACAAATTTATTTGCCAAACTAGCCGACAGGGCACAACGGATATATTCTAAAAATAGGAAAAGGAAATTTGCTTTTGTGTCCTTTAATCAAGATACAATTCTCGAATCATTTTTATGTAGACATTTTTTTCACCGAGAAATGGATTTAATGACAATGGATAACTATGCTGAAAAAAATAATAGTCCATTTTGTGTTTTTAAACCGCACGGTTCTTGGAACTGGGGATGGAAACTCACTGATGAAACTCTGGGAAAAATTAAGGTAAATGGAACACTACCTGAAGGGCTGTTTCATCATTCAATCACTCTTCATGATTTGTACTTTCGGTTATTAGGGAATTATCAAGAAATGGTAGACTGGAATAGCTACGGATTAGAGTTGGAAATCAATAAACATAGGAAAGGAAGGATAACAATTGACAAATCAAAAATTTCAATAATGTCTAATGCAGATGCAAATAATCAAAACTATTATCCGGCACTGCTCCTGCCTTATCGTGACAAGGATGAGTTTACAATGCCAATTCTGCATTATAAAAGATTAAGAACTTATTTGGGATATGTAGAAACATTAATAATTATTGGATGGAAGGGAAACGAAGCAGCATTTAATAGGATGTTATTCAAAGAAGGAAAAAAAATCCGCAGAGTAATCATTGTGGATACGAATCCTGCTGTTGTTGAGGAGAATCTGAAACCACTTTTATCCCAAGCGAGTGTTGAAAAAATTTCTTATGAAAAGGGTTTCGAGGATTTTATTACAAACGGATTGGAAAAGGAACTGAATCAAATTTTATAACATAGCAATAAATAAACCGCACTCGCAACCGCACTTCCTACCGCACTCGGACTTTTTTTGTTGTCTTTCTTATCCCTCTTTTCAGCGGTTTTTATCTCTGAAATCAATCCCGTATGATCTAATACAAATAACTGCGTTTTAAGCTCAAGAATGGCTTTTAAACGTGTTTTGGCTATGCTAAATATTTTATATTTGCACTCCTTTTTGGGAGTTTAGCTCAGCTGGTTCAGAGCATCTGCCTTACAAGCAGAGGGTCGGGGGTTCGAACCCCTCAACTCCCACAGAAACAATAAGACAGTCAAACGGCTGTCTTTTTTTGTCTAGGGAAATTAGCTCAGTTGGTTCAGAGCACTACCTCGACAAGGTAGGGGTCACAGGTTCGAGCCCTGTATTTCCCACATTTTAAATTGCCTCCGCCACCACAAAAGCACTTCCTGTTATCAGAATAAAATCTTTTGAAGAGGCGTTTTTCTTCGCCGATGCAAGCGCTTTCTTCACACTTGAGTAAACTTCTCCTTTGAGGTCATGCTTTCCGGCTTCTGATGCGAGGAGGGTTGCATCCAGCGCCCGTGGAATATCCGCTTTGCAGAAATAATAGATCGCATTTTTGGGAAGAAGAGGAAGGATTTTCGAAAGGTCCTTGTCGTTCACGGTTCCGAAGACAACATGAAGTTTTTTATGTGGAGTTAGTTTTACATGAGTGAAAACCTCTTTGATGCCTGCTTCGTTATGAGCGATGTCGGCAACGATCAAAGGTTGTTTCGAAAGTACATCCCATCGTCCTCGCAAACCTGTAAGCCTGACAACCTCTTTCAATCCTTTTGAGACTGATTTACTGTCGATAGCAAAACCGAGCTGGTGAAGCACTTCTGAAGTAAGAATAACAGTAGGAATATTTTTCTTCTGATAGATTCCTTTTAAGCCGTATTCTATGTCTTTGATCCCGGAAATATGATCCTGTGTAAATAACAGCAACGCTTTTTCTTCTTTAGCCTTTTTCTCAAAAACATTTTTTATTTCTTCCTGTGTTTCGCTGATGATCACGACACCGTCCTTTTTGATGATGCCCGCTTTTTCCTGTGCGATCTTTTCCAGTGTATCTCCCAACAGGTTCTGGTGATCGTAACTGATGTTGGTGATGATGGAGAGCAGGGGAGTGATCACGTTGGTGGAATCCAGTCTTCCCCCGAGGCCGGTTTCGATAATGGCAATGTCCACTTTTTCTTTCACGAAATGATCAAAGGCCAGCCCGACCGTCCATTCAAAAAAGGAAGGATTGATCTTTTCGAAATCTCTTTTATATTTCTCTACAAAATCAGTTACCTTTTTCTCGGTGATCATTTTACCATCGATCTTTATCCGCTCGCGGAAATCTTTTAAGTGGGGCGAAGTATATAATCCGACTTTGTAGCCGGCGCTTTGCAGAACGGCTGCCAGCATATGCGACACCGAACCTTTTCCGTTTGTTCCTGCAATGTGAACCGACCGGAATTTATTTTCAGGGTTGCCAAGAAATTTGCAAATAGCAATGGTGTTGTTCAGATCGGCCTTGTATGCAGTAGCGCCGATGCGCTGGTACATTGGTAAATGACTGTACAAATACTTGAGCGTCTGAGCGTAGTTCATGATTCTGACTTCTGCCTGCATACTTCATCTAAGCACTACCCATCCCAGTTCTTTTGAGAACGCATTCTTCGCGTGGTCGAGGTTTTTCTTTTTGGTCATCAGGTCAAGGATGTCGTCATCGGAAGTGGCATTCTCCAGTTCTTTCTGGGTTTGGGAGATCATCTGCATGAGTTTTTTCAGCTTGAAGGAATAGATCGCAAATTCAACGGCGACTTTCAGAATATCTTCTTCCTTTTGGACTTCGATCCCTTGCTTTTTCTTCCAGTCGGAAAGAAAATAAGGAAAGGTGGTCAGATCAATCGCGGTGGTGGAGATCTCTTTGTCTTCGTGGTGAATGAAATGTTCAAGCGTCGGAACCGCTTCACCCGAGTAGGCATCAAAGATCTTCCTGTAGATATCATGTTCAAAATTAATATTGTCGACCAGAAGATTTTCCACAATAAATCTGGCCACAATAATGGTTTCAACTTCCGTTTTAACATGTCCGTCCGCATCTGTTTCTTCGGTCTTCATCTGGATGCTTTTTTCACCGTAGTTCAGCAGCAGGCGGATGATCTCCTTCTCGTTATGTTCCGATGTGTCGCGGTTTGAATCTACCGGCTGCGGAACAGGAGGATTGTCAATCGTGATGTAATCATCATATTGGGCATTGTCAGCGTTCTTCGCGAAACGCCTTCTGAGCGTTTTGTTAAGTTCCGTAAGCAGCGACTGCTCATCCATCTTCATTATTTTGCTGCACTCCTGGATGAAAACAGTTCGGTTGATGGCGTTGGGCATCAGCGCAATACTTTCCACGATCTGCCTGATGAGTTCCGATTTTTTGATCGGATCGTTCTTCGCATCCTGGTACAGCAGCTGCGCTTTGAAGCGGATGAAATCCGTTTTATTTCCATTGATGAACGATTTTACTTCGCTCTCGCTGTGCTTGCGTGAATACGAATCCGGATCATCGCCTTCGGGAAATAAAACCACACGTACATTCAAACCTTCTTCCAGTATCATATCAATGCCGCGGAAACTCGCTTTGATCCCGGCCGGATCGCCGTCGTACATGATGGTGATGTTGCTGGTGTACCGCTTGATGATGCGGATCTGCTCCACCGTGAGCGAAGTCCCGGATGAAGCCACCACATTTTCAATCCCGACAATATGCATGGAGATGACATCCATGTAACCTTCCACCAAATAACAGTTGTCTTCGTTCGAAATTGCCTTGCGTGCAATGTTCATCCCGTACAGCACATTGCTTTTGTGGTAGATCTCGCTTTCAGGCGAGTTCACATATTTCGCTTTTATATCTTTCTTCAGCGCGCGTCCGCCAAAACCAATTACCCGGCCGGTAATGTTGTGGATCGGAAACATAATGCGTCCGGCGAAGCGGTCGAAGCAGCCGGAAGCAGGATTTTGGATATTGGAATCAGGATTGCTTTCTGGTCTTATCGTTAATCCTGCTTTGACAAGATAATCTAAATTATATCCTTCTTTTATTGCAGTATCGGTAAATGCTGTTCTCCTGTCCGGTGCGTAGCCGAGCTGAAATTTATTTATGATCTCATCCGTCAGTCCGCGTTCTTTGAAATAGCTGAGGCCGATGGACCGTCCTTCATCCGTATTCAAAAGTGTTTCTGTAAAATATTTTTGCGCGTAGGCATTCACCACATACAGGCTCTCGCGCTCGTTCTCCAGTTTTTTTTCTTCCTCGATGTCGCGGTTATAGATCTCTTCGATCTCGATGTTGTATTTTTTTGCGAGGTAGCGCAGCGCTTCCGGGTAGGTCAGTTTCTCGTGTTCCATCACAAAGCTTACCGAATCGCCGCCTTTTCCGCAGCCGAAGCATTTGTAAATGTTGCGGACCGGATTTACATTGAACGAAGGTGTTTTCTCGTTATGGAACGGACACCGCGCGATGTAATTCACCCCGCGTTTTTTCAGCGTGAGAAAATCTCCCACCACTTCCTCGATGCGGGAAGCTTCATGGATGCGTGCTATGGTAGGTTTGGAGATCAGGGAAACAGCCGGTTAATGGTTAATGGTTAATGGTTAATGGCTGTTACGATCAACAGTTACCCATTAACGTTTAACTTTTTCTGTCTGTTCAGGGGCGTGAAGATAACTAAATGCCCTCTATATGCGGGCGGAGTTTTGCACATGAACTGTTGAAAGGAGTGTGGAAAACCCGGCTGTTCTCTCCTCGGTCTGTAAAAATTTAAAGAAAGGAGCTCCTTCCGGAAGTATATTTCAATTTACTTATTAAAGGAAATAACAAGAAAGTCACAGTAAAATTTCTGATCATTAATTAAAAGTGGTTTTTCTCCGATGCCTTTTACCGGCTGCTGACCGCTTACTTGCTTTTTACTGGCTTCCGTAATCTTTCTCATTTATTTTCTTTCCGCTCTCATCATAGAAGATCCATTTGCCGACTTCCTTTCCCATCTTATAATAACCCTGGTAATATGTTTTGCCGTTCTCGTAATACACCAAAGCTTTTCCGTCGCGCAGGCCGTCCTTGAAAAAACCTTCGCTCTGAATAGTTCCGCTTTCAAAAAAACTGGTCCACTGCCCGTTGCGTTTGCCGTTTATGTAAAAGCCGCGCATCCTTACAATTCCATTTGGATATTTGGCAATGTAATCTCCCTGCTGTACCGGAGGATTTTTTTCAATTACACCTACTAACCCTTTCATCGACGTGTCCGCGGAAGTGGCAGTTGCCGCCGTTGTTTCTTTTTTCTTTTCTTCCGTTCCTGATGAGCATGAAAAAATACAAAAGGCAGTAGGCATCAGGCAGTAGGCAAGAATTTTTGTTTTCATGATATTTTGTTTTCTCCCCTCTCCTTCGGAGAGGGGTCGGGGGTGAGGCGTTAATGTTTCCTTTCAATCGTATAAATAACCAATTGCTCCAGCGCTTTTCTTGCTTCGTTGTTGTTGAACCCGGAAAGAAGCTGCAGCGCTTTGTCCTTGTGCTCGTGCATTTTTTGCGTGGCGTATTCAATGCCTCCGCTTTTCAGTACAAAGCCGGTCACCTGCGCGATCTTTTCTTCATTCTCATTTCCGTTCTTGATCAGGTTGATCATTTTTCGTTTATCAAAAAAAGATGCGTTCTTCAGTGCGTAAATTAAAGGAAGGGTGAACTTTTTTTCCTTGATGTCGTTGCCGGTTGGTTTTCCGATATTATTTCCGGTTCCGAAATCAAACAGGTCGTCTTTGATCTGGAAAGCGATTCCCGTCTGCTCTCCGAACAGGCGCATCTGTTCAATGGTCTTGTCATCGGCGCCGACCGAAGCCGCACCGCAGGCACAGCACGAGGCAATGAGTACAGCCGTTTTCTGCCGGATGATCTCAAAATAGACCGGTTCGTCCACATCCAGCCGTCTTGCTTTTTCGATCTGCAAGAGTTCGCCTTCGCTCATTTCCTTCACCGCATTGGAAACAATTCCCAGTAAACGGAAATCTTTATTATCGATCGAAAGCAATAATCCTTTCGAGAGAAGGTAATCTCCTACCAGGACCGCAATTTTATTTTTCCAAAGCGCGTTCAGTGAAAAAAATCCCCGGCGCATATGTGCGTCATCCACCACGTCATCGTGCACGAGCGTTGCCGTGTGCAGCAGTTCGATCAGGGAAGAAGCGCGGTAAGTGGAATCATTCATCTCTCCGCAGGTCTTGGCGGAAAGGAAGACGAACATCGGGCGAAGCTGTTTTCCCTTTCGCTTCACGATGTAATGCATGATCTTGTCGAGGAGCGGAACATTGCTCCGCATCGATTCGCGGAACTTCATTTCAAATTCCTCCATCTCCTTCCGGACGGGAGCTTTTATGTCTTCAACAGATACCATGGGAGGGCAAATGTAGGAGGAAAATGGGAATTAGTGGATAGGGTAATTGGGGCATATATAAGGAAGAGATAAATTGTCTTTTCCCAATTCCTAATTACCCAATTATTTAATTACCCTTATTCGCAAGCTGTCCGCATGCGGCATCAATATCTTTCCCGCGGCTTCTGCGGATGTTCACGATGATGCCGTTGCTTTCCAGGTAACCGGCAAAGTCCTGTAAACGGGCACCTGAAGTCTGTCGGAATTCAGAGCCATCGATAGGATTGTATTCAATGATATTCACTTTGCAGGGAACCACACGGCAGAATCTTTCAAGGTCCTTTGCATCGCTGATGTCGTCATTAAAATCTTTAAAGACGATGTATTCATAGGTGACGCGGGTTTCGGTTTTATCGTAAAAATATTTTAATGCTTCGGCAAGAACTTCCAGTGAATTTTCTTCGTTGATGGGCATGATCTTGTTTCGCTTGGCATCCGTGGCGGCGTGCAGTGAAAGCGCGAAGTTGAATTTCACTTTATCATCACCCAGCTTCTTTATCATCTTGGCAATTCCCGCCGTAGAAACGGTGATCCGCTGCGGCGACATTCCCAATCCTTCCGGTGAAGTAATCTTTTCTATTGATGCCAGTACATTTTTATAATTGAGCAGCGGTTCACCCATTCCCATGTAGACAATATTGGAAAGCGGAATGCCGTATTTCTCTTCCGACTGCTTCCTTATTATGGCCACCTGGTCATACATTTCATCTGCATCAAGATTGCGCAAGCGTTCTAATCTTCCTGTAGCACAGAAAGCACAAGTGAGCGAACAGCCTACCTGAGATGAAATGCAAGCTGTCATTCTGTTTTCAGTGGGAATCAGCACTCCTTCCACAATATTTCCATCGTACAATCGAAAAGCATTTTTAATTGTCCTGTCCTTGCTGATTTGTGAGGAAGCAATATTTACAGCATTGATTGAAAAATTTTCACTGAGCATTTCCCGTGTTGCTTTCTGAAGATTCGTCATCTCATCAAACGAGCGGGCAGATTTTTTCCAAAGCCATTCATAGACTTGCTTAGCACGAAAAGATTTATCGCCTTTCTTTTCAAAGAAGGTTTTGATTTCATCCAGGGAAAGTGACC
>JAHEYJ010000042.1 GCA_023251675.1 Bacteroidota bacterium
GACTGAAGTTGAAATTTCATAAAGACATCGTTCCCGCACTTCAAAAGGAATTCAGCTTCAAAAGCCCGATGCGGGTTCCACGCCTGAAAAAAATCGCCATCAACCAGGGCGTTGGTGACGCCGTTGCTGACCGTAAGATTATCGAAAGCGCATTGAGCGAGATCACCATCATCACCGGGCAAAAACCGGTTGCTACCCTCGCCAAAAAAGATATTTCAAACTTCAAAGTAAGAAAAGGCGTTGCGGTAGGTGTAAAAGTCACCCTTCGCTCTGACCGCATGCTTGAATTTCTGGACCGCTTCATCTCCACGGCCCTTCCCCGTATCCGCGATTTCAAAGGCGTGAGCAAGAATGGCTTTGACGGCAGAGGAAATTATACATTGGGGATCACGGAACAGATCATTTTCCCGGAGATCAATATTGATAAAGTAAATAAAGTACGCGGTATGGATATCACTTTTGTTACATCGGCAAGAACGGATGCCGAGGCTATGTCGCTGCTTCGCGAATTCGGAGTTCCTTTCAAAAAAGAAGAAGACGAATTTAAAGGAGGCAAAAAAGATGTCATGATCAGTACCGTTGCAAAAAAAGATTCTAAAGAAACAAAAAAATAGATCTGAGTTATAAGGTTTTAGACATGAGACAAAAAAAATATTAAATGCGAACTAAACACGAAATAAAATAAAAAAAAATAGAAATGAGAAATGAAAATTGAATAGTTAAAATAACTATCTCAAATCTCAAATCTCAAATCTCAAATCTGGAATCACATGGCTAAAGAATGTATTAAAGCAAGACAACGGAAACGCGAGGCGCTGGTAGATAAATACGCTGCAAAGCGTGCGGCGCTGAAGAAAGCCGGTGATTACATCGGGCTCAGCAAACTTCCGCGCAACTCTTCAAAAGTAAGATTGCGCAACCGCTGTAAAGTAACCGGAAGAGCACGCGCCTATTCACGCCAGTTCGGCGTTTCCCGCCTGGTGTTCCGCGAATGGGCGCTGGACGGCAAGATCCCCGGCGTAACAAAATCAAGCTGGTAAAACAATAATTAAGAATAAATAATCAGACACATACAATGGATACAATCGGAGATTACCTAACACGAGTAAGAAACGCAATAAAAGCAAATCACCGGATCGTCGAGGTTTCTGCTTCAGGCATGAAAAAAGAAATCACCCGGATCCTTAAAGACCAGGGATTCATTCTTGACTACAAGATTGACGAAAATCCTGTTCAGGATAAGATCAAGATCGCTTTGAAATATCATCCCACAACCAAGCAATCTGCCATTCGCAAAATTCAGCGTGCCAGCCGGCCCGGTTTAAGAAAATTTTCTTCTGTGGAAGATATGCCCCGCGTACTGAGCGGACTCGGCATTGCCATCATTTCCACCTCCAAGGGTGTGATGACGGACAAGGAAGCAAAAAAAATGAATTGCGGAGGCGAAGTAATTTGTTACGTGTATTAATATAATAACTATAAGAAAATGTCACGAATAGGAAAACATCCAATCATCATCCCACAGGGCGTAACGGTTTCTGCTAACAAAGGAATTGTTACGGTGAAAGGCAAGCTGGGAGAACTCACACAGAAAGTAGATCCGGATATCTCTATAAAGATCCAGGACAACACGATTGTGCTTGAGCGCCCTACAGAACAAAAACGGCACAAAGCCCTGCATGGCATGTATCGCTCCCTCGTTTCAAATATGATCAAAGGCGTTCATGAAGGATACCGGATTCAGCAGGAAATTGTGGGCGTAGGATACAAAGCTGCTTTTAAAGGACAGCAGTTAGACCTGGTGGTAGGCTTTTCACACCATATAATTATTGAACTGCCGAAAGAGGTCAAACTGGAAACAAAAACTGAAAAAGGAAGCAACCCGATGGTCATCCTGCAATCTGCCGACAAACAACTGATCGGGCAGGTGGCCGCAAAGATCCGCTCGATGCGCGCACCGGAACCATACAAAGGAAAAGGTATCAAGTTCTTCGGAGAACAATTAAGAAAGAAAGCAGGAAAAACAGCAGCAACTGCAGCAAAATAATTTTAAATTGAAACTATCATGAAGTCAAGAAATTTCAGAAGGATAAAAATCAAAAAAAGAATCCGGAGCAAGGTGAACGGCAGCACTACCCGCCCGCGTCTTACCGTATTCAGAAGCAATAGCGAAATCTATGCTCAGCTGGTGGATGACAGCACCGGAAAAACCATTACCACGGTTTCTTCTATGGGAAAGAACGATGCGCGGGTTAAAGGAACAAAATCCGAACAGGCAAAATCGGTGGGCGCGGCCATTGCAAAAATTGCTGCCGGAAAAGGAATTCAGGAAGTCGTTTTTGACCGGAACGGGTACCTATACCATGGCAGGGTAAAAGCAGTTGCGGATGGAGCACGTGAAGCAGGATTAAAATTTTAAATAAATAATATTTATACTGATGGCAAAAGAAACAATCAAACGGATCAAGTCAAGCGAAATCGAATTAAAAGAACGCCTCGTGGCCGTTAACCGTGTTGTGAAAACAACCAAGGGCGGACGGACCTTCAGTTTCTCAGCAATTGTTGTTGTTGGAAACGGCAAAGGAGTGGTAGGCTACGGACTGGGAAAATCCCGGGAAGTAACCGATTCCATTTCAAAAGGGGTTGATGACGCGAAAAAGAACCTGGTGAAAGTTCCTCTCATTAAAGGAACGGTGCCCCATCTTCAGTATGGAAAGTACGGCGGATCACGCATCTTCCTGAAGCCCGCATCTCACGGAACGGGTGTAATTGCCGGCGGTGCCATGCGTGCCGTATTGGAAAGTGCCGGTGTAACGGACGTTCTTGCAAAATCACAGGGATCCTCTAACCCGCACAACGTGGTGAAAGCAACGATGGATGCACTTATCAAAATGAGGGATCCGATCACCGTTGCACAGAACCGCGGCGTATCACTTAAAAAAGTTTTTGAAGGCTAAATAAATACAAGTTGGCAATAAGCAATTGGCAGTAGGCAAAAAAAATACAGAAAACAGAAATTAGAAAAATAAAAAGAATATCGGTGTAATCTCAGAAAAGAAAATGCAAATACATACTCTCAAACCGGCAAAAGGCGCAGTAAAAGCAAACGTAAAAAGAAAAGGGCGCGGACAAGGTTCCGGTAAAGGCGGAACGTCTACGAAAGGCCATAAAGGCCAGCAATCCGACAGCGGCTACAACATGCGGCGCGGTCATGAAGGCGGACAAATGCCTTTGCAACGCCGTTTGGCAAAGTTCGGCTTCACCAATCTTTTCAGAAAAGAATTTCACGGCATCAATTTGCATACGCTGCAGCGCCTGGTAGATGAAAAGAAAATCAGCTCATTTGACATTGAAACCTATATCGCTAACGGGCTGGTTTCAAAAACAAAACGCGTAAAAATTCTGGGCAGCGGAGAACTGAAATCAAAAGTGGATGTAAAAGCACATGCCTTCTCCGCTTCAGCTAAATCAGCAATAGAAGCAAAAGGCGGTAAAACAGAAATTGTAAAAGCATAATTTTCCCTATGAGGAATCTGATTCAAACCATAAAAAATATTTTCGCGATCGAGGATTTGCGTTCCAGGATACTTTATACCCTGGGATTTATTCTCATTTATCGGCTGGGATCCTATGTGATGTTGCCGGGCGTGAATGCAGCGGCACTCCATTCAAAAGGACAAGCTGAAGGATTAGCAGGGCTCATTAACATGTTTGCAGGCGGGGCCTTTTCCCGTGCCTCTGTTTTTGCGCTTGGTATTATGCCCTATATTTCCGCTTCCATCGTTGTTCAGTTATTAGGAATGGCGTTCCCCTACTTCCAGCGCATGCAGAAAGAAGGCGAAAGCGGCAGAAGGAAAATGAATCAATACACCCGGTTTCTCACCGTCATCATCACCGCACTTCAGGCTCCCGGATATCTTTCCACCCAATTGACAAGTTATGCAGGCGTGGTTGCTGATCCTTCCCGGTTATGGTGGATTATGTCCGTAGTGATTCTTATAGCCGGAACCATTTTTGTGATGTGGCTTGGTGAAAAAATTACTGACCGCGGGCTTGGAAACGGTATTTCGCTCATCATCATGATAGGAATCCTGGCAGACCTTCCCTTCGCTTTTGTTTCTGAATTTGCGTCACGCATGGAAGCAAAAGGCGGCGGGCTCATTATGATGCTTCTTGAAATTATATTTCTGCTCTTTATTATTATCGGGTGTATTCTTCTGGTTCAGGGAACGCGGAAAATTCCTGTCCAGTTTGCAAAAAAGATTGTCGGCAACCGGCAGTACGGCGGTGTTCGTCAATACATTCCGCTGAAAGTGAATGCAGCCGGTGTCATGCCGATCATCTTTGCCCAGGCGATCATGTTCATTCCTATTACACTTGCCGGATTTGCAACTTCCGATAAACTCAGCGGAGTCATCGGCACGCTGTCCAATCACAATGGAATTACGTACAACCTGATATTTGCAATATTAATTATCCTCTTTACTTATTTCTATACAGCCATTATGGTGAACCCCACGCAGATGGCAGACGACATGAAACGGAACGGAGGATTTATTCCGGGCGTAAAACCGGGCAAACAAACATCGAGTTTTATTGACGATGTGATGTCAAAAATTACGTTACCCGGATCGATCTTTCTTGCCATCGTTGCCGTCATGCCCGCTATTTCAAGAAGCACTTTTGGTGTAACGGATATGTTCGCGCGTTTCTTTGGCGGAACTTCATTATTGATCATGGTAGGCGTTATGCTGGATACATTACAACAGATCGAAAGTCATTTATTGATGCGCCACTATGATGGACTGATGAAGTCAGGCAGGATAAAAGGTAGAACTTCAATGAGCATGGCTTCTGCATAAATGGGAAAGATCTATTTAAAAACGGATGAGGAAATTGAATTGATTCGGGAAAGTAGTTTGCTGGTTTCGAAAACAATTGCTGAAGTTGAGAAGAATGTTAAGGAAGGAATAAGCACGATTGAGTTGGATACGATTGCGGAGGCGTTCATAAGAGATAATGGAGCAGTACCGGCTTTTAAAGGGTACAGGAAAGACAGGTTGGTTTTTGATTATACGCTTTGCATTTCGGTTAACGAACAAGTGGTTCACGGAATGCCAGGCAGTTACGTTCTTAAAAATGGTGACATCATATCGGTAGATTGCGGCGTTCTTAAAAACGGATTCTACGGCGATTCGGCCTATACTTTTTCGGTGGGTGAAATCAGCGAAGAAGTAAAACAGCTGCTGAAGGTTACAAAAGAATCGCTTTACAAAGGGATCGAAGCTTCCGTAGCCGGTAAAAGAGTCGGAGACATCAGCAACGCGGTGGAAGAACATGTCAACAGGCATGGATACGGAATTGTTCGGGAACTGGTTGGACATGGAATCGGCCGAAATCTTCACGAAGCGCCCGAAGTGCCAAATTTCGGTAAACGCGGAAGCGGGGCAAGACTGGAAGAAGGCCTGGTGATCGCCATCGAACCGATGATAAACCTTGGCCGGCGTGATGTGCGGGTGGAAAAAGACGGATGGACCGTTTCAACGGTTGACCGGAAACCATCGGCTCACTTTGAACACACCATTGTAGTGAAAAAAAATAAAGCAGAATTGCTGACAACGTTTGAATATTTTAAACAGGAAGAAAAACAGAAACAAACAACAAGTGAAAAGGTAATCAGTAATCAGTAATCGGGGAAAAGCCAAAAGCAAACAACCGATAACCGATAACCGACAACCGGTAACCGAACTATGGCAAAGCAGTCGTTGATTGAACAGGACGGAACCATTACAGAAGCGCTTTCGAACGCAATGTTCCGGGTTCAATTGGAAAACGGCCACGTTATCACGGCTCATATTTCAGGAAAGATGCGGATGCATTACATCAAGCTTCTTCCCGGAGATAAAGTACGGCTTGAAATGTCACCCTATGATCTGACAAAAGGAAGAATAACTTTTAGATATAAATAAACAAAAATAATAATTCGTAATTCGACAATTCGTATAGCTATGAAAATCAGAACATCGATCAAAAAAAGAAGCGTTGACGACAAGATTGTCCGCAGAAAAGGCAAACTGTATGTCATCAACAAAAAAAATCCTAAACACAAACAACGTCAAGGGTAAGTAAAAAAGCAAATGAGTGAATTGAGTTGATTAAGTTCAAATAAACTCAATGAGCCCACTACCTCAATCAACCTAATTAACTGAATTAACCAAAACCAAATGGCACGTATATCAGGAATAGACCTTCCGAAAAATAAGCGCGGTGAAATCGGGCTTACTTACATTTACGGAATCGGCAAAAGCACGGCGCGCAGAATTCTTAAAGAAGCCGGCGTCAGCTACGACAAAAAAGTTCAGGAATGGAATGATTCCGATCTCAGCAAGATCCGTAACATTATCACTGAAAAGATCAAAGTGGAAGGCTCTCTTCGCTCTGAAGTTCAATTGAACATTAAACGTTTGATCGATATCGGTTCTTACCGCGGTATGCGTCACCGTTCCGGCGCTCCGGTTCGCGGACAGCGTACCCGTTCCAACGCGCGTACAAGAAAAGGAAGGCGCAAAACAATCGCAAACAAAAAAATAGCACCTTCTAAAGGATAAAAAAAAACAAGACATTAGATGTGAGACAGGAGATGTGGGATAAACCCTAAATCTAAAATCTAAAATCTAAAATCTAAAATCTCTTAAAAAAAAATGGCTGAAGAAAAACAATCACAGGAAAAAGGACAAGGCGCGGAAGCGGCTGGCAAACCGGTTAAGGCGAAAAAAAGAACCGTTAAGGTGGACGCGATCGGCGAAGCGCACATCAACGCTACCTTTAATAATATCATTATCACGCTTACCAACCTCAAAGGACAGACCGTTGCCTGGTCTTCTGCAGGTAAAATGGGTTTCCGCGGATCAAAGAAGAACACTCCGTATGCCGGCCAAGTTGCATCATCCGATGCAGCCCGCATGGCGTATGAAGCCGGCCTTCGTAAAGTAAAGGTGTATGTGAACGGACCGGGCGGCGGAAGAGAAAGCGCCATCCGTGCATTGCACACCAATAAAATTGAAATAACAGAAATCGTGGACATCACACCCGTTCCTCACAACGGATGCCGCCCTCCAAAGAAAAGACGCGTATAATCATTAATTCATAATTATAATTCAATGGCACGTTACACAGGACCCAAACAACGGATTAACAGAAAGTTTCTTGAGCCTATCTTAGGCGGGAATGGAAAAACACTTGAGAAAAAAGGTTATCCCCCCGGCATGCACGGCATGATGAAAAAAAGAGCCAAGCAATCGGAGTATGCTGTTCAGCTCGCTGAAAAGCAAAAAGCAAAATACACCTATGGTATCATGGAACGCCAGTTTGAAAATACATTCGAACGCGCGGCCCGTGCAAAAGGCGTAACAGGTGAAGTGTTGCTTCAACTGCTTGAGTCACGCCTCGACAACGTTGTTTACAGAATGGGGATTGCCCCTACCCGCCGGGCCGGCCGCCAGTTTGTTTCGCACAAACACATTACGGTAAACGGATCGGTGATCAACATTCCTTCGTACACGGTTAAGCCGGGAGATATTATCGGCGTTCGTGAACGTTCAAAAGACATGGATCCTATCCGCAATTCCTTGGCCAGCGGAAATACAACTTTTCAATGGCTGGAATTTGACCGCAACTCTTTACAGGGAAGATTTCTTGCGTTACCTGAACGCTCGCAGATCCCGGAAAATATTAAAGAACAACTGATCGTGGAATTGTATTCAAAATAAAATGGTACGAATCACGAATAAAAACGAATTAACAAATAAAACAATGTATCCCATTCGCCTGTTCGCTCTTATTCGGGTTTCGTAAAACAACTATGAATTTTAAACATTAAACTTAAAACTAATACACTATGGCAATTTTAGCATTTCAGAAACCCGATAAAGTGATCATGATTCACTCCACTGACATTGAAGGTCAGTTTGAGTTCCGTCCGCTTGAACCGGGATATGGAGTTACGGTGGGCAATGCACTCCGCAGAATTCTCCTCTCTTCTCTCGAAGGCCACGCCATTACCGGCATCCGCATCGAAGGAGTTGATCATGAATTTTCTGTAATCAAAGGCATTGTGGAAGATGTCACTGAAATCGTCTTGAACCTGAAACAGGTTCGTTTCAAAAAACAAATTGAAGGCGTGGATACAGAGAAAGTAACCATCTCCCTCAACGGAAAAGATGAATTCACTGCTGGAGATATTGCCAAAGGAACCTCCGCGTTCCAGGTGCTCAATCCGGACCACGTGATCTGCACGATGGAAAGCAATGTGAAAGTAAAATTCGAGATCACCATCGACAAAGGCCGCGGTTATGTTCCTGCCGAAGAGAACAAACCCGTGAACGCACCGGTCGGATACATTCCGATCGACGCTATCTTCACGCCTATCCGTCACGTGAAATACACCATTGAGAACTACCGCGTGGAACAGAAGACCGATTACGAAAAACTGATCCTTGATATCAAGAGCGATGGAAGCATCCATCCGAAAGAAGCGCTGAAAGAAGCGGCAAAGATCCTGATCCATCACTTCATGCTTTTCTCTGATGAGAAGATCACGCTGGATACGGAGGAGAAATCCAAGGAACAGGATTTTGACGAACATGCATTACATATCCGTCAGCTGCTGAAAACCAAACTGGTTGACATGGATCTTTCCGTTCGCGCACTGAACTGCCTGAAAGCAGCTGACGTTGAAACACTGGCTGACCTGGTTTCCTATAACAAGATGGATCTCCTGAAGTTCCGCAACTTCGGAAAGAAATCCCTTGCCGAACTGGAAGAACTGGTTGCCAACAAAGGCCTCAACTTCGGAATGGACGTTGCCAAATACGGATTCATGAAAGAAAGAGGAGCGTTAAACTAGAATCATAGTTAATGGTTAATCGTTAATAGTAACAGCCGATTAACCAATAACAAATAACGATTAACATTAAAACATGAGACACGGAAAAAAAATAAATCACCTCTCGCGCAAAGCGCCGCACAGGCATGCCCTGCTTTCGAACATGGCGGCATCGCTGATCCAGCACAAGCGCATCAATACGACGCTGGCGAAAGCAAAAGCGCTCAAGAAATATTTTGAGCCCATCATCACCCGGGCCAAAAGCGATACGACCCATTCACGCCGGATGGTGTTCCGCTATTTGCAGAACAAAGACGCCGTGATCACGCTCTTCCGCGATGTAGCTCCGAAAATCGGAGAACGCGCCGGCGGGTACACCCGCATCCTTAAAACAGGTTTCCGTGCCGGAGATAACGCAAACACGTGTTTGATCGAACTCGTTGACTTCAATGAGAACATGCTCAAGGCCGCAACAGGAAAAGCAGCGCCTGAAAAGAAAACACGCAGAAGCAGGGGAAAGAAAAAAGAAGCAGGCTCAAGTCAAAAGTCAAAAGAAGAACAACAGCCAACTTCTGACACTTCCACCAACACCGAAGAACCAAAAAGTGAATAATTTTTTAATAAATCGTTCCTAAACTAAAAGAGGATGAAGTAAATTTGCTTCATCCTTTTTTTATGAATTCTATTCAAACCAAGAAACTCCATCACTTAAGAAATACATTCGTAATTCGTACATTCGTAAAGATTCGTTATTCGTAGATCATGAAGTATAAATCCAAAAAACCAGCCATCCTCCTTCTTCAAGACGGAAAAGTTTTTTACGGCAATGCCGCAGGGAAGATCGGAACAGCCACGGGAGAACTCTGCTTTAACACTGCCATGACCGGCTACCAGGAAACCTTTACCGATCCCTCCTACTTCGGACAACTGCTTGTTACGACGCACGTTCACATCGGTAATTACGGGATCAGTGCAACTGAAGTGGAGTCAGACGGAATAAAGATCAGCGGGCTGGTCTGCAAAAGCTTTAACGTGATGTATTCACGGAAAGATGCTGTTGAATCCATCCAGGATTATTTTGAAAGGCAGAATGTAGTGGCCATCTCTGATGTAGATACCCGCGCCATCGTCCGATACATCCGCAGCAAAGGCGCGATGAACGCAGTTATTTCTTCTGAGATTTTGGATCTGAAAGAATTAAAGAAAATACTTGCCAAAGTTCCTTCCATGGAAGGATTGGAACTTTCTTCAAAAGTTTCTACCAAGAAACCTTACTTCACCGGTAAGTCAACGGCTTCTTTTAAAGTCGCTGCACTGGATCTGGGCGTAAAGAAAAATATTTTGCGCTGTCTGAACGAACGCGATTGCTATGTGCAGGTTTTCCCTATGGGAACCAAGGCAAGTGAAATACTGAATTCCGCAAAACGCGGGACGGGATTCCAACCCGATGGTATTTTTATTTCCAACGGCCCCGGCGATCCTGCTGCAATGCCCGGTGTGGTAAAAACGGTAAGTGAACTGATCGAAAGCGGCCTTCCCGTATTCGGAATTTGTTTGGGCCACCAGATCATTGCACAGACGAACGGAATAAAGACGTATAAGATGTTTAACGGACACAGAGGGATCAACCACCCGGTAAAGAACCTGATCAAAGGCACCGATGAGATCACTTCGCAGAACCACGGGTTTGCCGTAGATGAAAAAGAGGCCAGGAAGAACAAAGACATTGAAGTTTCTCACATCAACCTGAACGACGGAACCGTTGAAGGCCTTCGCATGAAACACAAACCCGTATTCTGCGTGCAGTACCATCCTGAAGCATCGGCAGGGCCGCATGACTCCCGCTACCTGTTTGATGATTTTGTCAAACTGATGGCTGACAATAAAGTTGTTGAAAAGAAGTCCAAGAAGAAAATGGAGGTATAGCTCTTCCATGAAAACAACATTTGTTTGCCTCTCGTTTCTTTTCTTTTACTCGTTCTCCGCTTTCTCCCAAAACACCGACATTAACTTCCTCCACTCGATCAATTCAAACAATTCGGTAAAGTGGGACAATACCAATAAAATATTTTCGGGCAGCATGACGCCGGTGAGCCTTGCAGCGCCATCAGCACTTTTTCTTTACGGAGTATTTGCGCATGACAGCACATCAAAAAGAAATGGGATTGTAGCAGGTGCAGGATTAGCGGTTTCTGGAATTATTACTGTTGGATTAAAATATTCAGTTAACCGAAAAAGGCCTTTCATCACTTACCCGAATCTCGTCACAAAGAAAAGCGATGCCGGCTCCCCTTCCTTTCCATCCGGACATACTTCTTCTGCATTTGCAACAGCAACTTCCCTTTCGCTCATGTATCCGAAATGGTATGTGATCGGACCTTCGTTTCTTTGGGCAAGCGCCGTGGGCTATTCAAGAATGGAACTGGGCGTACATTATCCGAGCGATGTATTGGTAGGCGCGCTGATCGGGATCGGATCTTCTTTTCTTATGTGGAAGATCAACAAAGGAATCCCCGCTAAAAAATAAATTATCTTAAAACAACCAGCTTCCGGCAGGTAGATTGATGCCCGGAGGATAGTTTAATAAAATATATGCCGGGTTCAATCTCCCGTGTAGAAATAACTTCTAATTGTTTTCCTATAGTATGTTTCCCCTCGGAGATCAATTTGATCCTTCTTCCTGAAATATCATAGATCTCCGTTTTTATTTCAGCAGCAACATTCAGTTCGTATTGAAAAAAAGCATATTCATTTGATGGGTTTGGAAAAACCGAGAACTGCTGTCCCCAAACCGGGATTTCATTAATTCCAATTTGCAATACATCCCGAATGCTGTAGCGATAGGAGATCTGGCTGATCACAGGATTCCCTCCCACATCATTCGCATCTACTTCCAAATAAGGGATCTTTCCGCCATTCACCAGCCATTTGAATTCATATTTCAGCGGCCGGGTAAAAGCAAATCCCACGCCGCTGGTATCTGCAAATGTATCTCGCATTGTCACAAGCGATTTAACTCTGATCGACTGAAATGTTCCGAAAGGGGTAATTAAAGTTCCCCATCCGTCTACATAATTCACCCGGTGGATCTTCTGTCCGTAATAACCCATGTTAGGAATTTGCAAACCAAATTTTGCATCCGAAGAATCAACATTCCCATAATTCACAGGGAAGCGATAGATCGTATCATGAGGACTATATAAGAAGGGAATCGGAAGCGCATTTATTGTAAGCCCCGCGCCAACCTGCTGATATTTTGAAGAAGACTTTTTCAGGAACGCGTATGAGTTATCCGGCTTAATTCCGATCACCGGAATAGAATCAGGTGTATACTGAGCCAGACCATAGGACGTATTCGACGGATTAAATAACAAGTTAAAAGGGAATACAAAGGTCGAGGGGTTATCAAAACTGTTCACCCATTGTGAATTCGGCGTCAGGTAAGAGAAATCCCATGTGTATGCCGTGTCCGTTAACATGGGACTCAGCGTGTCATTTGAATAACTGATACGCAATGTATCACCGGCATTGGGCATATCGGCCTGTGAAATGGATATCTGAGAATATGCTACAGACACATACAGTGTCATAGCAAAAAGCAGGAAATGTTTCATCGAAAAAAGATAAGGTGGATATGCAATATTTTGACTAAATGAAAGTTAAAAATACATTTTAAATTTCAAACCGCCAAAGAAGTATTTTGCCTACTTTTAAAACTAACATGAAAAAGGTATTTGGTATAGGCCGGAAAAGCCCCAGGTTCCATCCGCCTATGGCGGACCAAGAGGATAGCAGGCGAAATATTAATGGTTCCTATTTGGGACTTGGGACTTGGAACTTAGGACTTGGGACTTTGCTTTTCCTTATTACCTTATACCTTATACCCAACACCTCCTCCGGCCAGGACAAAGACCTCATCCAGTTCTCCGGAGTGGTAGTGGAGAATGACAGTTTGAGGCCCGTTCCTTTCACAAAAGTGATCATTAAAAGTTCCAACCGGGGAACCATTGCTGATTTCTACGGTTACTTTTCTTTCGTTGCTCAGAAAAAAGATACCATTGTTTTCTCAGCGATCGGGTATAAAAGATCTCAATTCATTATTCCGGATACGTTGAAAGGAAACAAGTATTCACTCATCCAGGTTTTACGGTTTGATACCATCCTGCTGAAAGAAACGGTGATCTTCCCATGGCCAACCAAAGAACAGTTCAAAGAGGCGTTCCTGAACATGAAAGTGCCGGATGATGACCTTGCCCGCGCAAAGAAGAACCTGGAACGCGAGGAAATGAAAGAGCAATTTGAAACGATGAGCATGGACGGAAGTATGAACTACAAAGCCTCCCAGCAGCAATACCAGAGCCGGTTATACTGGGCAGGGCAATATCCTCCCAATAACCTCCTGAATCCGTTTGCCTGGGCGCAGTTTATAAAAATGTGGCGCGAAGGAAAACTGAAAATATCCAATGACAATAAAGAAAAGGAGAAATAGAATTCATTACCTCCTTTCGGCTATTGGATTCTGGATTCTTTTCTTCTTCCAGGCACAATCCTTGTTTTGCCAGCAGCAAACCGGAACGGCAGTCCTTTTCGGGCAAGTCACCGACCAATCCAACCAGCCGGTTGCAGAAGCCCGGGTATCGGTCGCCAATACAAAGAAGTTCACTACCACGAATGAAAAAGGAGAATACGAACTCACGGTTCCTGCCGATACAACCATCACCATTGAGTACTCGCATGTGAGTTTTGGACTACGGATAAAAACAGTAAAGCTGGCAGCCGGGAAAAGAGAAAAGGCCGACATTTTAGTTGATGCATCCAAAACACTTGATACGGTTACAATTGAAGATAATTTTTCTCGTTCAAATTTTATTCAGCCCATTTCTATAAAAGACATTTATGTACAGACCGGCGCCAGCCAGGATTTCAATACCATTATTTTCACCCAGCTGGGTGTTCAGCAGAGCAACGAACTGAGTTCGGTTTATTCCGTACGGGGAGGAAATTTTGATGAGAACCTGGTCTATGTGAACGACATTGAAGTTTACCGGCCTTTCTTGACGCACAGCGGCCAACAGGAAGGATTAAGCTTCGTGAACTCGGACATGGTCTCCTCCATCAATTTTTCTTCAGGAGGGTTTGAAGCAAGATACGGGGACAAGATGTCTTCCGTTCTGGATATACGCTACAACAAGCCCAGGGAATTCGCAGGAAGCGTTTCAGGCGGTTTGCTGGGAGGATCGGTTCATCTGGAAGGAGCTTCAAGCGACAAACGCTTCACGTACATTCTGGGTATTCGGGAAAAGTCCAACTCCTATCTGTTAAAATCACTTGACACAAAAGGAGAATATAAACCCTTGTTCTACGATATTCAATCCTACATCACGTTTAATCCTACCAATGAATGGGAACACGGACTGCTTATAAACGTAGCCCGGAATAAATACCGGATGATACCCCAAACCCGTAAATCATCTTTTGGGACGGTCAATCAGGCACTTCAACTATCTGTTTACTTTGATGGTCAAGAGATAGATGATTACCAAACACTTATGGGAGCTTATACAAGCACTTATCGTCCTTACGGAAAAGATCTTTCGCTTACATTCATCACTTCTGCTTTCAACACCAGTGAGAGCGAAACGTTTGATATCCTCGGACAGTATTCTCTCGACGAACTTGAAAACGATTTTGGAAAAGATAATTTCGGGCAGTCCGCTTTCAACATCGGAACAGGCGGTTTTCTGAATCATGCCCGCAACTACCTGGATGCTTCTGTATATAATTTTGAGCATAAGGGGAATAAACTATGGAAAGACGATGGCCGCCAGCTTTGGTGGGGAGCAAAATACCAGCACGAGATCATCAATGACAAGCTTAGTGAATGGACATTGGTAGATTCAGCAGGTTATTCCCTTCCCAATCCTTACGACTCTGCCGGCTATATTAATCCCAATGCGCAGCCCTATGAATACCTTGATGTGAATGAAGTCATCAAATCAAAGAACGATCTTTCTTCTAACCGTTACTCAGGCTATGTGCAACAGGCATGGAACTGGGATTCAAAAGACACAGGCGAATTCACTTTAACTGCCGGTGTACGCGGTAACTATTGGGATCTGAATAAGCAATTGCTTGTCAGCCCGCGCGCAACACTTTCCTATAAGCCTAAATGGAAGCGCGATGTTCTGTTCAAAGCTTCCTCAGGATATTACTACCAACCTCCCTTCTACCGGGAACTTCGGGATCTTCATGGAAACCTTCATACGGATCTTAAAGCGCAGAGATCAATTCACTACGTTTTGGGAACCGACATTAACTATAAAGCATGGGGGCGTCCTTTCAAATTCGTTTCTGAGATCTATTACAAGCAGTTTGACAACCTCATTCCGTATGAGGTGGACAATGTGCGCCTGCGCTATTACGCTGCGAACAGCGCTAAAGGCTATGCAACAGGCGTTGATTTTAAAGTGAATGGTGAATTTGTAAAAGGGATCGATTCCTGGGCCAGTTTATCCATTATGAAAACAATGGAAGACATTAAAACAGATTACTATTACATCTATAAAAACAGCGATGGCGATACGATCATTCCGGGATACACCAGCAATTCTATTCCAACAGACAGCATCCGGGTTGAGCCGGGCTATATTCCCCGCCCGATGGACCAGCGCGTAACGTTCAGCCTTTTTTTCCAGGATTATCTTCCAAAATTACCCCGGTGCAAAATGCACATGAATCTTTTGTTCGGAACCGGTTTACCCTTCGGCCCTCCCAGTTTTGAACGGTATAAAGATATTTTACGCATGCCTCCGTATCGCAGAGTTGACATTGGATTCTCCTATGAAATTCTGAAAAACAAATCGGATGCAGCGTCTCCCCTTTCCCCACTCTCCGTGTCTGAAACGGGAAATCAGGGAACCGGAGAATCAGGGAAAAGAAAAAAAGGATGGGGCTTAAAATCGATATGGTTTTCGCTTGAAGTCTATAATCTTCTCGCAGTAAACAATGTGGTATCCTACTTCTGGGTACGCGACGTAAACGGAAGGCAATACGCTGTTCCTAATTATCTCTCCAACCGCCTCCTCAATGCCCGGATCATGGTGAAATTCTGATGTAAGAAAAAACGTATTTTAGTCATTCGCCTTATGATTTAGTTTCGATAGATTTAATCTTCTCATTTTTCCACAAGCATGCAAGACCTCCTTTTAAATTTTGATTACAGCAATTGGAAGCTGATTCTTCTTTTTTTAATTCCCGCCCTTATCAATTTCGGGATATGTTTATTTGTTTTCATCGCCTTACCTAAAAATACAACCAATATTATTTTTTTTGTTTTTGTTCTTCTCCTCGGAATGTGGCAGTTCACTGAAGGACTTATGCATTTGAGCCTGTCAGGAAAATCAGCCGTTGATTTTTTAAGGATTTCAGAAACTTCTTTTCTATTTGTAGTTCCAGCAGGATTTCTGTTTATATTAAAATTTACAGGGTGGAATAAAAAAATCCCCGCATCATTAATTTTTATTTTCTTTTTTGCGCCTGCAATATTATTTTTATTCTTTGCAATAGCCAAAATCGACAAATACAGCCTGGTGCCATCCGCAATGTATGGATGGATCATCAATCCTGCTTCATCCGCAGTCACGACAAGCATTTATCTCTGGTATGCGTTTTGCGCGATAACGATGCTGCTGCTTTTATGGGTGATTTTTTATAAAGAAAAATCAAATAACATTCTGCGAAAACAATTTTTATTGCTTGCTGTGGGATTTACGGTTCCGATCCTTTTCGGAGTGATAGCAGAAATTATCCTTCCCTTGTTTTTCGGGATTGATGACATTCCCGTTTCTGCGCCTTTAATAACCGCGTTTTCAGTTACCGCAATTATCGCTATTAAGAAATTTGGCTTTTTGGATTATTCTCCCCTTCACCAATGGGACACAATTATTGAAACTATAAATGAAGGAATATTGATAGTGGATAATGCAGGCAAAATCATGTATGCCAATAAAATAATTTGTGAAATGACGGGGTACGATCTGGCAGAAGTGCAAGGAAAGATTGCGCATGAATTATTTTTGGATGATGATCAAGAATCAAAAAAAATAAAACAAACATTTATTGAGAGAGAAAATAAAAGTTCCGGCCAATATGAAATCCGGATCAGAACAAAATCCGGAGAAAAAAAATGGATGCTGATTAATGGCTCTCCGTATTTAAACCAAAATGGAAAAGTGATTGGCTCCATTGGTATTCATACCGACATAACCAAACGAAAACAGGCGGAAGAGCTGATCATTAAAAGCGAAGAGAGATACAGGGATATTGTCGAGAATATTACGGATCTTATCTGTACACATAACCTGGAAGGAAGAATTCTTTCCGTAAATGCTTCTGCAGAGAAATTTTTGGGATACAGCCAAAATGAACTTTTAAAAATGAGCATTCAGGATATTCTTGTGCCAGGGGTAAAAGACCAGTTTGCCAATTACATGATTACTCTTAAAACAAATAGTTATGCGCAAGGCTTTATGAAAGTGAGAACTTCATCAGGCGACATACGCATTTGGGAATACAGTAATTCGCTGCGCACAACAGGGGTTGAAACACCCATTGTGAGAGGCTTGGCAAGAGATGTCACGGAACAGATAAAAGCAGATAAAAAAATAAAATTGAGCGAAGCCCGGTTATCTGAAGCACAGCGGGTAGCGAAAATTGGCAGCTGGGAAACCGACTTATTGACTTTAGGTGTAATATGGTCCGAAGAAATCTATCGGATTTTCGAAATTAAAACGGAAAATTTTCTGCAATCTCACCAGAGTTTCTTATCATTCGTCCATCCGGAAGATCGGGAGAAAGTGGATGAGGCATTTGCAGCTTCTTTTAACAGCCGCACGATCAACACGATCGATCATCGGATTGTGACATCTGGCGGCCTCATCAAGTTCGTAGAAGAGCGCTGGCAAATATCTTATGACAATCAAGGATTACCAATCCGGGCAATAGGTACTTGCCAGGACATCACTGAACGAAAACAAGCAGAAGAAAAGCTGCAGAAAAGTTTAATAGAAATATCCGACTATAAATTTGCTTTAGATCAATCCTCTATTGTTGTCATTACAGATCCGAATGGCACGATTCAATATGTGAACGACAATTTTTGCAAAATCTCCAAATTCAGCAGAGAAGAGTTAATCGGACAAAATTCCCGCATTCTTAACTCAGGCTATCATTCAAAAGAATTTTTCGGTGATTTATGGAAGACCATCTCTGCAGGTAAAGTGTGGACCAATGAAGTTAGAAATAAGGCTAAAGACGGTACCTATTTTTGGTTGGATACGACCATTATTCCCTTTTTGGATGAAAAAGGAAAAATCTATCAATACATTGCGATCAGAAATGATGTCAGTAAACGTAAAAAAGCTGAAGAGGAATTTCAACTACTGATAAAAACAACAACATACGGGTTTTGGATAGTAGATGTTTCTGATGGAAAAATGCTGGAGGTTAATGAGACCTATTGCAGGATGATTGGTTTCTCAAGAGAAGAATTATTACAAATGAAAATTCAGGATGTAGAGGCAATTGAATCGCCTGAAGAAATAAAATTACGCATTGCAAATATCTTAAACCAGGGATTTGATAAGTTTGAATCCCGGCATAAAACAAAATCAGGTAAATTGATCGACGTAGAAATAATTATTACGTTTTCATCTATTGAAAAAAATAAATTCTATGTTTTCTTGCAGAATATCACTGACCGCAAACAAGGGGAAATGGAAAGAGAAAAACTAATAAAAGAGCTTTCGAATAAATACAATGAGTTGATGCAGTTTAATTATATCGTTTCTCATAACCTGCGCGCGCCGGTTGCCAACCTTCTTGGGCTTAGTAATCTCATCACTATGCCTAATCGCACAGAGCATGATAAACTGAAAATAATTAAACACATTCAGGATTCAGCGACAAGAATGGATGACCTGATAAAGGACCTGAATGAAATACTTTCTGCCCGGTCGCTTATCAACATCCGGAAGGAAAAGGTTTATATACAATCCTTAATTGCCAGCATATCGAATACCCTTGAGAAACAAATTAAAATATCTAAAAGCAGTATTACAATCCATATCCCTGAAGAAGCCTCAGAAATATATACTATAAAAAGTTATTTAGAAAGCATACTTTATAACCTTATCAACAATGCGATAAAATATAAATCCGCAGACAGAAAACCCCAAATAATTATTTCAACAAAAAAGGAACATACCAATTTTATAATCACCGTATCCGACAACGGAATGGGAATAGACCTGGAGAAACAGGGTAAATCAATCTTTGGTTTATATAAACGGTTCTATCTTGAAGTAGAAGGGAAAGGGCTTGGCTTATACATGACCAAAACACAAGTTGAAGCACTTGGAGGAACCATATCAATTGAAAGTGAAGTGAATAAAGGCACTGTTTTTACTATTACTCTGCCGATTAAAATTTCTTAGCCGTACCCGATCAGAAGGTGAAAGTTTCATACAATTTGACTATCCTCCTACATAAAAAATACAACATACGCTAGTGAAGAAAAAAATCCCTTTTGATTTCATTCTCGATTACCTCCATCCCATGGAAATCAAAATCAAACCCATGTTTGGGTGTTATGCACTATACGATAAGGATAAAATTCTTTTAGTTGTCAGGAAAAGAGAAGACCATACCGATGCCAACGGCGTATGGATCGCCACCGGCAAAGAATACCACCGAAGCCTGAAAAAAGAACTTCCCTCCATGCAATCGGTTTATATGCTCAGCGACGGGAAACGGGAGACCAACTGGCAGATGATCGCGGAAGAGGCAGACGATTTTGAAGAATCAGCAACTAAAATCTGCGAGATGATACTGAAGGGAGACGAGCGTATAGGAAGAGTACCGAAAGCAAAAAAATAATCGGTAATCGGCAACCGGTAATCGGTAGCAAATAAATAATATTTTTACACCTGCTATCCGGCTGTATACTGATAACTGCTTACCGGCTATTATCCGAATACTTCTTACCGGCTGTTAACCTGCCGCTCATGGTCTACACCGCTGAAACCCTCCAACACCTCACGGCTCTCATTAAAGGAAAAGACAGTTCCCGGATGTGGTTAATGGAAAACAAATTCCCGGAACTGATACTGGTCTATTATGCGCTGGAAGGAAAAAAAGAAGCTTCGCTTGAACTTGCGAAAAAAAAGAATTTTGAACTCGTTGCATTTGTGCATGCAGTACAGGATGATAAACGTGCTTTCAAATGGCTTGCTGAGCATAATGGTTTCATCTGGGCTGCAACAGTGAGTGTGACCAACAATGACCAAAATGCGGAAGCATGGCTTAAAAGGAATAACCTTGCTCATTATGCCGAACTGGGAAGAGCGATTGAAAATGATAAATTGTCGAACGATTCACTTGGATGGCTGAAAATGCTGTTAAGAATGTTACGTAATTATTTTAAAAAGTAGTTTATGGCAAAAGCAGAAATTATTTCAATCGGCGACGAAATTCTTATAGGCCAGATCACCAACACCAATGCGCAATGGATGGCGCAGCAGTTAAACCTGGTTGGCATTTCAGTTTCTTACCTGATCACGGTCGGTGATAATCGTGAGGATATTTTAAAATCTTTGTCGGACGCGCAAAATCGTTCTGACATCATCCTTATCACTGGCGGGTTAGGGCCAACCAGCGACGATATTACGAAACCTGTACTATGTGAATTTTTCAAAACGGATCTTGTTTTTAAGGAAGACCTATTTGAAGATGTAAAAAAAATGTTTGCTTCGAGGAATATTCCCATGCCGGCTTCCAACCGCGGTCAGGCAGAAGTTCCGAAGAACTGTATCCCGATCCGAAACCAGAATGGCACAGCACCCGGGATGTGGTTTGAAAACAGTGTAGCAGCAGTAGGCCGTGGCGGTAAGCAGTCCTCTCTGCCTCCTGCTGCCGCTAACTGTCAACTTTTTATTTCCCTGCCCGGAGTTCCGTATGAAATGAAAGCAATGATGGAAGAATTTGTGATTCCTCAACTGAAAAATAAATTTTCAATGACAGCCGGGCCTGCTTCCCGATGGGAACAGCAATTCATCATTCATAAAACAGTCCACACGCAAGGCGTAGGCGAATCAACGCTTGCAGAAAAAATAAAGGCATGGGAAGATTCGCTTTCTCCCCTGAACATTAAGCTTGCTTATCTGCCTTCACCGGGCCAGGTAAAACTTCGCCTTTCAGCGAAAGGAAACAATAAAATAATACTTACCGGATCCATCGACGAAAGAATAGCCGAACTGAGAAAAATAATTCCAGGATCCATCTTCGCTGTAGAAGAATATGGCAAAGAGCCGGAAACCCTGGAAAAGACGATCGGCGAAATTCTCCGTTCAAAAAAGAAAACTCTAGCTGTAGCCGAAAGTTGTACCGGCGGTTACATCGGGCATTTAATAACCAGCATAGCCGGAAGTTCGGATTATTTCAACGGAGGAATTATCGCATACGCCAATGACCTTAAAGTCAATATTCTTAAAGTGGATGAGAATACCATAAAAGTAAACGGCTCGGTCAGCAAAGAAGTTGCCGAGCAAATGGCAATAGGCGTACGGCAGCGCCTCAAAGCTGACTTTGGCCTGGCTACTACAGGAATTGCCGGGCCTTCAGGCGGCAGTTATGAAAAACCGGTTGGTACTGTATGGATTGCTGTCTCCTCAGAAGGCAAAGTTGTTTCTGAACGGTTTTTATTCGGAACCCACCGCGAAAGAAATATCCGAAGAGCCGGTTTAACAGCGCTTAACATGTTAAGAACCATGTTAGAAACTAATCCTTGAATTTCAAAAAAATTAGTAACTTTAATATTGCAGTTTCCGTTTTATCAGAAGGTTTATGAACGCAAAAAGATTTTTTCTATCCTGGATCCTGAGTTCTGTGGCCATGTTTGGCTTGTCCTACTTATGGCATGGCATTTTTCTAAATGATTTAGAACGACTTTCCTACCCAAAAGAAATCTTCTTTACCGGCTCGGTAATCACCTACCTGATTTTGGGATTTCTTCTTACCCGGATCTACATGATGAATTTTCCAAAGAAAATAGCCAAAAAGCCTTTGATCCGGGGGCTTATTTCAGGCGCTTCTCTTGGAATTGCAACGTATATTGTCTCCCTTGTAATAGGTGTTTCTTTTTCCTCAGAATTAACGCCACAGTATATCCTTTTTGATTTATTATGGCAGACGGTTGAACAGACCGCCGGCGGAATCATCGTCTCACTTGTATACATTTCCATTTATGATGGAAACCCGGTTCATGTCATCGGACGAAAAATGTTTGGAGATCATTAATAACCGTACTTCTCTTTCCAGTTTTTTCTTAAATACTCGCTGAATCTTTTTTCAACATCATTTTCCCCCGGTTCGTAAAGTTTTGACCCCTTTAGTTCTTCCGGCAAGAACTCAATGTTTACAAAATTTCCTTCAAAACTATGGGCGTATTGGTAATCCTTTCCATAGCTCAGTTCTTTCATAAGCTTGGTTGGAGCGTTTCGAATTGAAAGAGGAACGGAGAGGTCTCCAGTATTCTTTACCAGCTCCAAAGCGCTTTCTATTGCCTTATACGAAGCATTGCTTTTAGGAGAACAGGCCAGATAAACTACCGTTTGCGCCAAAATGATCCTTGCTTCAGGCATTCCAATCGTATTGACTGCCTGAAAGCAATTCGTTGCGAGCACCAGTCCCATCGGATTGGCATTGCCTATATCTTCTGATGCCAGAATAACCAGCCTTCGGGCGATAAAAAGCGGGTCTTCCCCTCCTTCGATCATTCTTGCCAGGTAATAAATCCCTGCATTCGGATCG
>JAHEYJ010000175.1 GCA_023251675.1 Bacteroidota bacterium
CGGAAGATAAATTCACTTCGCACTTGTTCTCGATACGGTCTGATCAAAGCATCAGCCCTACTCGAACTGACACAGCCACCAACGGTCACTTCGAGTTCCAGCGCTTCGCTGGAGTATCGAGAAGTGGACGGCAAACAATCATTTCTTAAACTGCTTCTTTGCTAATAAAGGAAGTTTATGATAATGTTCAGCAATAAGCGCCTTCTTTTTAGAGCGACTCCATTTCTTGATCTTTGTTTCGAAATCAAATGCCTGTAAGGGAGAATTAAATACCTGATGAAAGACCAGTTTTACCGGCCTGCGGCTGTACGTATATGCATCCTGATTAATTCCCGCTTCATGTTGTTTCAACCGAAGATCAAGATTATTTGTCACGCCGGTATAAAATGAATCATCCGCACATTCCAAAATGTAAACGAACATGAATTTCATAGTATAAAAATAGAATAATATTTTATCGTCGGTTCTCGATACGCCTCACCAAGCTTCGGCTACTCGAACTGACAGCCATCAACGGTCACATCGAGTGTCCGCCGAAGAAGGACGTATCGAGATGTAGACGGAAGATAAATTTCTCTTGGTTTTTTTCTCTCCGCTCGCGCTCGTTTGCATGCACGCAAGAGGGTTAAACGGTTTTAGCAATTTTTTTCATACTATGATGACTTTCTCCGAATTTGCAAAGCGCATCGCAATTCTTTCTCAGGTCTGAAAACAATATATAATTAATAGGAACCTTAATGCATTTTATTGATGGCCTTGAAAGCTGCATCCGCACATCCTTCTCCCTGTTATCGGGAATGATGATATAAAACACTTCGTCTCCGTCCGCAATAGAATAAGCCAGATCGGTCAGGCGGAGGATGCCGGAATAAATACTGGTACTCTTCTCTACTTCAAACGCCCCGATAATATTATTGGTTGATTTCTCAAACCAAAGAATATCAATCATCTTTATCGTATTGCCTGTATCCTTATCCGTGTTCATTGCGGGAAAGTCAGAAAGGCAGAGAAATGAAAAGTTTGAATTGCTGAAGGATTTTGATTTGTCGTTCTGCGCACAAATGACATCATAGCCCAAGGCAGCGCCAATTTTTAATAAATGATACTGCATCTCCGTATGGATGCTTTCTTCTTCCTTATCCTCCTGTATTTCTGATTGGCGTTTTACTATCAGTGTTTCTATTTTATTTCTTTCCTTCTCCGATAAATATTCATCATTGCCGAGCAGGAGTTTTTGTGTACCGATCTCAAACAGAAGGCCGGCAATGGCGCCTAAGTCAGAAGAGAACTCGTTTTTATATTGCTTGTTGACATCCATCAGCACTTCCCTGATCTTTAAGTACTCGCTCCATGAACCTAATTTCTTTTTGTCTTTAAACAAGAAATTAAAACCGTTGATAATGGCAGTATTGAAAGGCGGAATGATAGTAGGATGCAGAAAATAAAGTATGCTGGCAACCGCAGGGCCGAGGCCTTTGATCTTGAAACTATCCAAAAGAACGATCTCCTTTATTATCTGTTCTTCGCTGGTTGCTTTCAAAACATTTTCAAGGAATTGCCCGAAAGCGGTTTTGTTTTTCTGGTTCTCATAGATATCCGGAATTCTCAGCTTGGGTTTCCAGTAAAATGGATGAGCGGCTCCTTCAAAAACCTGTTTTTGTTCGGTGATGCAGGTTAGAACAAACTCCAGTGATGTTCCTTTAAAATCGTTGCCAAACTTTCCTGTCTTAATGTCTTCCACTACCTGCATAACGCCCCGCCTTATAGAACGAAAAGCCTTTAACCTGTCTTCGTTATTGATAAACCAGGTATTATAAACCGATTGTGAATCGGCTTTGTATTGCTTGATTAAATTATCGAGGTTGGTTGGCATTTTGTTTTTCGTTTGTGCAGCGTTTCCTGTTTAGTAACTCCTCGTGTTACTTATCGAGCCCTCCGATGCACATTGGAGCGACTCGAATGGGAAGAGATTTTAAAACTTCTATTATCCTCGACCCTGTTCTGCTTGAGTAGCTTCGCTTTGTATAGTTGGAACAGTAGTAGGGGTTGTCGTACTGGGACTGAAATATTTATTAAATAAATATGTACCCAGAGTAATGAGTAGTGCACTTATTACTGTTATGGCAATTGTTTTTAATGCATTGTCTTTGTTTTCTGCTGACATGGTTGGTTGGTTTTTAAGTAAAACAATATTAATTATTATTGTGCAATTACTATAACATTGTAAATAATTTCACCGCGTTCGCGCTCGCTTTTAACGTCCCTGCCGCAGGCAGGGAAGCGCGCCAGCGGAATTTAATTTGTTATTTTGTCAAGCTCATTGATAATAATTTCCGCTCTTTTTTCTAAAAAACTGCCATAATCATCTCTTTTGTAAATCTCTTTTTTAATTGGGATTAAATTACTGTCAAGTATTGAATTGAAGTCAGCTGTCGGAATTAAATCGAAAAAATAATCCGAAGGACTTCTCTTTGAAATTTTTTTGTTTGAGTCTGCGGGGAGAAAACAAAAATTTATAATACTGAATATTTTTTGCTTGGCTACTCCTTGTTTTTTAAGAAAAGCATTTGGAAAAATATGATGAAATTGTTTCCTATTATATTCTGATAAGGCAGTTGCAATATCAATTTTCGTATCTTTTACCAAGTCTGTTGGTTGATATTGAGCCATTAATAAAAGAAATGCTCTCGTTAATGGATTTGCCTTTGAAAACGTTGTTTCAATTAATTCCGATTCTGATACTGAATATTTAAGAACATCAACGGCCTTAAGATTGCCTTTTCTAATTTGTATAATAGTGTCAATGTCGGCATTCATTTTAGAAGTTGTTTGACCAGTAGAATAGCGATTAGAAAACGAGGTCTTCCAAAACCATTTTTTTAATGACTTTATTTGTTCAGCATTAGGAGTTCCATCTTCTGTATAAAATTTACAAATAGGTGCGATTTGTTGTTGAAATGGTAAAAAATCTTGAATTGAACAATTTAGTTGAGTGTGAAGAAAATCTATTGCCTTTCTTAGTCCTTCGCAAAAATTCTCCCAACTATCTCTAACTTGATCCCCGGAGAGTTCTAATATTTTCGGAGTTGTTGTGTCATTTTGTATCACGCCTGAAATTGTTTGAAGAAGAATATTCTGGGATAAATCACCAAAGTTTTTTTCTTCAAGTTCTTCAAGTAATTCATCCATCTTTTCCTTTAAATGAAAATTATCAGTCCAAGTCCAAGCAATCATCAAATCCATTATACTAAGTTTCGTTCCGGTATGGTTAATTCTTTCGAAGATAATTCCTACTTCCGCTTTGTCTCTATTCTTAATGGTAACAACTGGGAGCTCGTAATTTATCAACTTTGAATACAACTCCGTTGCGTCACCATGATAAATCTTATTTAGAGAAGTTAGAGCATTAATTAGTTTTGCACCATCAAGAAAATTTCTCAGATAAATCACGCAATCCTGTGCAGAGGTGATATCATTTTTATGGACAAAAACTTTTTTTGAAAAATCATAATAAATTTCAAAAATATCTAAATTAGGATTGTATTTTATTGTCGAATCCTCTTGTTCAGTTTTGTCACTAAATACGGCATATATAGAAGATATTCTTTGTTGTCCATCTAAGACATAATTTACAGGATAATCTTCTTTTGATACTGGAATTTTATATCCTGCAATATTTCTTGTATGATTTAATCTGTCAATTGTATTCCATAACAACACACTGCCAATGGGATAGTTTTTAACTACACTATCAAGAAGTTCGACAATTTGATTTTGCTTCCAAACAAATCCTCTTTGAAAAGCAGGTATTCTAATATCCCCGCTATTTATTCTATTAATCAACTTGTCAATCTTTTCTGGAGTAACTGATAATTCTGGTGATTTCATTTTTTTAGTTTTTTAAATATTCTTCCTGATGAGAATTCACATGCATTTTTTGAACAGGGCGTGTACCCCACTGTTCTTCATATGTTATAGCCGCTATTTCAATTACTACATTTATTGGATAAAATGAATCTGGATTTTTTATTCCAATATATTGATTTGTCGTTAAAACCTCTTTTACTTTAATAACTCCGGATTTAATATTTTCTCTTTTCCCTTCAGCGTAAGACCTAAATCCTTCTTTCGCTTCAAACAAACCACTATTAGCAAAATCCAACAAATAAATATCACACACATCACCACCGGGAGGTTTTGTAAGCATATCTATACCGAAATTTAAAGTTCCCGTTTCATCTATAAGTTTTGTAAGCTGGCCTGTGAGATTAAGAACCCCTTTGACCTTATCTATTTGAGCTTTGTCCCTATAAGAAGAATAAGTATAATACCATTCCACCGTGTTCTTTGGCAAAACGACGGGAATAATAATTCTCGATTTTCCGGTAGATACCGTAGCATTAAATCCTCCATTAATAACATGTTCTTCCGGTGATTGAAGCGTGACTACCTTATATCCTTTGCTGATTAGATATTTCTCTTGCTCTGTTGTATACGTTGTATCGTAAATGGTTTTATAATAAACACTCGTATTAAAGTTTTTTGTTGCATCACTTGCCGGTATCCGTTGAATTTTTACTTTACATATCCTGCCACCGATTGCTGAATTAGCAAAACGAAACTTATATATTCCGGTTTTAGTGATGTTAATTGTTTTATTCTGAATTTTCGTTGTTTTATAGTCCATAAATTTTGAAGAAGAGGGTAGTTCAATAATTTCAAGTTCTTTTAATTCTTTTCCATTCACCTCTTCAAAATTGAAAACACATTGGTCTCCTTCACAAAACCCACATACATAGGTTTCCTCTCCTAGTCCGCCAACTTTCATAGTTGACTCGTAAACATCAAAAGGTTGCATCTGCGCTTTGGCAAACAGCGCTAAAGAAATAAGTAAAACAGTAATTATTTTTTTCATGTTTATTTGTTTTCAACTATTTTATTTCTTCCACAATTTTCTTCAGCTCTTCTTTTTGCACATCCGATAATGTTTTGTTTTGCAAGGCCCGTTAGCTTGTTTTATGGTTATTGGTTATTAGTTATTGGTTGTTGGTTATCACTAATTTTTCAGATGCAATTATTTTATTATCTTGCATCAGGCGTATGAAATACAAACCGCCCGGCAATTCACCGCGTTCTATGTTTATTTCATGTCCTGAAATATTTCTCAGTTGTTTTACCTCCTGCCCGTATGAATTGTAAACGGCGAGAGTTGCATTTGCCAAAACCTGGTTTGTTTGCAAAGTTGTCGAGGAAGAAAAGGGATTGGGGAAAATGGTTGTCCCATTATTAACTGCAGCTTCATTTATACCAGTGACATTCGTCGTTAATAAATTTGACCGGGAAGTACTGATGGTGGTCATCACATTCTGATCGACCCGTGTTGGAGTGCAGCTAATGCTCCATTGCGTTTCTACTCTCCACGCACCTGTATTTTGATACGTTGCGTATTGTGTATCAGTAATACTGTTTTGTGTGCCCGAAACGCCTGCCACCGTGATCCAGTTTCCGTTGCTTAAATTATCTCTCTTCAATATATAAAAGGTAACCGGGTTGGGATTATTCTCAATATCATAAAAATTCCATGAAAAGTTTCCACCCGTATTAAGCATGTGAACAGTATTGTGATATAAACCCAACTCACTGTAATTCCCGCTTGAATCCCGTATCTGCAGTTTGTAACGGTACGAAGTTGTATTGGGATCGCCAGTGATGGGAAAATATTTTACTCTTACCGTATCTATGAATTGACTAAGCGAATCATACGGTACTGCTCCGATTTGCACATAATTATTTGTCGTGTACTCGCGATAAACAATAAAACTATCCACATGTGAATACTGTGTTTTATCCCATACTATCACGTTATGTTGGGAGAGAGAATCAACTGTAACGAGGCAAATTGAAGGAGCTGTTATTGGATTAAATTCATAAAAATCCTTTGTCCAGGTTGCAGCATCATATCCTGTTCCAATATATCCTTTAGCATTTATTGAAAATCCCACTGCAAAAAATCTTGCCGTACCCAAAAAACTTGCTTTCTGCGTCCATGTATCAGTTGCCTGATCCCACTCCCAGAAATCCTGCATATTTGTACCATTAGTCCCGGCGCCGATATACCCTTTATTTCCTATAGAGAATCCTGTAGCTTGTTCCCTTGCTGTACCGGCAAAATTTGCTTTCTGTGTCCATGTGTCAGTTGCCTGATCCCATTCCCAGAAATCCTGCGTGTGCAATGTTCCTCCCTGTTCACGACCTGTACCTACATATCCCTTGCTACCTATAGAAAAACCTACTGCTGAATATCGTGCCGTACCGACAAAATTTGTTTTCTTCGTCCATGTATCAGTTGCCTGATCCCATTCCCAAAAATCTTTTTGGTATGACCCTGTTCCATCATCTCCTGTTCCAATATAACCCTTGGCGCCAATTGAAAAACCCACTGCTGCCATTCTTTCTGTTCAGCCAAAATCTGCTTTTCGTATCCATATATTTGTCGCCTGATTCCACTCCCAAAAATCTTTATAACGAG
>JAHEYJ010000043.1:0-12790 GCA_023251675.1 Bacteroidota bacterium
GTTCTGGTTATACCGGAGACTTTGTAGGCAGTGCAAACGATGCATATATATACGGATCCGGCAATAATTTCGATATAGGGAATGTGACTCCCGGAAAGGATGTAGTTTTCTTTTCGAATGGGGCCAATACGGCCATCAATGAAAAAATGCGCCTTACGTCAAACGGTTATGTAGGAATCGGGACTCAATCTCCGCAGGCATTCTTGCACGTACATAATGCTACAACCGGTACCGGGTCATATCCTTTATTTCAGCTCTCTACCGGATTTACAGGAGCTACCGCTAATGACGGGTTTACGGTTGGATTGGAAAACAACAGCGGTTCCTACAATGTTCAATTCAAGACCAAAGAAACCGGTAACATCGAATTTTATGGCGGTAATTCAGAAGTAGTGTATATTAAAAGTACCGGCCATGTAGGAATTGGAAATGGCACTTCATCGCCTAACAGCACGCTTCAGTTAGGAGGGTCCATGTCAGCACCAATTATAACACGAACAAGTTCGACTTATGCTGTTTCAGCAACAGATTATACGGTGCTTTGTAATTATTCAGCAGGAACAATGGTTGTTACATTGCCAACCGCGGCAGGAATAACAGGCAGAATTTATATCATAAAAAATATTAACGCAAGCCAGTCGGTAACACTGAATACTACCGCAAGCCAAACAATTGATTTAACTACCAGCGTTACACTTGCAACAATAAATAGCGGAACCGGCCAACAGAACTGTTTTATCGTACAATCAAATGGCAGCAATTGGTATGTTATATCACAACACTAAATGGAATTCAATGTTGAACTAAAATTTCTGATATGAAAAAAATAATTATACATACATCCGCATTGTTTCTGAGTTTTGCCGTTCATGCGCAAAAAGATTTTACCAATTTCGGCAATTTCCAATCTCATCCCGGTGCGATAGTTTCTTTCTATGGAAACCTGGTCAACAATGGTGCTTTTACTGATAACGGGCGTGAAATTTATTTCAATGGAAGTGCCGACCAATCCATTTCCGGCGCTTCTACATTTACAATCAGGCACCTGGATATAAATACGGCTGGCTTTACCCTGCAGCAGAATATTATTGTAGGAGATACTTTAGAATTGAATAATGGGCCTTTATATCTCAATTCAAATACACTTACCATCAGCAATAGTTTGCCAATAGCTGTCTCCCGAATTAACGGGTATATTGTCAGTGAACAAACCAATAATTCCGGAAAGATGGTTTGGAATATTGGAAATACAGTCGGGGTGCATACGTTTCCGCTTGGAACGGTTGCCGGAGATTATATTCCATTCACATTAAACCTCACGGCTGGCGATATAGGTAATGTAACCGTTTCCACTTATCCAACTGCAGGCGACAATACTCCGTATCCAAGTACGCCGGTCTCTGTAACAAATATGCATGATACTTTAGGAAATGACAACAGCGCAAATGTGGTTGATCGTTTTTGGCATATTGATAAGGATGGCCCTGGTGGTATAGCGACGTTACTGTTTTCCGCTACCAGTGCAGAAGTGGGGGCAATAACCGGTTTGCAGGCACAACGATGGGGAACCGGTTGGGAAGCGCCATTGCCCGGACAATCAAGCACCGCAACGACTGTAACGGTTCCCGGAGTTAGTTCGTTTTCAACCTGGACAATATCCGGAAATAATTCCGTACTTCCGATCGAATTAATAAATTTTACTGCAAGAAAAAAGAATAAACAGGTTGAAATTAACTGGGTAACCGCATCTGAAATCAACAACGATTATTTTTTGGTGCAGCGGTCAAAGGATGCCGCTGCATTTCAAGATATAGCCATTGTAGAATCAAAAGGCAATAGTGTAACTGAAAAAAGATATTCCTCTCTTGACGCAGAGCCTTACAACGGGGTTTCCTATTACCGGCTGAAGCAAGTGGATAATGACGGAAAGTTCAGTTACAGCAATGTAGCTTCTGTGAATTTTATGAATGAAAAAACGGTTTCTGTTTATCCAAGCCCTGCCGCAGGTACGTTTTATGTAAATCTGTCCGGCATGAGCGGAAAAGAAGTAGTTGTGATTGTCAGGGATATTATGGGCAAAGAATATTACTCAACTGTTTTAATTGCTGAAAACAACAAGGAAGTAATTGCAATTGACCCGGCTGGAAAATTAGCTTCCGGAATTTATTTTGTTGTTGCAACTTCTGATAATACTATTTATGAAAAAAAATTAATCATAAAATAATCAACCATGTCTAAATTCATTGATGACATAATCAAACTAGCCGCTGTGGCTATGGCATCTACCATTGCTTTGGGGTGTTTTATTGAATATGCTATTATTCCGTTTATTAATTTTCTGAAAACCAGTTTTTGAATTCAAATGAGCAGCATAGCATGTGTCACCCAAAATCCATAGAATTAAAAGCGCTGGAGAGGCTTCTTGCTAAAAAAAGATGTAGAAAACGCACATCACAAAAGACAAGAAAATCAGTTTCAGAAAAAATTATTTACGCTTCGCCTGATCTGTTCCAGTGGAGCAAAAAAAAGGCATAAATGCTATGTGATCAGCACTTTCCCCGAATATAAGAATTGAATAGGGGAGAAGAGTCGCGCTTTTGAGCTCAAACCCGGCCGGAAAACATTCAGGGAATTAATTTAACTTTACAAATCTTTAAATTACCCGCAATGTCATTCAGAAAAATTATCTTTTCTGCAGTTATCGTATTTTTTACTGCAGGTGCTGCAAATGCCCAGTTCACCGGCAAGCCACGCTATCAAATTAAGACTACACGGGCAGGTAGTTTTCTTGGAAATATTTTGGTAGAACTTTATCCGACGGTCGCACCGAATCATGTTAAAAATTTTGACAGCTTGGTAAATAAATCCTTTTATGATACAACGGCTTTTCACAGGGTGATTCCCGGGTTTATGATACAAGGAGGAGACCCCAACTCCAGGCACGGGCCAAAATCTACATGGGGTTACGGAGATCCAACTCAGCCGACTGTAAACGCCGAGTTCAGTATACTTTCACATAAAAGAGGCATTCTTTCTGCTGCGAGGGATGTAAATATCAACAGCGCCAACTCACAGTTTTTCATTTGTGTTGTGAATGTCCCATCGCTCGACGGGCAATATTCCATATATGGCCATGTGGTTACAGGAATGGACATTGTGGATACGATCGTGAATGAACCGAGAGATACGAATGATTGTCCGTTTCAGAAAATTGAAATGTTTGTGACGTATGTTGGCTCTAATGATACGATTCCAAATGCACCAACATTGAATTTGCCGGTTTCAGGTACGCAGAATATCGGAGGATACATTCTTGCAAAATGGTTTGCGGTCAGTGATGCGGTAATGTATCATATTGATGTTTCTACAGATTCATTATTCAGCACGCTGTTCAGGTCAAAAGATGTTACAGCCACAAATTATAACATCACCGGTTTACAGGGATCAACAACGTATTATTGGAGAGTAAAAACAAATAACGGAGGCAACTGGAGTGTTTATTCGGATACATGGAAATTCTCAACGACCATGAATGCATCCGTAAACAATTTGGCATTTATTGAAAAAGGCTATAAACTGGAACAAAACGTTCCCAATCCTTCAAATGGCATAACGACCATCAATTTTACAATGCCGGGAAAAGAGAAAGTTAAGATATCATTTTATGATGCTGAAGGACGATTGATTAAGGAATTGATAAACGAAGAGGTCTCAAAAGGGGAACATCAGGTAAGCTTTAACACGACAAGTTATGCTGCCGGCACCTATTTTTATAGAATGGATGCTGGAAGTGTTTCTTCCACCAAGATTCTGGTTGTTAAGTAATGTGTATCTGTTATGGTGGGTATACGCCGGACAGTGTTTTGGGATAGATCACTGGAATTTAAGCTAATATGTGAAATACCTAAATTAATAAAATAATAATAAATGAACCATAATTTACATTATATTAAATTGTTATTTTGAAGTAATTATAATAATTGATACACTATTTCAAACAAATTTAAAGTGAAGTATATTATGGTTCAAAATCAATAAAAATCGAAAAACCTTTACTTCCCTCCTTTCAACTCTTCATTCAGTTTCTTGTATTTCTCTGTATCCCCTTGCCCGGTTCTTGCATAAAGCTGACGAAGGGTTTTCATGGTGTCTTTATCCGTTCTGTCCAACTCATGGGCTTTTTCAAGGATCGGAATCGCTTTCTGGAAATACACATCGGCCTTATCCTCCTCAACTTTTACCTTTTTAGGATCCTTCATATTTTCTGATTGCTTCAGGATATCTGCCCCCATATTGTTATAGAAGATTCCAATGCTGTACAATCCAACAAAATAATCCGGTTTGATCTCAATTGCTTTGCTGAACTCTTCATCTGCTTTTTTAGTAAGCTCACTGAAGTTGCCCGGGCGCTGCAGATCTTTTCCTGCTGCATCTTTCGGAAAGGCCATTTTATTATAGGTCTGACCCAATACTAAATGCAATTCATGATTGCCCGGATTTTTGGCAAGCGCCGTGTTGATACTGGTAATGGCGGCTTCTGATTTTCCGGATTTTAGGAAAAGATTGATCTGTTCGATCAGGATCGCATAACTCTCCGGCATGGCAGCCACGGCTTTGCTGATCATCTGTCGTGCTGAAGCTGTATCATTTGCTTCATTATACATCAGGATCATTGACATGTAGCATTTTTCCTGTTTGTATTTCAAATCAATGAGTTTGGTATAATAGCCTTCCGCTTTTTTGTAATCTTTTACTTTGGCAGCGGTAATTGCCATATTGTATACAGCAGCCGTGTCCGTAATATTCATTTTCAATTTCATTTCATACGTTTTTTCATAGTATGTAATGGCGTCCGGATAGCTTTTATTGATCAGGCAGGAATACGCTTTGTCGCTGAAATCATTGGCGATCACCCGTATTTTATTATTGGCTTCCGGTGTGTAGATCTTCTTCTCGTCCATCTCGATTTCTTTCTGAAAGGATTTGTATGCTTCTTCCAGCAGATCCATAGGAATATTAAGATATGCGGCTACTAACTTTTTTGTATTGTCTGTTTCCGTGCTTTTTTTCATTTCAGCATTTAATTGCTGATCAAATGTTGCCAGGTATATCTTTCCTTTATAATGCCATGTTTTGTATTTATCCTTAGTGCCTTCTCCTGTAGATGCCAGGTCAATTTTTTCTTTTGCCTTTGGAAGCGAAGCCTGTTCATTGTATTTTTCGTAATCATCGAAATAACTGATGGCGCTATTGAGATGAATGGTCTGGGATTTTGCAAAATTGAAAACCAATATTCCGGATACAATAAATGCTATTGCTTTTTTCATAAGGTTGATTTTAGTTCGTGAAAATACAAAAATCCTGACTGATATAATGAAGAGAAAATCACCCTGATGAAATAACAAAGCGAAACATCTTAATTCAGATATTTCGCTTTGCCAGAGACAGGTCTCCTTTGCTATGCAGGATTTTCAGGTGACGAATCCGGAGAAACATCCGCAGCCTCTTCCCCGCCGCTGTCTTTATCATCGGTCTCGTCCGTCTTTGCATCCACATCCACTTTTGCAACGGCAGCAATTTCATCGCCTTCATTCAGGTTGATCACCCGAACGCCTTGTGTGGCTCTTCCCATTTCACGCAGATCGGAGACCGACATGCGGATCGTAATACCGCTGGCGGTGATTATCATTAAATCATCTTTGTCTGTAACATCACGTATGGCAATGAGCGCTCCGGTCTTTTCAGTGATCTTCACCGTGCGGACTCCTTTTCCGCCGCGGTTAGTGATCCGGTATTCATCAATGCCGGTTCGTTTGCCATATCCTTTTTCAGAAATAACAAGCACGGTCTGGTCAGCGCTGTTCACACAGATCATTCCTACTGCTTCATCGTCTTTCATTTCTTCATCCAGCCTGATCCCGCGCACACCGCCGGCCGTTCTTCCCATCGGCCTTACCTTTTCTTCAGGGAAGCGGATGGCATTTCCGGATTTCAATGCGATCATGATCTCTGATTTTCCATCCGTGAGTTTTGCTTCGATCAGTTCATCTTTTGCTTCTTCATCAATACTGATGGCATGAATTCCGTTTGCACGCGGCCGCGAGTACGCTTCCAACGTGGTTTTCTTGATGGTTCCCTGCTTGGTACACATCACCACAAAATGATTCTTCAAATAATCTTCGTCCGTTAAATTTTTAACGTTGATGAAGGCTTTTACTTTATCGTCCTGGGGGATCTGAATAATATTTTGGATCGCTCTTCCCTTCGTGGTTTTGTTTCCTTCCGGAATTTCATAGGCACGCAGCCAGAAGCATCTCCCTTTTTGTGTAAAGAACAAAAGGTAATTATGGGTACTGGCAACAAACATATGTTCCAGGAAATCTTCATCGCGGGTGGCGCTTCCTTTCGAACCGGTTCCTCCCCTCCTCTGCTTTCTGTAAGCAGTCAGGTCGGTCCGTTTGATGTAGCCCATATGAGAAATAGTGATCACCACTTTTTCATCCGGGATCAGCGCCTCCATATTCAGCTCATCAGCGGCATAAACCACTTCGGTTCTGCGCTCATCGCCGTATTTTTCTTTTACTTCGTTCAGTTCGTTCTTGATGATCTCATAGCGGAGGATTTCATCGCCCAGTACGTCTTTCAAAAAGGCGATCATTTTCATCAGGTCTTCGTACTCCGCCCGGATCTTATCGCGTTCAAGGCCGGTAAGAACGCGCAGTCTTAATTCCAGAATCGCTTTTGCCTGGTCTTCGCTCAACTGGAAGCTTTTCATCAAACCTTCTTTCGCAACTTCCGGCGTTTTTGATTCGCGGATAAGTTTGATCACTGCATCCAGGTTATCAATGGCGATCAGGTATCCTTCTAATATATGAGCGCGTTTTTCGGCTTCTGCCAATTCGAATTTTGTCCTGCGCACTACAACATCGTGCCTGAACTCCACAAAACTGGCTATGAGCTGCTTGAGATTTAACAGCTGCGGCCTTCCGTTGATCAGCGCCACATTATTCACGCTGAAAGCAGATTGCAGTTCGGTGCGCTTGAAAAGATTGTTTACCACGACTTTTGAAATGGCTTCTTTTTTCAGTTCATACACAATGCGCATTCCGTCGCGGTCCGATTCATCACGGATCTCGGAAATTCCTTCAATTACTTTTTCAGTTACCAGGTGGGCCGTATCTTCGATCAGCTTCGCTTTATTGATCATGTACGGAATTTCGGAAATGATGATCCGCTCTCTGCCCTTATGTTCTTCAATATCGTATTTGGCGCGCATCACCACTTTTCCTTTTCCGGTTTCAAAGGCTTCTTTCACGCCTTCGTATCCGTAAATGATTCCTCCTGTAGGAAAATCGGGTGCTTTTACGATCTTCATCATCTCTTCAATGGTGATATCGCGGTTGTCGATGTAAGCAATCGTGGCATCAACAATTTCTGTAAGGTTATGCGGAGGCATGTTCGTTGCCATTCCAACCGCAATTCCGGATGCTCCATTCACTAATAAATTCGGGATCCGTGTAGGAAGAACGACCGGCTCTGTCAATGAATCGTCAAAGTTGGGGCGAAAGTCGACCGTATCTTTTTCAATATCGGCAAGCATTTCTTCCGCCATTTTTTTCATGCGGGCTTCCGTGTAACGCATGGCCGCCGGCGGATCTCCGTCAACAGAACCATAGTTACCCTGTCCGTCTACCAATGGATAGCGTAATGACCATGGCTGCGCCATTCGCACCATCGTATCATAAACAGAAGAATCTCCGTGCGGGTGGTATTTACCCAATACTTCTCCTACTATTCTCGCGCTCTTTTTGTAAGGGCGGTTGGAGAACACGCCGAGGTCCTGCATTCCATAAAGAACCCGTCGATGAACGGGTTTCAATCCATCGCGGACATCCGGAAGGGCGCGGGATACGATCACCGACATTGAATAGTCAATGTAGGCGGCCTTCATCTCATCTTCAATATTTACCAGAATGATTTTATCTTCACTCATAATTTTTGTCTATGAAAAGTTGATATAAATGAGTCCGAAAATACCTATTTCAGACGAGTGATAAATATACGCCAAACCCTTTAATTATGAACATTTTAATGTTGGAAAATAAGCCTGATAGGAATCAAAAATGATTCGTTGTGAAACATACATTTGAGGAATGCAATTGTGTTTAATTTTGAGCCTGTGTAACATTTTACATAGCGCAGGCGTTAAACCAAAGCAACCATTAACGAGATAAAAACATCCTATTATCAAACCTATGGAGGCAAAATTCTCACAGCGCGTAAAAGACGTACTCTCTTTCAGCAGAGAGGAGGCTCTCCGTTTAGGTCATTCCTATATCGGCCCCGAACATCTTTTATTAGGAATGATCCGCGAAGGAACAGGAAAGGCCATTTCTATCCTGAAAGAACTGCATACAAATCTCTCTGAGCTCAGAAAAGAACTGGAGCTATCTATCGCCGTTCCGGGAAAGAAAAGTTCTTTCAAACTTCAAAACATTCAATTAGTTAAACAGGCAGAGCGGGCGATTAAATTTACACACCTGGAAGCCAGGGAACTTAAAAGTGAACTTATTGGCACCGAACATTTATTGTTAGCCATATTAAAAGATAACGACAGCATAGCAACCCATTCGCTTCATAAATTCAATGTGGATTACGAAGCGGTAAAAGACAAACTAGAAAACATGAATCCAAACTCCCATTTGTTTGATCCTAAAGCAGAATTCCCAACACAATCAGAAGACGATGACGATGATTCCACCTATGGAAGCACGCCAAAGAAAGGCGGCGGCGAAGCACGCTCTAAAACTCCTGTCCTTGATAATTTCGGAAGAGATCTTACCAAAGCAGCCGAAGAAGGCCGACTCGATCCGATCGTCGGAAGGGAAAAAGAGATCGAACGCGTTTCTCAGATCCTGAGCAGGAGAAAAAAGAATAATCCAATATTAATAGGTGAACCCGGCGTGGGTAAGTCAGCCATTGTGGAAGGACTTGCGCTCCGAATCACGCAGCGAAAAGTTTCGCGGGTTCTTTTTAACAAACGAGTTGTGATGCTCGACCTTGCATCACTGGTAGCGGGGACCAAATATCGCGGTCAGTTCGAAGAACGGATGAAAGCGGTAATGAATGAGCTGGAAAAATCTCCGGATGTCATTCTGTTCATTGACGAGATTCACACTATTATTGGAGCGGGAGGCGCATCGGGTTCGCTCGACGCATCTAACATGTTCAAGCCTGCACTCGCAAGAGGTGAGATCCAATGCATCGGCGCTACTACGCTTGACGAGTACCGCCAGTATATTGAAAAGGACGGTGCGCTCGACCGCCGGTTTCAGCGCGTAATGGTTGATCCAACTTCGGTAGATGAAACCATCCAGATCCTTCACAACATTAAATCAAAATACGAAGATCACCATAATGTAACGTACACCGATGACGCAATTAAAGCTTGCGTGAATCTCACCGTTCGTTACATGTCCGACAGGAATCTTCCGGATAAAGCCATCGATGCGCTGGATGAATCCGGATCGCGAATTCATATTACGAACATCACCGTTCCGAAAAACATTCTTGAGATCGAGAAGAAGATGGAAGATATCAAGGATGAAAAAAGCAAAGTGGTAAAAAGCCAGAAGTTCGAAGAAGCCGCCCGACTTCGTGATATCGAACGGCAATTGCTCGAGCAGCTGGATGTGGCAAAGAAAGCCTGGGAAGAAGAAACAAAATCCAACCGGCAGGTTGTTACGGAAGATAATGTAGCGGAAGTTGTAGCGATGATGACCGGCGTTCCGGTTCAGCGCATTGCGCAAAGCGAAAGCAACCGTTTGGTGAATATGAACGAAGCACTTCAGGGAAAAGTGATCGGACAGGAATCGGCTATCAAAAAAGTGGTGAAGGCGATCCAGCGTAACCGTGCCGGACTTAAAGATCCTAATAAGCCAATTGGATCTTTTATTTTCCTCGGACCTACCGGCGTTGGAAAAACACAGCTGGCAAAAGAACTTTCAAAATATCTGTTCGATGCAGATGATGCGATGATCCGTATAGACATGAGCGAATACATGGAGAAGTTTGCCGTATCCCGTTTGATCGGCGCGCCTCCGGGCTATATCGGCTATGAAGAAGGCGGACAGCTTACTGAAAAAGTAAGGCGCAAACCCTACTCCATCGTTCTGCTGGATGAAATTGAAAAAGCGCATCCGGATGTGTTCAATCTCATGCTCCAGGTTCTGGAAGACGGACAGCTTACCGATTCACTCGGAAGAAAAGTTGATTTCAAGAATACGATCATTATAATGACTTCCAATATCGGCACACGCCAGTTGAAGGATTTCGGTCAGGGTGTTGGATTTGCAACAACGGCAAGAAATTCTGCTTCCGATGAATATTCAAAAGGCGTGATCGAAGGAGCGTTGAAGAAAAGTTTTGCTCCTGAGTTTCTGAACCGCGTGGATGATGTGGTTGTATTCAATTCGCTCGACAAGGCAGATATCCACAAGATCATTGAGGTGGAACTTGAAAAACTTTATAAGCGCGTGGGTACACTTAACTTTTCAATCAAAGTTACTGAAGCGGCGAAAGATTTCATCGTCGACAAAGGATTTGATGCGCAGTACGGAGCCCGTCCGCTGAAGCGCGCCATACAGAAATACATTGAAGATCCGCTTGCAGAAGAGATCATCAAAGCCGGCGCTGCCGAAGGCGACACGATTGAAATTGACTATGAAAAAGGCGGTGAAGAAGCTACAATCAAGATCGTGAAGCCTAAAGATTCTACAGCAAAAGATGGCGCAGGAAAGAAGTCTAAGAAGAAAGAAGAATAGAAATCAAGGAATAAGTCCCGCCTTGCGGGGGATCCGTCCTTTGGCGGATAAGAAGTTACAAGGCAAAAGGCAGATGGAAAAACGTCTGCCTTTTTTTTATTTTAAACTCCCGTATAATTAAAAGGAGATATCTTTTTCAATTCCTCTTTTACTTTCTTATCTACTTTCAGAGAATCAATAAACGAAGAAATCTCTTTTTTGCCGATGCAGGTGTTTGTGCGCGTAAGTTCTTTCAGCGCTTCATAGGGCTTTGGATAGCCTTCGCGGCGTAAAATGGTTTGAATGGCTTCTGCAACTACCGACCAGTTATTGTCCAGGTCTTTTTCAATGGCTCCTTTATTCACGATCAGTTTGCCCAATCCTTTGAGCGTGGATTTGAAAGCGATCACTGAATGAGAAAAAGGCACCCCGATATTTCTTAATACCGTTGAATCGGTCAGGTCGCGCTGTAACCTGGAGACAGGAAGTTTAGCAGATAAATGTTCGAACATGGAATTGGCAATTCCAAAGTTACCTTCTGCATTTTCAAAATCAATGGGATTAACTTTATGCGGCATTGCGGATGAACCCACTTCTCCTTTTGTTATTCTCTGTTTGAAGTAATTCATGGAAATATACATCCAGAGATCGCGGCTCAGATCAATGAGAATCGTGTTAATGCGCTTCATGGCATCGCATTGCGCAGCCAAATTATCGTAATGCTCTATCTGCGTTGTGTATTGCGAACGGTGAAGTCCAAGCATTTCTTTTACAAAACGGTTGGCGAAGTTCACCCACTTCACATTCGGATAGGCAACGTTGTGCGCGTTAAAATTTCCGGTAGCTCCGCCGAACTTTGCGCAGAACGGAATTTCCACCAGTTGTTTCTTCTGGATGGCCAGGCGTTCAACAAACACTTTAATTTCTTTTCCCAGGCGTGTGGGCGATGCCGGTTGTCCGTGCGTGCGGGCAAGCATGGGGATGTCTTTCCACTCTTCGCTCAATGCATTCAGATCGTTGATGATCTTTTCGATCAGCGGAAGATAAACATGGTTCACTGCGTCTTTGAACAAAAGCGGTGTCGCCGTGTTATTTATATCCTGGGAAGTAAGTCCGAAGTGAATGAACTCTTTGGAGCCGGAAAGCTTCAGCGCGTCGAACTTTTCCTTCAGGAAATATTCAACCGCTTTCATATCGTGATTGGTGACTGTTTCAATCTCTTTGATCTTTTCCGCATCTTTCTGGGAAAACTCCATGTAGATCTTTCTCAGCTTCTCGTAGTTCTTGCTTCCGAAATCTTTCAGCTGCGGCAGCGGAAGTTCACAAAGGGCGATAAAATATTCGATCTCGACAAATACACGGTACTTGATCAATGCGTATTCCGAAAAATAATCTGAAAGTTCTTTTGTCAGTGCGCGGTATCTTCCGTCTATAGGGGAAACAGCAAAAAGAGAGGTGTTGTGTTCACTCATATTCTGTAAAAATAAGGATTACCGAAGATACATAAAAGACATGAGACATGAGATGTAAGACATAAAGCGGGTGCGCAAAATCCGTTACTTGATATTTGGGATGTTCGACCCCAAATGGGTCGCATGTCGAATAGGGAATCATCCTTTTATAAATATATGACCCCTTTGGGGTCAAACCGTCAAATGGTTTTTTTTTTACTTTTGCCATCCATTGCGGAAGTAGCTCAGTTGGTAGAGCACTATCCGTCAGCTGACGGATGGATGTCGCGGTGGTAATAAAATAGAAAGAAAAAAAGCGGAAGTAGCTCAGTTGGTAGAGCACTACCTTGCCAAGGTAGATGTCGCGGGTTCGACTCCCGTCTTCCGCTCAAAAAGAGTTCTTTAATGTTTTATGTCTACGTACTTAAATCTCTCAAAACCGGGAGGTATTACAAAGGACAAACATATAATCTTTTAAATAGAATTTCCCGCCACAATAAAGGGTTAGAAAAATTTACATCAAAAGAATTACCCTGG
>JAHEYJ010000043.1:12800-22671 GCA_023251675.1 Bacteroidota bacterium
AGTTTTTCACACTTCAGCAGATACTCGCTCTGAAGCAATGCAGTTAGAGAAGAAATTAAAGAATCTTAAAAGCAGACAACGTTTAGAAACCTGGATTGAAAATGAAATATTTAATGGCCGCGGGTCCCGAAAAGTCTAATGACTTTTCGAGGATGCTCGTATTCGAACAAAGTTCGATACGGCATTCGACTCCCGTCTTCCGCTCCACGAATCCCCTCCCTTCGAGGGGATTTTTAGTTCTGTAGAATGCAAAACGATAAACCTGATAAAGAACCTGAAATTCCTGCGGAAGAAACAGAACTATTTGAACATAAAAAGTTCATAGTAGACAAAGGACAGATGCCCGTCCGCATCGATAAATACCTTTTCACCCATATTGCTAATTCCACGCGGACACGAATCCAGGCTTCGGCTGAAGCCGGCACAGTGCATGTGAACGGGAAACCGGTCCGATCGAGTTATAAGGTAAAACCGGGTGATGTTATCACGATCGTCCTCGCCTACCCTCCCAAAGAAATAAATATTACGCCTGAAAACATCCCGCTGGATATTGTCTATGAAGACGAGGATTTGATGGTGATAAACAAAAAAGCAGGAATGGTGGTGCATCCGGCGTACGGAAATTATTCAGGGACGATGGTGAATGCGCTTCTTTATTATCTCAACGGGAAAGTTGCTTCTCTGAAAGCGAGTCTCGATGATGCTAACTCGGTGCGTCCCGGTCTGGTTCACCGGCTGGATAAAGAGACTTCAGGGTTAATAATTGTTGCAAAGAATGAATTGTCACTTGCCTTACTTGCAAAGGATATGTTTGACCGCGCTATTTCGCGCCGCTACGTTGCGCTGGTTTGGGGCGAACCATCAGAACGCGAGGGAACGGTGAACGTAAATGTAGGCCGCAGCCAGAGCGACCGGAAAAAAATGGCAGCTTATCCCGATGCCAATCATGGAAAGATTGCGATCACGCATTACAAGCTCATTGAAAGTTTCGGTTATGTTTCGCTGATCGAATGTAAACTGGAGACCGGGCGCACGCACCAGATACGCGTGCACATGAAACACATCGGACATACAGTTTTTGGCGATATAGATTACGGAGGCGACAAGATCCTGAAAAGCTCGGTCAATGCGAAGTACCGGCTCATGGTTGAAAAATGTTTTAAGATATGCTCCCGGCAGGCGCTTCATGCGAAATATCTTTCCTTCACGCATCCTACCACAAAAAAACTCATGGAGTTTGAAAGTGAACTGCCTGACGACATGAAAGAGATAATTGGAATGTTCAGTACCTATCAGAATCAGAAGTAGTGAGATCGCGGGTACTTTTTTTCAACTTTGTATTTCTTTGCTGGCGCGAATGCTGGCAATATATTATTTGTCGATGATTATGAGTTTGCCTGTGTAGATTTTATTTTCCTCTGCTAAACGAATGACGTAGAGCCCGCTTGGAAGATCATCTGTGTTTAAAATAATTTCTTTCCCAAACAGGTTGTCTTTGTGCTTTACTTCCTGCCCGAATGAATTACAGACTTTTAATTCTGCGTTTTTAAAATTATTATCTGATTGTATGACCGTCTGCTCGGAAAACGGGTTGGGGGAAATACGTATCAAATTAGATTCGGTCATTTCATTTGCGGCTACCGTCGTACAAAGGGTAGTAGCAATTCCACCAGAACCAGTAACAGTGGCAGGAGTGCCAAACACTCCACCCGTACTTTGCGTACTCACCGTACTGTTCACCCCTCCTGCTGAAAAGTACCCTATGCCTGTTCCAATATTTATTTGATTACAAGAAGCCGCATTCCCGATACTGTCGGTTTTGATAAAATAAACATCTTGATTTGAAGCCCCGATGCCAAAGCTATTTGTGTAACCACTAATAATAAATCCGTCATCATTCACTTGCTGTACAGAATTTGCAACATCATTGCCTATTCCTCCATAAGCTTTATTCCATTGCGGAATTCCATTAGCATTGGTTTTTACAAGATAAAAATCATAATAATTATAATTGATTCCTTGCCCTATAGAACCGCCAACAATAAATCCTCCATCAGTTGTTTTCTGAACAGACCGACCTCCATACCAAGTGTCCGGCCCCATTATTGCATTTGCCCACTGAAAAGAACCATCAGATAGTGTCTTTGCCAGATATACGTAATAATTGTTTACGCTTGTTTGTGTTAATCCCGTTACAATAAATCCACCATCGGGAGTTTGCTGAACATCATATCCTTCATCAGTGTATGTGCCTCCAATAGCATTGGCCCATTGTAAAGTGCCATTAGAATTGGTCCTGACAAGATAAACATCATCACGGATCCCTGAAAAGTATGTGACCCCGGCAATAATAAATCCTCCATCGTTGGTTTGTTTAACAGCATATCCATAATCCGCTTTGGGGGTGCCATATGTATTTGCCCATTGCATCGAACCTGCAGGATCCGTCTTCACAAGATAAACATCGAAAGACCCTGCCCCAAAACTTGTTGTTCTGCCTGTAATAATAAACCCGCCATCACTGGTTTGCCTAACGGAATATCCTATATCAGACCCTATTCCTCCATAAGTTTTTGACCATTGCAATGAACCATCTGAAGCGGTTTTTACAAGATAAATATCTGAACTGTCAACTCCAAAACTTTTAGTATACCCTGCTATGACGAACCCTCCATCGATAGTTTGCTGAACAGAATATCCCTCATCGGCATTGGATCCTCCATAAGTTTTTGTCCATAGCAAAGTACCGTCAGAAGCCAATTTTATAAGATAAAAATCGAAAGACCCTGCCCCAAAACTTGATGTAGAACCGGCAACAATAACCCCCCCATCCGTAGTTTGTTGAGAGGAGTAACCCATATCGAGATAATACTTACCTACATCACCCAACGTTTTCTGGAACATAACCTGGCTGTGCAAAACTGCCACTATGAGTGAAAAAATAACGAGGAGCAACTTTCTTTTCATTATATCAGTATTACTGACTATATGTCAATCAAAACATCGCTAATTATTATGAATAAATATCAAACAAACATCTTCCCCGGATTCATTATTCCGTTCGGATCACAAAGTATTTAAGCAATCTTTATTCGTTGCTTTACAAAATCGCGGATGTGCTCTGTGATATGAAAATATTCTTTTGCTTCCTTCACCGTAGGCAAAACGGATGAATCGGGGTATCGTACTTGAACAGCAAAAGCAGAAAGATCTTTTATTTCTATAGCAGAAAAGGCGGAATCATATTTAGCGCATTCTTCCAGCAAATAATACAGGTTATGCGTTTTTTCAAAGTCATGTTCCTTAAATGCCAGAAATGCTTTCAAATATTTTTCAGCGGCCTGCTGGCAGAAAAAACAAGCATTATCCAGAATCACCGGCTCTATGTCCATCAGGCGCGATGCGCTGAGCAGGTCGTTATCCGCTTTTGCCAGCCATGCTTTGATATGCTCGCTCAAATATTTTGTCATAGCATGATTCCGTCCTTTAATGCCCACCGGATAATATGGCCACGTATGTTTTTTTTAATGGTTATTTCTTCCTCGCTATTAATAAGAACATCTACCGGCGCGTGAATGGATTTTACCAATGCCTGGTCGATCTTACTGCACCATGTGATTTTTTCCCGCGGAGAAAGTGATGACTTCGTTATTACAAGTACATCATAATCGCTTCCTTCACTTTCATCTCCCCTTGCCCGGGAGCCAAAAAGCATTACTTGTGCATCGGGTAAAAATGCAAGCACCGTGGATTTGATATTTTGTAACGTCGTATTTAACATCATTGCAAAGATAATTTATTTACACGAACATTTTCCCGGGGTTCATTATCCCATTCGGATCAAAAAGTTTCTTGATCTCTTTCTGAAGTTCAATGGCTTTTGGATGAAAGGCAATGTCCATATAACTTTTCTGCACCCAGCCGATGCCGTGTTCGCCGGAAATGGTTCCGTGCAGTTTTTTGCAAAGCGTAAATATTTCGCGTATCGCTACAGGAAGTTCGTTGTTCCATTTATCATCAGACATTTCGCCTTTAATAATATTTACATGAAGATTTCCATCGCCCGCATGTCCGTAGCAAACAGACTTGAAACCGTACTTCTCCCCTATTGATTTCACGCCTTTCAAAAGTTCCGGAAGTTCAGCGCGGGGCACAACCGTGTCCTCTTCTTTATATATAGAATGTGATTTCACCGCTTCGCCCAAACTTCTGCGCATGCGCCATAGATTTTCTTTTTGGTCCGCAGTATCCGCAAAAAGAATTTCACCGCATTCAAATTTCTCAAGCACTTCTGTGATTCGTTCAACGTCTTTCATGATCATATCCATATCGTTGCCATCTACTTCGATGAGGAGGTGAGCTGCAGCCCCTCCTAAATCCTCCCCATTAGGGAGGACTTTAGCTCTACGCTCCCCTCCCAATGGGAGGGGTTGGGGGTGGGCTGTGTATTTCATCGCCCATTCAATCGCATCCCGTTCCATAAATTCCATAGCGGAAGGAGTCACTCCGGCACGAAAGACTGCCGAGACCGCCTCGCAGGCTTTCTCTGCTGAGAAAAAAGGAATGAGCATCACCACATTTTTTGTGGGATAAGGAATCAGCCTGAAAACAATTTTGGTGATCACGCCCAGCGTTCCTTCGCTGCCGACAATAAGTTGTGTGAGATTATAGCCTGTGGAATTCTTCAGCACATTGGCACCGGTCCAGATGATTTCTCCGGTCGGAAGAACCACTTCAAGGTTCAGCACATAATCTTTTGTGATGCCGTATTTCACAGCTCTCGGTCCGCCGGAACTTTCAGCCAGGTTTCCGCCGAGAAAACAACTTCCCCTGCTGGCAGGATCGGGCGGATAGAACAATCCTTTTTCAATTACCGCTTCCTGGAAGACCTGTGTAATGACACCCGGTTCAACAGTAGCCTGCAGATTCCGTTCGTCGATCTCAATTATTTTATTGAAGCGTTCCGTTGAAAGAATTACTCCGCCAAAAACCGGAAGCGCACCGCCGCTCAAACCCGTTCCTGCGCCGCGCGGCGTGACCGGAATATTTTCCTTATTACAAAGTTTCAGGATCTCAGAAACCTGCTGCGCTGTGTTTGGTTTGAAAACAACTTCCGGCAGGAATTTCAAATCTTCGGTCTCATCTGAACCATAGTGGTCAAGTGAATCATTATCTGATAAAACATTTTCCTTTCCAAGAATAGAACGGAACTGATCTAAATGCTTTAAACTGATTTTTGTATAATTCATTTGAGTATTTTCACATTACAAACCTACGAATTACGAATGAGACCGAATTACGAATTACGTATTTTTTGCCAACTGCCGATTGCCTATTGTTTTTTGTTGTTTCTTTCTTCCTGCCTTTGGCCGTTACGCTCGTTTGACAGATCCAAAAGAACTTCCGCGCCTGATTATTCACAAACAAAATACTGGGCAGCGCTTCCGGATAAAAAAGACAGCGCAGATGCCGTTCCTTATAAGTCAAACCTGAAGGACAAACAAGCGAATGCAAAGGCGGATGTTTTCTTTATCTATCCTACCATTTACCTGACCGGCCGGCATTGGAACGCGGATGTAGACAATAAAAAGCTAAATAGGAAAATCGGCAAAAGCACCATTCGTCACCAGGCAACTGTCTTCAACGGAAGCTGTAAAATATATTCCCCACTATACCGACAAGCCGTTTTATATTCGTATGCGGTTTTGAAAGGAAGCGGAAAAAAAGCCCTTGACTTTGCCTATGAAGATGTTAAAAAAGCATTCGAGTATTATCTGAAGAACTACAATAACGGCCGTCCCATTATTATTGCCTCTCACAGCCAGGGAACCATGCACGCGCAGCGGCTGCTCCATGATTTTTTTGATAATGACCCTGTTTTAAGAAAAAAACTGGTTGCCGCTTATGTTATCGGAGGCGACATAAAAACAAAAGAGTATAAAAATATTCCACCCAGCGATTCTGCTGCTGAAACAGGCTGTCTCATTACCTGGAATGCCAGATGCTTTGGAGCAAAAACCGATAAATATTTCGGTGATTCGCTTGAATGTGTGAATCCGCTTACATGGAAACACGATCTTGCCTATGCGCCGGTCTCTCTTAATAAAGGAAGTGTGCCTTATGGATTTTCAGAGATCGACATGGGGATTGCGGATGCGCAGGTTTCTCCCAACGGATTGCTATGGGTGAACAAAAAAAATAAAAAGGGATTTCCGGGCAAAAAGAGATTTCATGTGATCGATTACAATCTTTTCTGGATGAACCTGCGTGAAAACGCCAATTTAAGAGTTGAGACTTACATTCAGAAAAACAAATAACTTCAGCCACAGATTACACGAATTAATACAGAAAATTATGAAAAGAATAATTTACATCCTTGTTCTGTTCTCTATTCAATTATTTGCCCAGCAAAAGCAAGAGATCACGCTGGAAGACCTCTTCCAGAAAAACACGTTTGCCGTGAAGCGGGTTTATGGGATAAGATCCATGAACAACGGGGAACATTATACAACACAGGGGGCCAATGCTTCCGGGAGTTTCGTCGTGAAATATGAATACAAGTCAGGGAAAGCAGTGGATACCGTTTTAAAAAGCAGCTGGATCGCCCCGGCCCTAAAGGGAGCAACAGGCAACGCAGAGATTGAAGATTACCAGTTCAGCTCTGATGAAAACAAACTATTGATCTCTTCAGCATCCGAACCTATATACCGTCATTCAACCAGAGCGAATTATTATATCTATGATATCAAGACAAAAACCACCACTTTCATTTCAGCGAACGGGAAACAGATGTATGCAGAGTTTTCTCCCGATGGAAAAAATATTGGTTTTGTTCGGGATAATAATCTTTACGTGTACGATGTAGCTTCCGGAAAAGAAACGGCTATAACGAATGATGGAAAATGGAATTCCATCATCAACGGTGCAACCGATTGGGTATATGAGGAAGAGTTCTCCTTTGCCAAAGCCTGGCAGTGGTCGCCCGACGGCAGCAAGATCGCGTATTACCGTTTTGACGAATCCAAAGTGAAAGAATACAACTTTATAAAATACGGAACCCTCTACCCTACGGATTACAGTTATAAATATCCGAAAGCCGGCGAGGAGAATTCAAAAGTCCAGATCTATTTTTACGATGTGAAATCAGGAAACAAAGTGATGGCTGACCTTGGGAATGAGTATGAATATATTCCGCGTATCAAGTGGACAACCCATTCAAATTCATTATCCGTTCAGCGCATGAACCGCCTGCAGAACAAACTTGAACTTCTGTTAGCCGATGCAACCAGCGGAAAAACAAAGACCCTCTTGAGCGAGAACAGCGATACGTACATTGAAATTTCAGATAACCTGACCTTTCTTCCCAACGGACAGGAGTTCATCTGGAGCAGCGAGAAAGACGGATTCAATCATTTTTATTTATATGAGATGACCGGCCAGCTTGTGTATCAGATCACCAAAGGGAACTGGGATGTTGTGGAAATGAAAGGTTACGACGAGAAAAATAAGATCATCTATTATACCTCTACTGAAATTTCTCCCACCGAAAAAAATCTTTATTCCATTTCCCTGGATGGCCAGACAAGAAAAAAATTATCTCCGCTTCAGGGAACCGACGATGGGGAATTTAATTCCACGTTTACTTTTTATATTCATACCTACACCAATGCCAATCGTCCTCCCGCCATTGTACTGCGCTCTGCCAACGGAACGGAAGTTCGTACGCTGGAAGATAACACGGTGCTTCTCAAAAAACTGAACGACTATAATCTTACCACGAAAGAATTTTTCAAGATCAAAACTTCTGGCGGTACCGAACTCAATGCATGGAAAATGCTTCCGCTGAACTTTGATGAAAAGAAAAAATACCCTGTATTGATGACGGTGTACGGCGGACCGGGAATTAATACCGTAAATGATACATGGGAAAGGGATTATATGTGGTACCAGATGCTTTGTTCCAAAGGATACATCATTGTTTCGGTTGACAACCGCGGAACCGGAGGCAGAGGTAAAAAGTTCAGGGACTGCACCTACAAGCAGTTGGGAAAATTTGAAACGGAAGATCAGATCGAAGCGGCAAAATACCTGGGTACGCTTCCTTTTGTAGATAAAAGCAGAATTGGAATATGGGGCTGGAGTTACGGAGGATATATGAGCGCGCTCTGCATTACGAAAGGTGCGGATGTTTTCAAATCAGCAATAGCAGTTGCTCCGGTTACCAACTGGCGTTTTTACGATAACATCTACACAGAAAGATATATGGGATTACCACAGGAGAACGGCAGCGGGTATGACGACAATTCCCCCATCAATTTTGTGGATAAACTGAAAGGAAAATTTTTACTTGTTCATGGAACAGCCGATGACAATGTGCATTTTCAGAATTCAGTGGAAATGGTGGATGCGTTAGTGAGAGCAAACAAACAATTTGATTTTTTTGCCTATCCGGATAAAAATCACAGCATGTATGGCGGAAAAGGAAGCGCACGCTTTCATTTGTATAATATGCTCACTAATTTCATCCTGGAAAATCTTTAATTACGAAAAAATATCTTTCAAAATAGAAGAGCACGGGATTCGTATTTATCTGTGAAACCCGGCGTATTTTTAGGAATTCCGACAAAAGGTATTTTCCTATCTTCGCCAAAATAAATTTTTATGAGTGAACTAAAACAAGGACATCCGAAAGGGCTTTATGTATTATTTATTACTGAGATGTGGGAGCGTTTCAGTTATTATGGAATGCGTGCCATTTTTACTTTATTCATGGCTAAAGCGCTCCTGTTTAGCGTTACGCTGAAATCACAGATCTATGGAAGTTACACAGGCCTTGTTTATCTTACTCCTCTCATTGGAGGTTACGTTGCGGATCGTTATTGGGGAAACAGAAAATCCATTATCGTAGGCGGAATCCTGATGGCGATCGGACAGTTCTTTATGTTCCTTTCCGGAACTTTTTACACGAATATTTCTTTTGCAACCACTTTAATGTTTGTCGGCCTGACCTTCCTGATCTTCGGAAATGGTTTTTTTAAGCCCAACATATCAACGATGGTCGGACAGCTTTATCCGAAAGGAGATAAAAGGATCGATTCTGCATTTACTATATTTTACATGGGGATTAACCTGGGTGCGTTCATAGCGCCACTGCTGTGCGGTTTCGTCGGTGAACGATACGATGTGGCAGGGAACAGCCTTCCTGAATTTTTCCGCTGGGGATTCCTTGCCGCCTGCCTGGGAATGGTAGCCAGTGTTATTCTTTTTGTATGGCTGAAAAATAAATACATTGTAACGCCGGAAGGCGTTCAGATCGGTGACAAGCCGAACATTGAACGCAGTGCAGTTGATTCAACGGAAGAGAAAAAAGAATTCAAGCCGGTTACATTCGTAATTTGGGGAGGAGTGGCCCTCGTTCTTTTCTGGCTGCTGATGTTCGGTATGGATATTCACCTTCTTTCAGAATTTATTCATGCGCCATTAAAGTTTGTGCATCATACGCTGGGAATGGATTTCGACCTGATCGGAAGTATTATTTTTTCTTTTGCCATTGCTATACCTGGGCTGATCATTTCTGATCCCTCGCTTACAAAAATTGAGAAAGAGAGGATCTGGGTCATTTACATTGCTTGCTTCTTTGTGATCTTCTTCTGGAGCGCCTTCGAACAGTCCGGCGCGTCCCTCACCTATTTTGCCGATGAACAAACGAACCGAACTTTGTTCGGCTGGACCGTTCCGGCTTCCTATTTCCAAAGTATCAATGCGGTTGCCATTGTGATCTTTGCTCCGTTATTTGCATGGCTCTGGACCTCTTTAGGAAGCAAGAATATGGAACCGCCTTCTCCTTTTAAACAGGCGATGGGTTTATTTC
>JAHEYJ010000176.1 GCA_023251675.1 Bacteroidota bacterium
ACGACAAAAATCCGCTTGTGGTTTGATCCACCTGGGCGGATCACATATATGTAGAATGGAAATTGCCCTGTAATCATACGACCCCTTCGGGGTCGAACAACAAAAAAAATAAAAGATGGGATTTTTGTCGTACGCCCGCACATTTGTCTCTTAACTTGAAGTTTTCTGTTTTTAATTATCTTTGAGAAACGCATCGTAGTAACCAAGTGGAAATAAATTAAACACAATGAAAAAATTATCATTAGTAATTTTAGCAATTGCGGCATCATTCTGTTTTGGTTTCGCATTTAATACGATCCTGACAAAACAATCTAACAACCAAACAACCATGAAAAAAGTAACAGGCATCGGGGGCATTTTTTTTAAATGCAAAGACCCTAAAAAAATGAAAGACTGGTATAAAACTCATCTTGGGTTGAACACCAACGAGTATGGGGCAAATTTTGAGTGGAGAGAAGCATCCGACTCAACTAAAAAGGGTTCGACCACATGGAGTCCCTTTGCCGAAACGACAAAATATTTTGAACCTTCTGCAAAAGACTTCATGATAAATTACCGGGTAGAGAATTTAACGGAACTGGTTGAGCAGCTTAAAAAAGAAGGCGTAACCATAGTTGACAAAATTGAAACTTATGATTATGGTAAATTCGTTCACATTCTTGACGCTGAAGGGAACAAAGTTGAATTATGGGAACCCATTGACGATAAGGCAACAAAATAAAATACCGGAATTGTTTGAAAAACCAAAATAAAATGAAATCATTAAAACAACTTTCGTTCATCGGACTGGCGATAACTCTCGTCCTGACCTCTTGCACAATGGAAAAGCGAGTTTATATGTCTGGCTATCATATTGAATGGAATAAATCAAAACATAATCCTGACAGACAGGAATTAGTGAGCAACGACAACGGAAAACAAACAGAACAAAATCAAATCGTGACAGGTAAGCAATCAGAAATTGAAACCAGCACGGTTGACAATTTCCCAACTGTTATTGAAGACAACCTTTCTGCCTCCATTGACAACTCTGTTATTATTCCATCACGCAAGACAGTTTCGTTTAACAAGAAAGAAAATACCGTTACTGCTAAGATAAATCTGAATTCTGAAACCAAAACAATTGTCAAAGCGGACAGCAAGGAAAATAAGAAAGCAAATAAGAAAAGTGCGGCCAATGGTGGTGGAAAAAGTCAGTTGGTTGCATTATTGCTTTGCATTTTTATTGGTGTTCTTGGCATACACAGATTTTATCTCGGCTACACAGGAATAGGAATTTTAATGTTATTAACTGGTGGCGTTTGTGGTATCTTAGCACTTATAGACTTAATTCGTATAATCACAGGAGACTTAAAACCAAGAAATGGTGACTATTCAGAAAAACTATAATAGAAATTGAAAAAGGTATTTCACTATTTATATGCCAGCGGGTTGTTATTACTTTTTTTGGTTTTAATAATTTTACCAGCTGACTTTTTTGACAGCGGACAATCAATGTGTTTGTCTGTTTTACTCTTTGACACAAAATGCTACGGCTGTGGAATGACAAGGGCTATACAACATCTCATTCATCTTGATTTTTCGACAGCATCTAATTTTAATAAAATATCATTTATCGTTTTTCCTCTCCTGACAGTTGTGTGGTTCGGAGAAGTAAGACGGACATACAGAAAAATAAAAAACGCCCCATAACACGGGTTTTGCATTAGTGGGCAGACAGTGCAAATAGAAACATTTGAGCAATTAATAAACTTTGGTGCTGGCTGACCGTTTACGGTTTCAAAAGCTCACCAACGCAAAGTACGGAACCGTTAGCAAAAACGTTCAAACAACAAAACGTATGCGGCTCAGAAATTAAGAATTACCGATAAATGAAAGAATTTTTACTTTTCCCGGCATCTCTTCTCAAAAGACAATAAAATGATTTATACTTTTACGCATGGTCACTTTACGGCAACAAATAAATAAAAATAAAACCAAATGAAAACATCATTACTCCTTTTTTTCACTGTATGCGGATTTACCTATGGCACAGCAATAGCGCAAAATGCAGACCTGGACTTTAAACAACAGCTGAACAACAATCCTCCCGGCGCGGTGTTTATCGAACGAATTCCTCCTGTGTCAGAAACCGTCTCTGATCAAAAGGCGGATCGTGTTTTAAGTCCGTGCACGGCGGATACAATGTGCGCACAACTCACTACTTTTTCAGGGAATGTGCGGGGTTATTATTTCATCGCCCCGGTTGCCTTCAGCATTTGCGGGCTTTTTATTCCCACCGATGCATCCACTGACCCGCAAAGCATAGAAGTATTGCGTTTCGACAGCATTCCTCCGCCTGCTTACCCGGCCATTACAAATAAATTTGTTTCGTTGTTCTATGTGGCGAATGATACCAGCACTTCAATGATTCCCTGCAGCATCCCGGTGCAGGCCGGAGATACGATTGGGGTATATGGAGCGCGCGGCACAGGCAGCGTTTGCAGTTATGGCACACCGCAATTCAACGGATCCATTTTCGGAAACCCTGTGATCCTTAACAGAACCGGCATGCAGTTCCCGCTTTACAATCAGCAAATGCATGATGTTTGGTCTGAGGATGCAAATGACATTTCACGCGTTATTATGTATATTGATGCATCCCTTTCCGTAAATGAAATTCCGTTCAATGATCTGGTAAGCGTTTTTCCTAATCCTTTTTCTTCCTCGGTAACTTTACAGGCAGAAAATCTTTTAAAGAACGCAACCCTCACCGTTTACAACTCTGTCGGGCAGCAGGTAAAACAAATAATAAATATTTCGGGACAGGAAATAAAATTGCAGCGGGGTGACCTGCCCGCCGGCCTGTATTTTATTCGATTGGTGCAAGGCAACAAAGTAATCGCAGCAGACAAATTAGTGATCACGGAAGAATAAGCAGCAATGAAATTTTTTTTACTGCTTCTTTTAATCGTTTGTTCCTGCCAACTGAAAGCGCAAACATGCGGAAGCGGGGGATGCGCTGCGGCAGATACCAATTCAACCGGACAGTATCCCTCTGCTACTTTTTCGACTGCTGCATCCTCCTGGTCAACGGTGAGCGCCTACATGAATGCAGGCAACTATACGTTATTTGATGTAACAAACGGGGACACTTATGAGTGGACCTATTGCAGCGACTTTGGAGGAAGCCTGGGATGGGATGCAGAATTAACCTTGTTCAATAATTCTTCAGGAGCCACGCTTTGTTATGAAAATAATTGCGGAAGAACGAATTGCACTACTGCGCCTTATATCCGGTGGACCGCCACGTTTACGGGAAAGGTAAAATTACTGACCACCGTTTCGGGCTGCGCAACCAATACCGGCTCTCCTTATTCAACTTTGGTTTGGAGAGATACCAGCGGAACGTCTCTTGTGCAAGTACTGGGTGTTGATGTGTACAGCGGCAACAGCACGATCAACTGGAACCAGGTAAAAGCAGCGGGTTATACATTTGCATACGCGAAAGCTACCGAAGGTGTAGGTTATACCGATGGCCAGTATTTAAACTATGCAGTGAACGGTGTAAATGCCGGATTGAAAATGGGCGCTTTTCACTTTGCCCGCGGCGATCTCAATCCAACAAACGCAGGTGCAATTAATGAAGCAAATTATTTTTTAAGTGTGGCGCAGCCGTACATTATAAGTTGTGAACTACCTCCTGCTCTTGACCTCGAAGGTTCTTATTGGCAAACCAATTTCACCAGCGCACAGTTAACCGCCTGGATACAGAACTGGATGAACACCGTTCAGGCTGCTACAGGAATTAAACCTGTTCTTTATATCGGCTCCTCTAATTGCGGCTATGTGAACAGTTCCTTAAATAGTTATCCGCTTTGGAGAGATGATCTCAGTGGAAATCCATCCACACCGCCAGCCAACATTGGGGTATGGACAACCTGGGCTTTCAATCAATACAGCTGGACAGCCACCGTCCCGGGAATAGCGGGCAGCCAAACAGATGTAAATGTTTTCAATGGAGATATGACTGCATTTAATAATTTCTTGGGATGCAATAATACCGGTATTCAAGAAAACAATGCACCGGATGCTTTTGTGATCTATCCAAACCCTGCTTCAAACAGTTTTCAAATAGGCGATGCGGTTGTCAATGGGGAATCTGTTATAGATATTTATGATCTGAACGGCAGGAATGTGCTCAGTAAAAACATAAGCGGCAAAATAATTATTGATGTAACCGCTTTACAGAATGGCGTTTACGCAGTAACGATTACCACTGCGGGCAGCGTTATAAATAAAAAATTAGTTATCGTATACTGACCAATCGCTTTCCATCAAAGATTTTTTGAAAAGAAGCCGGATGCGTAATTAACCAGCAGGTGAGAATTCCGATGGTCTTTTCGGAAAAGGGGAAGCATCAACTTATCTTACAACTTTCTTTTTCCACGAAGCGAAATGGAGCGGCTGCAGAGAGAACGGCCTGAATTATTTATGAATAATAATTTTCTTTACTGCAGTGCCCGCTCTTGTGTTGGGCTGCCCCAAAGGGACGGAAACCCGGAGAAAATAGACTCCGTTCGGCACATTGAGCCTGATCGTTGATGATCTATCATTCATGGCAGTGGAATATACTTTTTCTCCCAACACATTAAAAATGGATAATTGATAATCAGTAATCAGCAGGGATCCATTATTCATTTGAAGTGCGAATGTGCCGCTGGATGGATTGGGTGAAACAGTCATGAGCAGCGGCGAATTCTGTTCATTCATGCCTACCGCTGTTGATTTAAATATATTTGAGCGGGAGGAAATAAAATTTTCAGCAGCAGGATCTTTTACCAGGGCAGGAGTGCAGGCAATACTCCATTGGGTTGCCACCCGCCAGGAAGCGGTAGCCTGAAATGTCGTATAGGACGGATCCGCTGCAGTTTGCAGTGTTCCTGCCACGCTGTTTACTGCCTGCCAGTTGCCGGTAGAGTTATCATCGCGCATCAAAACATAACTGGTCACAGGGTTCGCGCTGCTTTCGATCGTATAAAGCTGCGGCCAGGAAAACGTTCCGCTGTTGTTTTGCATATATATGGTATTGTGATACGGGCTGAGCGCGCTGGCATTGCCGCACTGGTCATGCACGCCGAGTTTATAACGGTACGTACCGTTATTGGGGTTGCCTGTATTGGGAAAATATTTTGTGCGCACGGTATCAATAAATAAACTCAACACAGGATAGGGTACAACGCCGACGGGTTTGTAATTGTTGACGCCGATCTCCCTGTAAACGATAAAGCTATCGGTAGGGGCAAATGCAGTTTTATCCCACAGGATCACATTGTATTGCGAAAGAGAATCAACCGTCACCATGCAGATGGAAGGCGTTGCTACATTGACGGTAGCTTTATCCGATGCAGAAGAAATCGTAATACATCCATTGCTGTCAGTAACTTTTAAAGTATAATTTCCATATGCCAGGCCGGTAATATTCTGTGTCGTGGCTGTGTTTGACCAGTTGTAGGTATAGGGAGGCGTTCCGCCGGTTACCATCGCGTGGATGACCCCATTGGCTCCATTGCAGGAAACGGTTGTAATGGAATCAAAGGAAATAAAAATATTTGCCGGAGAAGAAATGTTAAAAGAATAAGCGGTGATGCAGTTGGTTGTATCTTTTATAGTAACAGAATAGGTTCCTGAAAAAAGTCCTGTAATATCCTGCGTAGTTGCGCCATTCGACCAGTTATAGGTAAGCGGGCCCGCCGTTGTTGAGGCCCCCAGATAAACCGCTCCGTTATTCAACGTGCAGGAAGAATTGTTTTTAACGGAATCAATCGATACGGAAGTTGCCGGGCAGGGCGAACAAACGGTACAATTAGTAGTTTGATAATATAATCCCATCACGCCCCATAAATAACAATCCCCTGTTCCGCCGGCAGATTCCCCAAATGCAGAGGTGGTTTGCCCGGAAGTAAGTGTTACGGGCGCTTCATCGTAACTAAACATATTATTCGGAAAATTACTTATAGCGCCATTTAAAGTGGTCGTATGGGTTAAAGCTGTATTGTCCTGGTGATCGGATGAGATAGCAAATGCACGCGCAGTACCGGGTGTGGAACACACATTAAACCCTGTGCCGGTCTGGCTGAGGTCAGCGCCGCTTGAAGTGGCCATCGCCCCATCCCAGATCACGAGCGAACCTTGGTAATTCGCATTGGGATCTTTATAAATAATAAATAAAGTAGCGCCATCCACTTCCCAGGCAGGATTGGTGAACCCTGAAATATTAAGAATGTAATTCCCATTCCCTGAAATTGCCGAAGTTACCTCTGCCCGATAAACCGCTGAACCGGCTTCTGCCCAGCATTTGGAACCACTTGTTCCAGCCACTACAGAATTAACGTTCGATGTATTGGTTGCCGGATTGGTGATCGCAACCGTTGAAGGAGGCGGGCCTGCCTCGGTATAAGAAACAA
>JAHEYJ010000177.1 GCA_023251675.1 Bacteroidota bacterium
TTTCCTACATATATATAAGGGGGGAAATGATGTATGTCTATCATATTCTTGAAAAAGCAATACAGGAAGCGTACGATGCCGGTTATCTCGGAAAAAATATTTTAGGCAGTGGATTTGATCTCGATATTTTCGTTCATCCCGGAGGCGGCGCGTATATCTGCGGTGAAGAAACAGGGCTGATCGAATCACTGGAAGGAAAGAGAGGCAATCCCCGCCTCAAACCCCCATTCCCTGCTGTGAAAGGTGTGTGGGACCGCCCCACCGTTGTAAACAACGTGGAGACCATTGCCGCAGTGGTTCCTATTACTATCATGGGCGGCGATGAATATGCCAAGATCGGGATCGGGAAATCCACCGGAACAAAACTTATTTCCGCAAGCGGGCATATCAACAAGCCGGGTGTTTATGAGATCGAAATGGGAGTGCCTGTTGAAGAATTTATTTTCTCAGAAAAATACTGCGGAGGTATCCGCAATGGAAAGAAACTGAAAGCAGTGGTTGCCGGAGGTTCTTCTGTTCCAATTCTTCCTGCTGAACTTATCCTGAAGACGGCAAAAGGAGAATCTCGCCTGATGACCTATGAATCGCTTGCTGATGGCGGTTTTCAAACCGGCACTGCACTCGGATCCGGCGGATTCATTGTGATGGATGAAGACACAAGCATTGTTAAGAATCTCTGGAACTTCACCCGGTTCTATCACCACGAATCCTGCGGACAATGTTCGCCCTGCCGCGAAGGAACCGGATGGATGGAAAAGATATTGCATAAATTTCTGGAAGGAAACGCTGCTATGTCGGACATCGATCTGCTCTTTGATATCCAAAGCAAGATCGACGGAAGAACGATTTGCCCGCTTGGCGATGCAGCTTCATGGCCGGTCGCAAGCGCCATCCGTCATTTCAGGAGTGAGTTTGAAGAATACGTTAAAAACGGAAAGAATATTAAAGACGTTAAGCATTATTACAGGCTGAATCAGTTAGAAGTCACAAATAGTTAAGGCACAAGTCACAAGAGGAAATGCAATATGAAAAAGACATTAAAGAAAGAACCAAGGAATTTGCAGTAGTAACAGTAAAATTCGTAATTGAATTAAAGAATACAGGAGTAGAATATCCATTGAGAGATCAAATATTAAGAAGCGGAACCTCAATTGGAGCAAATGTCAAAGAAGCAAGAGCAAGCAGCAGCAGAAAAGAATTGATAAGGTATTATGAAATAGCACTTCGCTCTGCAGACGAAACAGAATACTGGATGGAAGTAATTAAAGATGGATATGAAATGAAAGAAGAACAATTCGAATCAATAAAAAAAGAATTAAAAAAAATAACAAAAGTCATTGCATCAATAATCATTAATTTGAAAAAATAAATTTGTATTTCTTATGACTTGTGAATTACTAACTTGTGAATTAAAATAATGGCTCGAGTAACGATAGACGGCAAAACAATTGATGTTCCTGAAGGAACCACCATCCTGAATGCGGCGCGCATGATCGGTGGTGAGATCGTTCCTCCTGCCATGTGTTATTATTCCAAACTAAAAACCAGCGGCGGCTATTGCCGGACCTGCATGGTGAAAGTATCCAAAGGTTCAGAAAAAGATCCGCGCCCGATGCCGAAGTTGGTTGCATCGTGCAGAACCACGGTGATGGACGGAATGGTAGTGCAGAACATCACTTCACCTGAAGTGCTGGAAGCAAGAGCAGGCGTAGTTGAATTCCTGCTCATCAACCATCCGCTCGACTGCCCCATCTGCGACCAGGCGGGAGAATGTCATCTGCAGGACCTGGGCTATGAGAACGGGAAAATGAATACCCGCTATGAATTCAAAAGAAGAGAGTTTGAAAAGATTGATATCGGAGATAAAATTAAACTGCACGTAACCCGCTGCATTCTTTGTTACCGCTGCGTGCAAGTAGCCGAACAATTGTGCGATGGACGGGTGCACGGAGTCCTTAACCGCGGTGATCATGCGGAGATATCAACCTATATTCAGAATGCTATCGACAATGAAATGAGCGGAAACATGATCGATGTTTGCCCGGTAGGCGCGCTGACGGACAGAACATTTAGATTTAAATCACGTGTGTGGTTCACCAAACCGGTTGAGGCGCACCGCAACTGCGATAAGTGTTCCGGTAAAGTTCGTTTATGGTATAAAGGAGAAGAAGTCCTCCGTGTTACAGCACGGAAAGATAAATACGGTGAAGTCGAAGACTGGATCTGCAATTCCTGCCGCTACGATCATAAGAAAACAAGCGACTGGGTCATTGACGGAGCATCTCATGTTGACAAACATTCTGTGATCTCGGCAAACCATTATGAAAATCTATTGAAACTTACTCAGGATACAAAAAATAAATTAAAACAGTTCGAAGGCAAATACGTCTCCCGCGGAGAAGGCGCGCTTAACCCGAACAACAAATAATGCTCGCATACATTATATATAAGGCAATCCTTGCCATCTGCGTCTTTGCCATTTCGCTGGTCATAGCGATGTACGCGACGTACGCAGAACGAAAAATTGCCGGATTCATCCAGGACCGGCTTGGCCCGAACCGTGCCGGTTGGTTGGGACTGCTTCAGCCCGTTGCAGACGGAGTGAAGATGTTCATGAAAGAAGAAATGATCCCGGATGTTTCCAACAAATTTCTTTTCATCCTCGGACCGTCTATTGCCATGTTCACTTCTTTAATGACGGGCGCGGTAATTCCATGGGGAACTTCACTGACCATTGCCGGACACGAATATTCTTTTCAGGTTGCTGATGTTAACATCGGAATACTTTATCTCTTCGGAGTTACTTCTGTCGGCGTTTACGGGATCATGGTCGGAGGATGGGCATCGAACAATAAATTTTCTTTGCTGGGTGCGCTTCGCGCTTCTTCTCAAATGATTTCATATGAACTGGCAATGGGCCTGAGCATCATCGCTCTGGTCATGATCACAGGAACCCTCAGCACCCGTGAGATCGCCATGCAGCAGCACGGATGGCACTGGAATGTTCTTTATCAGCCGCTGGGCTGTTTGATCTTCATCATCTGTGCTTTTGCGGAAACCAACCGCGCCCCGTTCGACCTTCCCGAATGTGAAAGCGAACTGATCGGCGGTTATCACACCGAATATTCTTCCATGAAACTCGGGTTTTACCTTTTTGCCGAATACATCAACATGTTTATTTCTTCTGCCGTGATCTCCACCTTTTATTTCGGGGGATACAACATGCCGTTCATCGGACGGTTTGTGCACGACCCGAACATGCTTGCTTTGCTTGGCTGTTTCTTTATGTTCTGCAAAACATTTTTCTTCATCTTTTTCTTCATGTGGGTGCGCTGGACCCTGCCGCGCTTCCGCTATGACCAGCTGATGAAACTGGGATGGAAAGGATTGATTCCGCTTTCCATTCTGAATATCTTTATAACCGGGGCGGTAATGTATCGTCACGAGATCATTGGATTATTTACAAAATAGAAAATGTCGTTAAGTAACCGATCCGTAGAAGCAAGCAAAAAAGAGATGACGTTCCTCGAACGGATCTATCTCCCTGCCATTATCGGCGGCTTGTGGATCACGATCGGGCATTTCTTCAAAAAGAAAGCAACGATCTCCTATCCTGATAAAAAAAGGCCGATCGCTCCCATGTATCGGGGCATGCATGTGCTGAAACGCGATGAGAACGGCGCCGAACGCTGCACTTCCTGCGGATTGTGCGCGGTGGCGTGTCCTGCAGAAGCCATCACCATGGTGTCTGAAGAACGGAAACCGGGAGAAGAAAAATTATACCGCGAAGAAAAATATTCCTCCGTTTATGAGATCAACATGCTTCGTTGCATTTTCTGCGGCGACTGCGAAGAAGCCTGCCCGAAGGAAGCTATTTTTCTTACCGACAGGCTGGTCCCACCGGCATCCTTGCGTTCTGATTTTATCTATGGAAAAGACCGGCTTCTTGAACCAATGGATCCGGCTAAACGAATTGATATATCAAAAAGACAAACAAAAGAAGTACTTGAATTCAAAAAGAAGAAGGAACTTCATCATAATAAACTGGACTGAGCTGCCCCACCTTACCTCCCCATTGGGGAGGAGAAAACGGGGAAGAGATAAAAAATGAAAACAGAAGAACTAAACAGTAAAATCGATATTAAGTCCTCCCTAACAGGGAGGATTTAGGAGGGGCTTTAATATGACTTTATATATATTCTACTTCCTTTCCTTCCTCGCAATACTTTGCGGGCTAATGGTTGTTCTGGAAAAGAATCCGGTTCACAGCGTTTTATACCTGGTGGTTACTTTCTTCGCCATCGCCGGTCATTATATTTTACTGAACGCGCAGTTTTTAGCGGCCGTGCACATCATCGTTTACGCAGGCGCCATCATGGTTTTATTCCTGTTCGTCATTATGCTTTTGAATCTGAACAAGGAAACTGAACCGCATAAAAGTATTTTTGCAAAAGGAGCTGCCGTCGTGGCCGCTTGCATCCTTATGATCATTCTCATCGGAGCGCTGAAACAGACCGAACTGCTTCCTGCTCCTGGAAATGTAAATGCAAACCTTGGGCTTGTAGAAAATCTTGGAAAAGTCTTATTCACCCAGTTCCTTTTACCGTTTGAGATCTCGAGCATCCTGTTCCTGTCAGCAATGGTAGGAGCCGTCATGCTTGGAAAAAAAGAAAGTAAATGAACGTCATACAACACATACACATCAATCTTTACATCCTGCTTAGCGCGGTGTTGTTCTGCATCGGCGTAATGGGCGTTCTGTTCCGGAGGAATGTGCTCATCATCATGATGTCCGTTGAGTTGATGTTGAATGCGGTAAATCTTTTGCTGGTTGCTTTTTCCGCTTACTGGAACGATGCGGCGGCACAGTTGTTCGTATTTTTCGTGATGCTGGTTGCCGCTGCAGAAGTATCGGTTGGTCTTGCAATAGTTGTAATGATCTATAGAAATACCGGCTCAACGGATATTGACGTGTTGAATAAATTGAAAGGATGATTTTGTTTTGCTTCACTTCGCCTGCCTGTTGCAGGCAGGTTCAGCATGACAACAAAGTAAAAATATGATGTCAAATTATGCAGGGTTGATTCCAGCTTTCCCGCTGATAGGGTTTCTTATCATCGGGTTGTTCGGGAAAAATCTGTCGAAGGGTTTGGTCGGGATCATCGGCTGCGGAAGCATTTTTCTTTCGCTGGTGCTTTCCTGTGCGGTTTTTCTTGAAGTAAAAGATCACAGCGAGGGAATTACCGTAAAACTTTTCGACTGGATCGCTGCCGGAAGTTTTAATGCGCCGTTTGCATTCCTTTTAGATCCGCTTTCAGTTCTGTTCCTCCTTATTATCACTGGCGTGGGATTCCTGATCCATGTTTATTCCGTTGGCTATATGCACGACGACCCTGCCTTTTCAAGGTTCTTCGCGCAACTTAACCTTTTCATTTTCTTCATGCTCCTGTTGGTGCTTGGAGATAATTACCTCACCATGTTTGTAGGATGGGAAGGCGTCGGATTGTGTTCTTACCTGCTCATCGGTTTCTGGTTCAAGAACACAGAATACAATAAAGCCGCCAACAAGGCTTTCATCATGAACCGCATCGGTGACCTTGGATTTATCCTGGGTGTCATTCTTATTTACATCACTTTCGGGAGTGTTCGCTACAAAGAAGTTTTTGATACGGCCAATTCATTTGCTTCCGGCACAACGGTGATGGTGGCCATCACGCTCCTTCTTTTTGTAGGTGCTACCGGAAAAAGCGCGCAGATACCTTTATATACCTGGCTTCCCGATGCAATGGCCGGTCCAACTCCCGTATCGGCACTCATCCACGCTGCAACCATGGTGACTGCCGGTATTTACATGGTAGCCCGTTCAAATATTCTATATACCCTCGCGCCTATTTCAATGGATATCGTTGCCGGCGTAGGATTATTCACCGCCATCTTTGCCGCATCGATCGGATTGTTCCAGAATGATATTAAAAAAGTACTTGCCTACTCCACCGTAAGCCAGCTCGGCTACATGTTCCTTGCCCTTGGCGTAGGAGCGTATACCGGCGCCGTGTTCCATGTAATGACGCATGCTTTCTTCAAAGCCCTTCTCTTCCTTGGTGCCGGCAGCGTAATTCATGCGATGAGCGGCGAACAGGATATCCGCAGCATGGGAGGGCTGAAAAAATATTTACCCATAACTTTTGGAACTTTCGCTATCGCTACTATTGCCATTGCCGGAATTCCTCCTTTTGCAGGATTCTTTTCCAAAGATGAAATTCTCGGCCATGCCTATGAGTACAATAAATTTTTCTGGTTCCTCGGTGTACTGGGATCTTTACTTACGGCTTTTTATATGTTCCGGTTATTTTACCTCACGTTCTATGGAAAGTTCAGAGGAACAGAAAAACAACAGCATCATTTGCATGAGTCA